>JAAYCY010000054.1 GCA_012729535.1 Methanomicrobiales archaeon | reverse complement strand
CTGGTTGTCGATAAAACCAGAGTGACTAAGTTGATGAATATCAATGATGAAATTCGTGGAATTGCACAATTGCTCGGGCCGGAGGTTTTAAAATATTATTCCTGAAAAATTACCCGCCGAGTGTCGGATAAAAATCAAAACCAAAACGTTTTTAAAAAAAATTAGTTAGAATATGTTGATTTGCCCAGTTTTGGTTCAAATACAACATCTGCTTCGGATCTTATCGCGTGTGAAAAGAGTGCCAGTGGAATATCCATTGCACAGAGTTCTTCACATTGCCCACAATTGATACAGGAATCGGATATGTGTGCAAATCTCCTCATATGGAACATCGGGCTTGGGGGAATTGCACCCGCATCCACCATGAGAGATTTCTTCCCGTTTTCTCCAGTAGAAACGCATACCGGACAGTTTTCGATGCATGAATAACACTTGATACACCGTGATGTCTCTTTCTCGATGGCGCTCCAAAGATTGTCCTTCAAGCTGGTGAAGTCTTTCTTTCTCCACTTCTCACCAAGTTTCAGCATGGCACCTTCTACCTTACCACGGATCTCGATCCCTTTTGGATCCGCAGCCTGAGTCCCGATAGCATTGCTTTTGGCTGCCTTGGTGATGAGATCTGCACCTTTGTCACTGCAGATCTCAACAAAGGTGGCTTTTCCCGCTTTCTCTCCGATGACTCCCCAGTTCCCACAGGCAAGATCAGCCTGCCGCGGTACTTTATAGAGGCACCGGCGACAGTTTGTCCTTCTTCCATAGCCTTCATCTTCCAGCTCATCAATCTTGATTCCCTTGTGACCTCCCTCGTATTCGATGATGAACTGGCCCTTGTCAATCTCTTCCTTGTGTACGGTATCAGGGTTGACCTGGAACACTTCCTTGATCATCTTTCTTGCTTTTACCGGTGAGACCGTACCACCACAGTTCACCCCGATAAGAAGGAGATTGTCCCGGTTGATATCATTCCTCTTTGCAAGTTCCAGAATTCCCATCAGATCACAGCCCTTCACGGTGACTGCAATCTTCTTATCCTTTGCACCCTTGAGGTATTTTTTGAGAACCTTCGAGAGGAGTACACTTCCACAATGAAGGGATCCTGCAGTATCCTTGAGGTCTTTCGGATCAGTGATGATGGTTGGAACCGCATCATAGACATCCTGACCCTTTTTTATGGCCAGAACTGAATCTACCATCTTGTTTTCCAGGGCATACTTGAGCAGTGCTGTGACAGCACCTCCGCATTCAGCCTTTTTTGCGATCTCACTGTCTGTAGTCCAGGCATACATCATATCGCCTTTTGCTGCCATCTTATTTCACCTCCACAATCTTCTGAATCTTCACAGCACTGGCCTTTGACTCCGGGATCTTTGCCACCGGATCAAGAGCATTGATCGTCAGGACGTTTGCTGCACATTCGGCATAATGGAACGGGATGAACATGACACCTTTCTTGATGGTATCAGTGACACGGGCAGTAATCTCGATCTCTCCCCGTCGGCTGACTGCTTTGACCTTCTCTCCGTTCTTCACGTCAAGGGCTTTTGCATCCTCAGGATTCATCTCGATCCAGCCTGTTGGCTCTTCTCTCTCAAGACTTGCGGATCTCCGGGTCATCGTACCGGTATGCCACTGCCAGATGCTCCGCCCGGTAGTCAGCAGGAACGGGTAGTCTTTATCCGGGCGTTCAGCTTGGTATTTGAACGGAATCGCAGTCATAAGACCCTTTCCGTCAGGCATACCAAACTTTTCTCCATGGAGGATCGGTGTTCCCGGGTGGTCCTTTGCCGGGCATGGCCAGTGAAGGGCTTCTGGTTTACTTAGCCGTTCATAGGTCATTCCTCCGTATGACGGCGTTAACGATGCCATCTCGTTGAAGACCTCCTCTGAAGTCTTCCAGGGGAACTGAGCTCCATAGCCCATTTTTGCAGCGAGCGATGCAATTATCTCCCAGTCTCCCTTGGCTTCTCCGGGTGGATTCTGGGCCTTTCTCCACATCTGAACACGTCGCTCCGTGCTTGTTTGTGTCCCGTCCTTTTCTGCATAACAAGCAGCCGGAAGGACCACATCGGCCAGCTCAGCTGTCTCGTTCATAAAGATATCCTGGACGACGAGGAACTCAAGTGTCTTGAGTGCATGTTTAACGTGAGTCAGGTCTGGATCAGATATCATCGGATTTTCACCCATGATATACAGGCATTTCAGTTCTCCCGGTTTCTCGGTAAGAACATCCATCATGACCGTTACTTCGTACCCATTCTTTCCTTCGGCGATGCCGTCAGGGAATTTCCAGGCATCGGTGAATTTCTTATGAGCTGCTTCATCGATAACCTTCTGATATGCCGTGAACACAACGGGCAGAGCTCCCATATCACAGGCTCCCTGCACGTTATTCTGTCCACGAAGGGCATTCACTCCAGTTCCCGGCCTGCCCAGGTTTCCAGTCAGCATCTGCAGATTACCTGTTGATTTGACATTATCAACACCGACGGTGTGCTGAGTAATACCCATCGAATAGAGGATTGCTGAAGTTCCTGATTTTGCAAACCATTCTGCAGCGGTTTTAATTTTATCTGCAGGGACACCGGTCACCTTGGCGACATTTTCAAGGCTGTAATCATCTTTCATGACCTCTTTTTTGAGCTCTTCATACCCGTTACATCGCTTCTCTATGAATTCCTTGTTTTCCCATCCGTTTTTGATGATGATCTGCATCATCCCGTTCATGAGACAGACATCAGTCCCTGAATAGAACTGGAGGAAGAGGTCAGCTTGCTTCCCGGTTGGGGTGAGTCGTGGATCTGCATAGATCACCTTTGCTCCCTTCGCCTTCGCTTCCATAACACGGCGGCCAATCAGTGGGTGGTTTTCAAAGGTGTTGGAACCGATGATAAAAACACATTTTGACTCTGCTATGTCACCAATGGAGTTTGTCATCGCTCCTGAACCGAAGATGTTTGCTAGCCCCGCAACAGTGGATGCATGACAAAGACGGGCACAATGATCGATGTGCCTGGTCTTCAGCACTCCACGGGCAAACTTCATCATCGCATAGTTATCCTCATTTGAGGTTCGTGCTGATGCAAGACAGGCACATTCATCTGGCCTATATGACTTGAATTTATCAGCGATGAGCTTTAATGCATCATCCCAGGAAGCCTCAACAAATTTCCCGTCTTTTTTTATCAGGGGTTTTTTCAACCGGTCAGGGCTGTTTATAAATTCATAGGCATAGGTTCCTTTCGGGCATAGTTTCCCCTCGTTAACCGGAGATCGCTGGTATGGAGCAACTCCCTCAACTTTTCCCTCAACAACAACTAAATTAAACGAACATCCGGTCCCGCAATACGGGCAGGTTGTCTGTACATACTTCATATCTTCCCTCACTTACGAACTTTAAGCGATTCATGGATCCAGCACTTGGTAGAAAAAAGAAGCCTGCTCTATCCGATTCTATTTTCTTCTCTCTTTGAAAATTCTGCTTATTTGTCCGTGTAATTAGATAATAATTTACGAAAATATCAAAATGAGATATTTCTGGAAAAATAAGCGTTCCATTCCCCACACTTGGAATGGGTGATCTCTCATTCGAGAGGTTGAATGCTGGTATGCTCAGTATACAGGAAGAGAAACAAACGAGTCCATGGTATGACAATAAACCCATAACAGAAGAATACAGTGTTCTTCTCAGTTTTTGAAAGGATAATTTTCTGCCAAAGAAAAGTAAAATACAAATTCGGAAGGTGGCTCCTGCTTTTCTCCGGAATGGATATGATAATTTGCGTACCATTGTATGTTTGTTTTATCCGGAAAGAAACAGCCCAGACTCTTGTCCAATACTGGTTTTTATCTATCCGGTTATCTCTTCTGTCATCAAGATCTCCCGAGTTATTATTTCAAGCGGAAAGGTAATGAACACCTTTTCATCACAAAACGATTCAAGCGTTGGTACATTTAAAATATCTCATGGAACTTCCCGTTGTTCCACTCATAAATCATGAATCTTTACCTGCATATCCTCTGTCTGAAGATGGGGACATCCAAAGCAATAAGAGAGATATTCATATGAAATAACCGACTGTTCAGGAATTCTTTTTGTGAATATACCATTTGTTATATCAAGATCAAATATATGTTTCGAATTTACTTTTCAGGTCAGAGCAATTCTTATTCCAAAAAAAAATGACATATTAAAAGAATTTAATTAACTCTGTTGATAGTTCCTATTACTTAAATAATTGCAGGAAGGTTTATTCTATATGTTAATAATAGAGTTTTTGTTTATCTCTACTGCGCTGTGTAGAAATTCCGGTATCACTACAGACTGGATACCATTTGTTCATGCATAATTACCGTTCGATGATTATGGAGAGAGACCAATGAATCAGGATCAACTACCCACATACGAAAAACCAATCTGTTCAAGCCAACAACATAATACGTACCTGTTCAATCAGAAAATCGAAAATCAAATTCTTGAAACCTCCGGATTATTAGGAGAATTAAACTCCAGGTTCTGGTCGTCCAATATCCATTTTAATTCACTCTCCTCCGTAACCGTTCCATTGCATCAATGAGGGTATCAATGGAAAAGATCTGATTATCCGGGACTTGTGACGAGAGCCAGTCTGCAAGACAAGGAACTGGATATATCAGGAGTATAATGATAAAAATAGAGAAAAGAAAGGTAAAAAATTTTTCATACCTGCTCGACTTTGGAATTTGAAAGGTAATCATTCAGGATCACGGACCGCGAACGTATTCGTTTTCGTGACTGCTGTAGTATCTGAATTTGTCACTTTCAGGCTCCATACCCCACTTCCTGCCCCTTTTGTCGGGAGTGTACATATGATCTTGTTCGATCCGATGGATGTAACGGCCCCTGTCAGGATCGTAGAACCTTTTACCATCTTCACCGATACAGAGCCTGTGTTCACTCCGGTGGAGGGGCTGAAGGAGGTGATAGTGGGAACAGGAGGACTTTCATTGATACTTGGGGGAATACTTCTCTTTCTGATCGGAATTCTCTGTTCAGACCCTGAAATTTCAGGTGCCCTTCCAATTGGAATGTTCGGGATACTTCTTATTGTGGTTGCCAATCGAACTTGCAAAACACGGACTAATAACAGATGATTATTTAGTTACCGGCCTCATTGCAGTACTTGCAGTCCCATTTGATCTTGCGATAGGATTTTGCGCAGGACTCATTCTTGCGTGGATACTGATATACCGAAAAGAACATTTGAAAACGTAGCAACAGAAATTATTTCCCTGCTTTCCCAGCCAACCAGTGATCAAACCACCATTTCATCCCTACGATTGAGACGATGAAAACACTTGTTACTCCATTTGCAAGCATGACCGGAATGTCGGCACTGACAATTCCGTAAATCATCCAGAGAAAGACACCGACAAGAAGCAGGAATAAAAGTCCCCAGGAGAGGTCATGTGCCGACCTGCTTTTCCATGTCTTGAAAACCTGGGGAAGAAATGCAATAGTTGTACATATCCCCCCGATGTATCCGGTATAGAGCAGCATATCCATACCAGATATTTGGTTCCTACCCATATAGGGATATTCAGAATCAGGAGTGAAACCTTACATCTACGATTGTACCAGGAGTTTTTTTGTTTTTTCCAGTTACCCTGCTTTTGAATCATGATATGAGTCAAATTCAGGAACAAATGGTTTCATCTCAGTGAAGAGAGTAACGTCAAGAATATCTACATCACAAAAGAGTGGGATGTTTCTTTCACATCTTACAAACAAAGGATAGCCCGATTCTGTATGGTCTGGTTACACCTAATTAAAAAAAACCTCTGATTGCTGTGTCAAGACATGGTATTACCTGTAAAGAATAAGCATCACACCGATGAAAAAAATAAAGGAGAATTATCCTCTCAAAACTTTAATAATTTAAATTCCAACTGCATTTAGGAGATTAACATCAATATATTCCAAAAATTAACATTTCCTTATAACTGAAACAGGCATTCCAATCGAGAAAAATGTTTTTTGTCCAGATTGAGGTGAGAAAGAAGGCTTTTATTATTCTGCCCGGATAATCGTCCCTATCTTTTCTCCGTTTATTGCACGGGTTATCATTCCGGGCTTATGACCGTTTACAATCTGAATCTGTTTTACATTCCGGCATTCAAGCATCAGCTCGATGAGTTTTCGCTCAATTACCAGATCCTCCATGTTCATTGCAATAAGTTCACTTGCGGAGATATCCGGAATCAGTTTTGCGTCAGGATATTTGAATGGGTGCTTATCATAGAGTCCGTCTACATTTTTCGCAAGAATACAGCTTCGTGCACCGAGCACTTCGGCGGCTAAAAAGGCTCCGGTATCTGTCCGGTGTGGCGGAATGCCTCCATTGCTCCGTTCTGATGGATGCTCATACAGACTGTAGGGAGGAGTCCCATGGGTAACCGGGAGAGCGCCCATCCCCAGGAGGGTAGGTATCTCAAGGAGATCACTAGTGTGAATACGTTTTCCTTTAAAAGGAGCAAGCAGGGTTGCCATCATAATCGCATTTTGTTCAGAGATTTTGCTGGTTAACTCTGCAAGAACACCGGTGGGCATTCCGAGATCAAGCCCGATATCCATGATATGCCTGACTCTGACACCACCTCCGGTGATAAGTAATATCTTATTATTTTTTGACAGGGCACCTATTTCTTCAACCAGAGGCAGGACTACATCACGACCGTAATCTATGATTCCATGCCCCCCAATTTTAATAACATTGAGTTCAGGAACAATACGCATCAGGGGACGTCCGTTATACCGGTCAAATAACCCCTTTCTCACCAGGGTTTCTCCCTGCAGTTTGTTTGCTATCTCACGTCTCTCGTGCATGGGTCACCAGAATAACTTATATATACGTGAAAAGTGTATAGATATGTTGTTGAAAACCAATTGGTATACCAAATGGATCTTATACCAACTGGTTGTGAGGTGGTAAGCATGAAAATCTTTGTTCGTGAAAGACAAAAAGTAGGGGCTGGTGTAAAACAACCCAAATATCGAATCGTCGCAGTGACCGGAGGCCAAATCCAGATCGTAGCAACTCATTTCAGAAAAACCGAACTTGAGATGATTGCAGCGGAAGTCGGGGCAGAAATCGTCTGGCTTTCACCGGTACCTGACGACCAGAAGAAAAAACACTAATTCTTTTTCATGTATCCTTATCTGTTCTGAAAACTAACGCTATTTCTATGGTATCGCTTTCAATAGAAGGCCTTTTTGAATCTGCAGTAAAAATTTTTCTATTCGAAGATAATGCAGTAAATATCACATTTTCTAAAGACAGAATACATATCCGGTTTCCAACAACCAGAAGGCTTGCTGAATATCTCGAAGTTCCCCATTATTATATCCTCCCATACTTTGCCATGATGGAAGAACAGGAACTGGTGACAAGGGCAGAACGGGTTGGTATCTTAACGACCAACAAAGGAACAAGTAAAATTGTTGAGGTAATGCAGACCCTTCATCCGGAGGAAAGTTCAGGAATCCTTGGAAAGACTGTTTTTGATGAGATAATAAGAATAACAAAACAGCAGGAATAGGATAATGAAAGAATTTTTCTACATTCCGTCACTTTTTTGAGCAGGAAACACCATGACAATATACATTTCCATCGATGACACCGATATGCCGGACAGCCCGGGAACCGGACGACTTGCCAGACAGATTATTGAGCAATTAGGAAAAAAATATAATATCCACGCAATAACCCGACATCAGCTGTATGTTCATCCGGATATACCATACACATCTCATAACAGTGCAGCGGCAATTTCAATACATGATGTTCCGGAAGATGCCCGGGAGAATTTATTTGATGAAGTAACCTTTATTGTTAAAAAAGATGCCGCTAAAGGGAGTGATCCCGGCGTTTGTTTGGCACATGTAAGCCAGATAAATCCTGCAGTAGTCCTATTTGGAAAAGATGCAAAATCCATGGTTTTAACACAGGAACAGGCATTATCCATAGCGGAATATTCCAATATCCGGCTTGTCGGACTTGATGGAACAAAAGGTGGTATAATCGGAGCCCTTGCTGCAGTCGGACTTGCTGCAAGCGGGTCAGATGGCAGGTATATCCATGTCGGAACTATCAGAAACCTGTATGGTGAGGCAGAAATTTCTGATATAAAGGCAGCAGGCATACCCGATATTATATCAGTCGATGGAAAACCGGTTCAAAGTGGAAAAATACTATTCAGAAAATTTCCTCAACCGGTAAGAATACAGGGAAGTCCGGTTCTTCTTGTCAGGGAGGATGAGGGATCCTGGATTGTAGAACGTAGAGATTAACCTTTTTTATTTCTTACATACTTAAATAGAACCAGCACAATCTCTCCTATGTAAGGTCTGGTCTGCTGGTGATCATGAAGACAGGTTTCATGGTAATTTAGAAGATCATCATCATCCAGGCCGACGAAATCAAAGGCCAGATGTGAATATTCCTGTAAGATACAGGATTATTTTCAGTGTCTGTTGGAGACATAGGTGAGAAGAGTATGAAAGACCTGTATGAGAAGATGATTCGGGAAGCAATGGCTGCCCAGAAAGCTGATGTTGAAACGATTAAGAAGAAACGCGGAACTTCATTCAAACTTACCGATGCAAAAGTGTACCTTGATGCAGTTTCGGAAATGAAAGCAATTGGAAAACAAAGTCAGTCAGTCATCGACTTACATAAGGAATCAGTAAAGGCGCATTATACTATTCTGTCAAAACTTGCAAAAACTATCCGGCCTGAAGATGATCCTTTTGTCGAGCATTACCAGACTCCGGTAATTCTTGAAATTTTATACGAAAAAGATCCTTCGTTTAAAAAGAGTGTCAAAGAATTTATCACTCAGATAAAAAAGAGTGAAAGCATTATTGGTCTAGAATCTACCCGGCGGTATGGGGGATTTTACGGGCCTACCTGTGTAGTGGACTTTGCTCTTGTTCCCGGAAGTACAAGCAACGTCGTTAACCAGATTTTACGAAAGACAAACATTCCGGATGATCATAAAAAGGCCATTCTTGCCGCAAAATCATGGGGAATGAATACCAGTTATGGTGTCGGTGATGTATTTGCCCATGCCATCGAAGGTGGAGAAACTCTAACAACCGCTGTAAAAAAAGAGATAGAGATGCTCAGTGACATTTATGATCATCCGGTCAAGGCACAGGCAGATCTCATGGACAGTGTCGGCCAGTCCTCATTTGATGTCCGCAAATATATGGAAGAATATAAAACTGCTATGCTTCCTGTTGTTGAAGCAGCAATCAAGGACAAGGTCCATTATGCAAACATTGTGACCATTCCGGCTTATTGTGTCGGAGATGTTGCCCATCACATCGCCCAGTCTACCTATAACATGTGCAAGGATGACATGGTCATGGGAATTATCGAGGCAGTCACCGATGTTATCGAAAAGAGTCTGCTTGCATCTGTTACCAAATTCAAGACTCCGGAACAACTGCTGTCTCTTGCAACCGGAGCAAGTGCTGCAGCAACCGAGTATATTCTTGAACTTGACGGGTTTAATGCCCTGATGATTATTGATCTCCTGACAAAGAGGTACCACAATTATGTTCAGCTCTATCCAAAGCGTGGAGCGGCAGCTGAACTTCATAACTGTGACTTTATGGATATGATCTTTCGTGGATGGAACATCATGGACCGGGCTCGAAAACTTCGGAACGGAAGCGGAAAAGAGATGAAAGTCACCGTATCCGGGCTGCCCGTAGATCTATCCCCGGTACTCACCCATGAAATAATCAATAATCCCCAGTGGTATGCATATCCTGCCTGTGCCATAACCGTCCGGATGTCTGCTCTGATGAGACTATCCGATTATCCCTGCCTGCTGACCAGTGAACCAATCACGGCAACACTCATGACAAACATCATTGCTCTGAAAAAAGATGTTGCGGCAGCTCCGGCCCGGATATGTAAAGGCTGCGCATCGGCCTCCTGTGTAGATTTCAGACATGAATACTGTCAGTATCGTGAAGCAGTATGAGGTAGCCGGTATGAAATGTTATGTCTGTGCAAAAGCTGGGAAAGACACAGAGGCTGTAGGAATCTGCATCGTTTGTGGAATGGGTCTTTGTATGGAACATGCTATTCGTGAAGATACCCAGGTCTGGGAGGGAGGATATCCCTTCCCGGCTACAAAGACACAGGTAAAAATTCCCCGGATTCTGTGTGAAGAGTGCAGGACGGCTCTGAAAAGGTGAATCAATGGTAACTCTTGTAAAACGGGCAGTTGCTGAATGTATCGGAACGTTGTTTCTGGTCTATTTTGGTGCCGGAGCAGCGGTTATTACCCTTATGATAGCCTCCGGAACGAAGACCGCAACTCCTTTTAATATCGGTATCGGTGCTCTTGGGGGCCTTGGAGACTGGATTGCCATCGGCCTTGCATTTGGTATTACCATCGCAGCGGTTATCTACGGACTTGGAAGGGTTTCAGGAGCACACATTAATCCGGCGGTCAGTATTGCTCTATGGGCAACGAAACGGTTTCCAACCGGAGATATGGTTTCATACGTATTTGCCCAGATTGTCGGTGCATCGCTTGGAAGTCTTCTCTTTGCTGCTTCTGTCGGTATGGATGCAGTGACCATCGGAGGTCTTGGAGCAACAGCACCTTTTCCGGGAATATCCTACCTGCAGGCTATAATAGTTGAGTTCATTGGAACATTTCTCCTGATGACCGCTATCATGGGAGCAGCAGTTGACCGGAATGCAACACCCGGATTTGCCGGAATTGTGATAGGTCTTACGGTTGCTGGAATTATTACTACTTTAGGGAATATCTCCGGTGCATCCCTTAATCCGGCAAGAACCTTTGGTCCGTTCCTGGGAGATCTGCTTCTTGGCGGTTCAAATCTCTGGGGTTTTTTCCCAATTTATGTAATTGGACCAGTTCTTGGTGCTGTTTGTGCTGCTCTCTTTTATGACTGGGTGTCTAAAGAGGAATAATTTTTTTTAACTTTTTTTGGATGGGCTGGATAATTGCATTACAGGGGGAAAAAAGGATATTTGAGATAGATAATTATATAAATATATAAGTAATGCAATTATATTCCGGTGTGATCCAGTATCAGGATTGCAAGTTCTTCTGCTGATATAATTGGAAAATCGGTGGGTTTGACAAATCTTCTGAATAGATCTCCGGTATTACAGACAACAAGACCACCTACAGAAATATTGCTTTCCGGACCTTTCGGCAACCCGGTAAATACATCGTCAACTGAAGAAACCGGAAATGATACTCCTGCCATTGCTATAACCCACTTTAAATATAATTCATCTCACATTCCCATACGAAGGGATGTCTGGTATGAAACCACGAAAACGTTACGAAATGACTCCGGACAGAAAAAATATAATTTTTGCAGTATTCCTTCCGGCCAGCCTTTTCCCAATATAGAACGATTCCCAGTATGAAAAAGGAAAGAACAGGTTGAGGTGGTTCAATTCTTGGGTTGTTAAGGTTCTAATTCACGAGTAATCAGAGAGACCCATGTATCCAAAATAAAGAAAAGAAGTATCTCCGGCAGTTATACGAAGTTCGTAATGGTTTACGAACCGAAAGACTTCCAGAATCCAGAACCAAACACCCGCCCCTTCGCAAAGTCACTGATAAGATAATTACGAAAATTCAGAGCTTACTGAATCAGGTGGGCATCGTCTTCGAAAACAAAGAATGAATGGACATTTGGAATCAGTCCTAATGAGAGCAATAGTAAAATTTTTTTTTACCCTGGATAATTTTACCAGTATAAGAGAAAAATGATATCAATGTTCATGGAATATTTAGATACTAACAGTAGAGAACAGAGTTCCTTTAAAGGATACTTATTTTTATCATACATATTTAAGGTATTTTTAGATTTAAACCGTGAATTATCAATATCAGATAAGATAGATCTCATATTTTACAATAAGGCCATTTTCTGCTTGAATTAGTCCAAATCAAAAGGAAACGAATTCAGTCAAAGGCCGCTATTGACTTCCGGATCTCACCCACATAAAGTATCATCTTTGTAAAGATCAAGCAATACAGGCCTTCATGAAAGAATTTTTCCGGACCTAATCGTCCAATAAAATCATACTATTACACCTAATCTGGAAATATCGCTTCAATTATCCAGAATAAAGGGTTTTAATACCCTTTTTAGTTATTACAACGGTTAAAGCCGCCCGGATCACTTAATAGGAGCCAAATATACCGTTAAAATACAATTAAAGAGCCTTTGAAACGATTTGATGATGATTTAGACTCCCGGGTAACGGTAATTAAAATAAATTGAGATTACTTCCTTTGTAAGTCGACGAAAAAGGTGATTCAAAAGAGGAAGGAGTTATTTATCGACTGAAAATGACGAATAGCCATACATCATCTCTTTCAACAAACAGAAATATTCTCAATGATGATTGTATGTAAAGCGATATCAAATCAATGGAAATAGAAGAGGTGAGATATGAATCAAATTCCAGTTACTATGGATGATATTCAGGAAATAGCCAAATGACTTGTTAAGGCTGTAAATCCTCGAAAAACAATCCTCTTTGGTTCATATGCCCGGGGAGAAGAGACGTCTGATTCAGATGTTGACATCATGGTTATTGAAGATACCGTGAGTCATCAGGGAATGGAGATGGTCCGGCTCCGAAAAGCCGCCGGGAGGATAGCACCAGGCGTTGGTATCGACATTCTGGTTTATCCTACTGAAAAAACCAGAGATCCAGTAACTGGAACAGTTCTTTACTGGGCACTATCAGAGGGTAAGGTTCTTTATGAGTGTAAATAATGAAAGTGCATTATTAATCCGTCTTACTCATGTAGACCTTATTGCAACACAAATTATTGAATGGAGTGAGTCAGTTTAAGGAACATTACATTCGGAGTGTATCAAATTAATGACATCAGGACATTTTCCGGACCATATCCCCAAATAAAATTATAGTATGACACCCAATCCGGAAAAAATTGCAAATTATGCCGGATGTGCGATTTTAATGCGTTGTAGCAGTTGTAGCACTTGTAGCAGTTCTAATGTACACACCCGGGATATTTTTTTTGAATCATCTATGGCATTCCGGTTAATGAAAAAACGTAATTTCTAATACAAGCAAATTATAATATTCAGACCAAAAGAAAGACATATAGAGACGGGATTTAAGCCATATCTTTTTTATTATATACCAATACAGAAGAATGTAGAGTAAAAAAAATTCTAATCCGGGCAGAGAGTAATCATCATTCCAAAAAAATATCCGGGGTCTCTACATAGGATCTGCTACAAGTGCTACAAGTGCTACGGGCGTCCGGATTACCAAATAGACGCCAATGTTTTCGATAAATTATATTTGGAGAAAGATGGATAGGATTCGTGATGATATTAACTCCCAAACTCCGGTAATTATTACAAAAGAGAGGATAAAGAAGATATATTATGTGATCAATTATCTGATATATTATGAGATATATTTCTTCAGCAGAACTCAGATCAAATCCTGCATTGTTATGGAAAGAGGGCGAAGATAAAGATACCATCATTACAGTGAATGGAAAACCAAAAGTCATTTCAATCTCAATTAACGGAGAACCTGAAGAAGTACTTGACCTTATCCGGAGATTGAGAGCTGAACTTGCAATTGAGCATATGTGGGAGAAAAGTAAAAAATCGGGTTTAGAAAAACTGAAATTATCTGATATTAATAAAGAAATTCATGAAGTCAGAAATGAGATGATTCATGAATGATATCATTGTCATCGATACAAATGTTCTGGTTTCAGGTCTTTTAAACCCCCATGGAAATCCTGCAACAATAGTCCGGATGATAATTGCCAGAAAAGTCCGAATCATACTGGATAGCAGGGTTTTTCATGAATACGATGAGGTTCTGAAAAGGCCCAGGTTTGGTTTTTCTCCGGATGATGTGAATGCTCTACTCTCATTCTTTAAACATGAAGGATTATGGATTGTCCCCCCTCCGGTTTTGAAAAACCTTCCTGACTCTTCTGATCGGCCTTTTTATGAACTGGTATTTCATAGCAAGGTTCCACTTATTACAGGAAATACCAGACATTTTCCGGATGATATCTTAGTAATGACGCCCGCTGAATTTATTGAAAGTATGAAAAACCAGTTCCAATGATAATGATAGCCGATTCGGAATGCACTGTGCTTTGATCACATACATTGTCTCATCCAACAATTAGAGATTCTTGATGATGATTATAGTCATAATGGGATCAATCTCAATGAAAATAGAAAAGGTGCAATATGAATCAGATACTAGTTTTTATGGATGATATTCAGGAGGTCGCGAACAAAAATAATCAGGATTAGGTTGAAGAATAGAAGTATCTCTTAAACCTTCATCTGTGATCCTGAACTTGGTAAACATGAGTTCACGCCTGTACCTGCTTTTGAAGATTCAAACAAAAATAATGCTCGAAAAAAGCGATATTATGCTCTGAAGACCTGATATCAGCATTTATGGGCCCAGTCGGATTCGAAACGGCGACATCTTCCATTTTAACACCAAATGAAGCCAGATTTACAATCTGCACACAGATTTAAGAAGCGGGCGGCATCAATGGCATGAGTGATTAAAAATCGCTGATGAGCAAGATATTATTGAGGGATTACCCTTCTATTATCTTTATAGAACTTATCTGAAATTGGGAGGAAACGTGATGCTTACCGGTAATCCAATCATCTTGGCACCTTTCTTTTCAGGTTTTATCAGTGTAATAATCACGATTTATTCCTGTCGTATTTGGCAGGTAATTGCAAGATGGCGGACCCCACTTCTGTTCTTTTCTGTCGCATGTTATTGCTTTGGTTATACAGGAATTATTGCTCCTGTCACCTCAGCCCCGTATCTTTCGTTCCTGCATATGGAATCAGATCTGCAAGGGGAGCAACCGATATAGGGAGAACAATTCCTGCAGTTGATCGGGTACGGTAAGAAGAGTATCCATTACCTATAAGTATCATGACAATGTATTGCAACATTGTGATGATCGATGAAGATGAAAAAGTTTATAATACTTTTTATATTAGTCATTATTTTTAGCCTTTTTACAGCCGATGCCGTAAATATTAAATTAAAATCACTTATGTGCTATGAGACTACATCTGAGACGACGGATGATATTCGGATAGAGATAAGGGGGCCAGGTATTGAAAAAGACTGGGGCGGGAAAGGTGGTCATGACATGAAAGATGGTGATAGCTGGGTAATTAATGAGATTATTGAAAATCCTGAAAATCAGCAGGTATTATTCCTGTTATATGAAGATGATTCACCATATCAAAAGTCAACGAATTCTTTATTGGATGATCTTATTGGCAGATTCACCATACCTCCAGAGGTTGGAGTTTTCACAAGGGACCTTCCTGATATCCTATCATCACCACACACAACCCATTACCAGATTTCATACGAAGTTGGAAGAGATACAGGCAGTGGCAATGGTACCCTTCCCCATACCTATTATCTTACCATCCAGTCTGTGAAGTGCAATGATGCACAGGAAAGTCGCGACGAGATTTTTATCAAAATCAATGATGAAAATGTGTGGGAAGAACATAATCTCAAGTCAGGGGAGACCAAATGGCCGTCTCCCCAATATATCACGGTTCCAACTCATGTAAAAATGGAGGTATGGGAGAGGGATACGTCCAGTTCTGATCGTATAGGAACATATGAATTCGATATATATAACAGTCGTTTTAATAGTACCCTGAATAATGTTGATATACCCCAGTCACATGTATTCAAACGCGATAGTGGTATCGTGGGAGATGCAAAGTACACCGTTGCGTACATAATCAGCCAAAACAGAGAGTAATGGTATTTTTCTTTTTTTGTGATTCATCAGGAGGAATATCCTCGATATTGAGATGATATTTCTTGTAAAATCATTTTGACTGGTTTTTCTAAATAACATAATGGAATTTTCCAAGTCTGAATTGCCGGAACAATTTCAGAATTAAATATGATTGATAATAACAGGAGAAATAAACCGTGAATAAGCAATTTTTGCCCCTGTAACAGATGCAACTGCTGCAAGTGTTACATGAACTGAAATTTTCCGGAGATAATACCTGACAAATATGAATAGAGGTAGAATATGATTAAACCCGGATCAGGTGATAAGAAATTTTATCTTAATCTTACAAAAGCATAAGTGGATGAGCTTGTTTGTAACGCTTATGAACTCTTAGAATGTTTTGGTTTGGATGAAAGGATAGCAAAATATAAAGGGAAAAGACCATTATGTCTCTATCAATGGGACATTGAGACACTCTATGAGGTTTATTATTCTATTCTTGAAAATGATTCATACCATGATTATGTAGATAAGCAATCTGAACGATACCGTGTAATGAGAAGCCTTGTGGACAAACTTCAGTTATTATATGACGAGGCTTTTCATGAATAACCATTATTCCTGAATAATCTATTATATTATGAGAGCATGCCAAAAAAGGTCTGGATATTTTGTCCTCAATCCGGAGGGGAGAAAATTCCTCCAAAAATACAGACTGAAGTGAAACAACGATTACTTGCATATGCACAGGAGAAGTATGGGGAAATCAAAGGCCTTATTCGTATCGATGTGAGATTTAAAGGGCATTTTTGTTACATTGATGCATATGATGAGCCTCCTGAACCGGATGAAGAGAGTTTGTCATACTTTGGGATCACCCGTGAAGAATTTATTGAAAAGCAGAGAAATACTCCATCTCAGTTATGTCGCCTCCGATATTTTCAATTGGCAGGATGAACACTCGCAATCTATACGTACCGTAATGAGAAATATGAGCCTGCAATCTTTTCAAGTGGCAAATGGGAAGGTACACCTGAAGAGGCTCTTGATATGGTGATGAGAATGTACTATCCTGAATCAGTGAAGATGTGAGTTATGTGATTAAACATATCCTTTTCCAATAATTGACAATACCAGCCCTCACGGTTTTAGGACATGAGATCCGGATGTATCAACCAGAAACTTTAGAGTAAGAGTCATGCATATGATCATATAATTTTATGGACGTAATCGCGATTCTCCGGGAACATGAGGTAATCCTGAAGAAGCGATTCGGTGTTGAAAGTATAGGGGTATTTGGTTCATTTGCCCGAGGAGAAGAAGAGCCGGATAGTGATGTGGATATTCTGGTTTCTTTTCGAAGAGGCGAAAAAACATTTGAAAATTTTATGGATTGTAAATTTTTTCTTGAAGAATTATTCGAAAGAAAAGTTGACCTGGTAATGATGAATTCTATAAAACCCAGGTATAAACCGAATATTATGAGTGAAATAATATATGCATAGGATCTATCTCCAGTTTCGGGATAATTTTTGATTGTGGATGATAGGTCTTATTGATAATTTTGGAACTTGGTTTTTCATTGTGCAAGTACCTCTTGCACAGATGTAAGGTCAGGATAAGCAGCCATAAATGCCTGTATATACTTTAAGTTTTTGACCGAAAATCCTTTCATATCCGGAAATTCCGTTAAAAGATCCTTGGAATAACTCATTCAACCGGAAGAGATTCTTGTAATAGTGAGGCAGTATTATTTTTAATACGCCATTTCCTCATTGCTGTTTCCAGGAAAACTGGCCAACATGTATCGAGATCAAACCGGGGGAGGGGAATCTCTGATTTATAGATGAGATTTCTGACATAACCTCATCGGTTTTCGCTTTTATGAGATCATAATCCTGAAAAAACTTTCTTCCCAAATGTCTCAAGATGAAATACTATCGCTGATTTTATGTCCTCTAACGCTTCCTGATAGGTATCACTCGGTCCGATTACGATTCCCTTCATTCCAACAGGATATGCAATGAATCCATCAGGATGTTGTTCGATAATAATTTTGAATTGTTTCATATGTCTTATTCTTTAGAACTTGCTTTGTTAATACATATGATTTCCATGTAAAACTCATATTTTCAATTCATAAAATTCTTGAGCAATCGTTACCTATCAGCTGACAAAAGGCCTTAAAGATTTTTTATATTCCATTGAAAGGTTTTATGGTCTCCAAACTCTTAAAATGGGACGCGGGTAAAGTCATTGTCATTGGTCTCAATACTTTATGAACCTAAATATACCGGTTTTCTTATCAGAACCTGACATAAAGAAATTAGGATAGTAATGAATAATTCATAAATCCTCTATCAGATTCCGGATTATCCCTAATATTTAATTATCCACAAAAATACAACTGATTTTGATCAACTGCATTCATTTTCCAAAGAATCATCTAGAGGCAATCCAGATTATAGCCTCATATCGCACTCACTGGATGGCCATCCAGTGAAACGACGAAGAGCCCAATTATTATATATTGAAGGAAATAGTACTTTCATCTCGTCGGTATTTGAATGACCTGCAATTTTTTAAAATCAGATTTCTTTTTTTTCATTCAAAAGTTCATTCTTCTTTCAAGGCTTCCCTTTCACACGGTTGGTATATTCCCCTTTATCCTGGGAACTGTGCTTGCCATGTATGATGGATATTTCATCAGATTAGATGTTCTTCTCTTTGGAATTCTAGGAACCTTCTTCATCATGCTTGCTACATATCTGGCTGGAGAATATTATGATCAGGATGAAGATTCTGAAGTCATATCAGAATGTAAAAGCCGGTTTTCAGGTGGGGCACAGGTAATTCAGCAGGGTTTTATCAGACCTTCCATGGTTTGGCTGGCATCACTGACAGCACTCATCAGTGCAGGATGTATTGGACTTTACATCTGGCTCGGCCTTGAAACCGGACCATTTACCCTCCCTTTAGGAATTCTAGGAATGATAGGAGGATTTCTCTATTCTGCAAAACCGGTCAGATGGGTCAGCCGGGGTCTTGGAGAACTCTGGATTGCATTTTGTTATGGATGGCTTCCGATTGCTGCCGCTTATTATCTTCAGACACAGACCATTTCCTATACCCTTACCTTCATTTCGGTTCCTATCATCTGTTCTATTGTCGCAGTTATACTCATCAACGAATTTGCAGATTACGAGGCAGATGAAAAATGGGGAAAACGAAACCTCCTTGTAAGAACTGGTATGGATACCGGAATAAAAGTTTATCTTATTTTTATATTGACGGCAATCATTAGTGCTCTAATCCTTGCTGAATGGAAATTTGGTAGTATCGTTATCATGGTCCCGGTTTTTTTCCTTGGTTTTGTTCTTTGTAGTATGGCAGTCCGGAACTGGTGGAAGGATTTTGACCGGAGAGAGTGGATGTGTGGCGGAACAATACTCCTGAACCTCTCCATAACCTTAACCTGGATTATTGGGTTTTTATGGTGAATATCATGCAAAAAGGAAAAAAAGAAGTGAAACCATGGTATAATCCACCCTCACTGCTTGCCAGGCAGACCGGCTCACTTCTCCTGGTAGCAGCACTCACCAGATGGACAAAAGCTTCGGAATGGATAATAAAACATGGTTTTTCCTGCATACCTGGAGCTTCAGGATCAAAAGGAATGGGATGCATCGGTTTTCCGATGCACCCGGTCATTGAATTGACCGAATCCTGCAACCTTTCTTGTATCCATTGTCATGCTAGTGACAGAACAACAAAGGAAGATGAACTGACTACCTTGGAAATATTCAGACTACTTGATGAACTTGCACGAATTTCTGGTTTCAGGATGGTAGCATTTACCGGAGGAGAACCTTTACTCAGGCCTGACCTTTATGAAATACTTGAGTATGCCAAAAAACTTGGATTTTCAACAACACTTGCATCCAACGGCACCTTGATAACTCCTCAGATTGCAAAAAAACTTGCTGATGCCGGACTCTCAATCGCTGCGATAAGTCTAGATTCAACAGATGAAAAAATCCATGATCAGATCAGGGGTAAAAAAGGAAGCCTTGAGCGAGCTTATTCCGGAATGAAGGCCATTAATGATGCTGGAATAGTTCTGCATATCAATGTCACGATTGCAAAATATAATGAAGAACAGGTAAACGATCTTATTACAGCTTCAGAGGAACTCGGGGCTGCAATCCTTATCCTCTATCAACTTATTCCGGTAGGAAGGGGAGAAAAAATTGCACCCTCTGCATTGAGTAAAGAAGGAAATAAACGATTGATTACAAAAATTAAGAATTGTCAGTTTGATTCATCTCTTATTATGGAACCTGTTGGAGGCCCACAGTACTGGGCAGATTTACTGCATAGTGCTGGGATCAGAAAAGGGATTCTTTTATCCTGGGCAGAACATCTTTTTCACGGTTGCTGTGCAGGAAGAGGATTTGTGTACATAAAACCACAGGGAGATGTTCTCGCTTGTCCATTTATCCCGGTTTCATGTGGAAATGTCCGGAATGAATCATTTGATTCGATATATCATAATTCCCCTCTTATTCAGGCTTTGCAGAACCGGGATAACCTTTCTGGTTCATGCGGAGAATGTAGATATAAAAAAGTCTGTGGGGGTTGCAGGGGACGGGCATATGCAATTCATGGAGACGTTTTTGCAGAAGATCCCGCCTGTTATCTTCGGGATGAATGTAAATGACACAGATTATAGATCTCCCGCCAGAACTTGTACATCTCATGGAAGAGGTTAACCAGTGTATGCTTAACCGGATATCGGTTTTACCCGGACAGGTCTATGATATTATTGCTCCTTCCATTATCCGGGGTAAACGCGTCCGGGGGCTTTTGGTTCTTCTTTCTGGTCTGAATGCCGGAGCATCAAAAGAACTACTGATTCCGGTTGCTGCAGCTTTTGAACTACTTCACTTTGCAACTCTTGTGCATGACGATATCGTTGATGAACATCAGGAAAGAAGGGGGAATCCTGCATTACACACAATGATACCAACTCCAGCGGCAGTCCTTACCGCTGATGTGATTTTATCAATTTCTCTCTCGATTATATCAGAAACTAAAAACCTTGTGATAATTGATTCAACTGTCCGGGTATTAGAACAGATTACAGAGGCAGAATTAAATGTTCACCTGAATGAGCGTAATATTTCATTTTCACGGGAGAAGTATTTCAACTGGATTAAGGCAAAAACCGCATCACTTTTTAAAATTTGTGCATTTTCAGGGGCTATACTTCAGAGAGTTGATGAGGATTTATCATTTCAACATTCCCGGATTGGTGAATTACTTGGATTGGCTTTCCAGATTAAGGATGATATTCTTGATTATACTAACCATGTATTACTTTGCAGGTCGCCAGGATGTGATCTCAGATCCGGACTTGTAACCCTTCCTCTCATTTGGTATCATGATACCGGTGGAATCTCACCGGAATTGGAGGACTGGATTCAGGGAAATAGAGAGAATACTGATATCCAGAGTCTGCTCACAAATGTAGGAACGTCCGGGGCGTTGATTAAGTCCCAGCAGGAAGCAGAAACATATGGTGATATGGCTGTAAAAATTGTCCAGGATCTGCCGTCAGAAAGGATGAAAAAGCCTCTTATGGATCTCTGCAGATATGCTGTATTGAGAGAACAGTGAGAACGGCATCGTGCAAAGGAATTGCAGAACATACCAAAACGCTTTTTTCAGAGTGAAAGGTTGTGTATTCTTATTCACTAACCAGAAGATTTCCATTCTGTGAATAAAGAGGATAGCGAATAACCTCACATCGCGATACTCATTGTTGATGAGGCAAATCCATGGACAGGATATTATGCCTCCACGAAAAAAATCATACAATCTTATCCAGAATGGAACCATTATGTCCGGGGTAAATATGTCACTTCCTAATATCAATGATGAAGAAGGAATTCTGAATGGTACAGTGTCACCGGATGTGATGACCGATTCCGGAACATGGATTGAAAAAGGCGAATTTTTTTTTGTTTTGTCCGAAGATGGTTCATCTATCAATGCTACGATAACAAAGAGCCTGAATCTTCTTGGACCTGTTTGTTTTAAACCCAGTCGGAGTAATTATTCTCTTTATTCTGAAATCACTCCTCTTCGGGCATCCCATGTGCCTGCTGCAATTATATAAAGGACTTATATCAGCATGAGGATTCCATTGGTTTGTTGATATGACAAGATTTCTATCCGGTTACTAACCTTATCAAAACCAATTTGATTACCTATTAAACAAACTAAATTTGATGGATTATTCAATATTAAGAGTTATGATACGATTAATGCCTCATTGATGTAAACAACATTCTCACTCATCTCTTGGACATTAAATCAATTAGTTACTCCAGGTTGGACGTGGATGTTCCATTTTACTGCATCTGTGGAGAATCAACGTTCAGTTAATTTATTCTGTAGATTATCTTTTTACCAGTAAAACAGCAATTACCCCATACATGAAAATAATCACATTAATCTGTTTTTTCCTATTCTCTCTCTTGATCACGGGAGTATCTCCAATACAAGCACAAGAGTATTCAGAGCCGTTTTCTGCACAGGATCTTGTCGCCCTTCACCGGATAGAAGGAATATCCACATCTCCGGATGGAAGATGGATAGCATTTCCCCTCCGAATACCTAATCTGACGTCAGATAAAGGTGAGACTAACCTATGGTTAATGCGGGCAGATGGTCAGTCTCTTCACCAGGTAACATTTCAGCCAGGATCAGACTCATCACCCTGCTGGTCACCGGATAGTGCCACGCTCTATTACGTAAAAGCCCTGCCTGAGAGTTCACAGGTCTGGAAGATAAATATCGCAACTGAAAAATCCGTTCAGGTAACCAATGAATCACTCGGAATTTCAAACCTGAAATTGTCCCCCGATGGAACGAAACTTGCGTTTTCAATGGAAGTCTTCCCGGGAACAACCATATCTGAAACAGTGCAGCGGGATGAAACAATTGCCCGGGAAAAATCATCCGGTAGAATATATGATTCATTACCTATTCGGCACTGAGATACCTGGGCTGATGGAAAACGGAACCATATATTTGTGATGTCGGTTGCCGGAGGAACACCGGTTGATATCATGAATCTAATGGATGCAGACTGTCCATCAAAACCCTTTGGTGGAGCAGAGGAGTTCACCTTTACTCCGGATAGCAACGGAATTGTCTTCTCAGCTGCAGATAATGGAAGAGAAGAGGCCTGGAGTACAAATCATGATCTTTTCCTCTCCCCGGCTGATGGAAGTACACCTCCGGAAAATCTGACCTCATCCAATCCGGCATGGGATAATCAGCCGGTCTTTTCTCCGGATGGAAAGACTCTGGCATATCTTGCCCAAAAACGACCGGGATATGAATCTGACCGTTTCCATATCATGCTCAAATCCTGGCCTGACGGAGAAGAGAGAGAAATTGTTCCTGAATGGGACCGCTCTCCTGCAATTCTGACCTGGTCATCTGATGGGATGTATCTTTATGCGGTTGCCATGAACAAGGGGAATCGATCTCTCTTTGCAATAGATTCGGTAGATGAATCAGTAAGGACAATAGTTCCTGTCGGAAATGTAGAGCACATTGATTCTCATGGAGAATCGGTGATGTTCACTCTGTCAACACTCGATGCTCCCTCTGATATATTTGTAATAGACAGAGAAAGGCTTACAAAGAAAAGTCTTACAGAAGTGAACAAAGAGCATCTTAAACAGGTCCGGATGGGTTCCTTTGAGCCATTCTCATTTCAGGGATGGAATAATGAAACCGTCCATGGATATATCATCAAACCGGTAGATTTTGACCCTGAAAAGAAATATCCGGTAGCCCTGTTCATCCATGGGGGGCCGGAGGATTCATTCCCGAACACATTCCATTATCGATGGAATCCACAAACCTATGCAGGAAGAGGGTATGGAGTCGTAATGATCGACTTTCATGGCTCCACCGGTTACGGACAGACATTTACCGATTCAATACAGGATGACTGGGGAGGAAAACCCCTTGAAGATCTCAAAAAGGGACTTGAGGCTGCTATTTTGATGAATCCCTGGATGGATGAGATACGGGTATCTTCTCTTGGTGGATCGTTTGGCGGGTATATGGTAAACCTGATAAACGGCAAGTGGCCTGACCGGTTTTTATGCCTTGTCTGCCATGACGGAAACCTGGATGAGCGGTTTGGGTACTATGATACTGATGAACTCTGGTTTGGTGAATGGGAGTATAATGGTACACCCTGGGATAATCCGGAGAGTTACCAGAGATTTAATCCGATTGATTATGTCGGCAACTGGAAAACGCCAACTCTTGTGATTCATGGGGGGAAAGATTTCAGGATAGCAGAATCACAAGGAATGGCAACGTTCACCGCTCTCCAGAAAAGAGGGATTCCAAGCAAATTCCTGTATTTCCCGGATGAAAACCATTGGGTGCTGAGACCCTCGAATAGTCTTAGGTGGCATAATACAATTCTTGACTGGCTGGACCAATGGAATATTAACTAATTTTTCTCTGGTATCTTATAAAAATGGATTTACTTATTAATGTAGCGTTCTCTGCTAAATCAGAATGGTAATATCTGAGAGATCTCAAAGAGGATAGTAAAGACCTGAATTACACCGGTATCTGTAAACCTCTCTATACTCCGGATATCTCTCAGATCTCATTCCTTTACCATTTTCTGAAGATTCAAACAGAGATAACCCTCTTTTCCCTCTCCATTCATGCATGCTTCGTCGATAAGATCAATACCGTCATCTGACAGGGTAAAGTTCACATATTCAGCGAATGTCCAGCTCAGTGAGATATTTCTCCCGTCATCAGAGACAGAACCTTTCACATATACTTTCGATTCCGGCTCATTGATAACATTAAAAAATCCGGATATCTCTTTGCCGGTCTGATAGAGAGTCATAAGCATATTGTCCACTATTCATTCTCCGGACCAGACCGTATCACTGTGCACCTCTGTCCCGTTCCGGGTGGAATTGTAGTCAACGATAAATGGGGTTTCTGATGGATTGACCGAATCAAAGGTCTGGAATCCTGAGAGGTTCATCTGATCTTCAGACATCTCAATTTCCATCGTTCCAGTCATATTCTTATAGGTAATCAGACGGGTTTTGTTGTCTGATACCGTCCCGATAAGTTTCAGGGGAAAATACGATTCCTCATCTACCGGAATTCCGGTCAATATAATGTCAGAACCTTCCTGGACGATGGTAAAAGTATAATTGGCATCAGTCCAGGTTCCGATGAAATCTTTTGCTGCAGTATCATTATCTGCCGTCGTAATTATGACCAGAAACAGACAAACAATCAGAAATATGTCGGTTAAAAAGGGACGTTTCATTAGGCATTTCACCTGTCTCAATAGATGCGGAGTTTTGATACATTAAATATCTCTTTGGGCACTATGAGCTTTTCAGTTACGAACAATCTGATATCTTCCGAGTAAAAAGAGCGTGAAAAATTATTATATATAAGAATGATTTGGAGTATTCTTCCGGATATTCAATTACTATTCTTCAGATTCGCTGGCTTTGCAAATGCCTCATTAGATTCCTGAAGCTTACCTAAAGATTTCAGAATACCCCCTTTTTACTTCATGCATGAGCATAATCAGAATCTAACTGAATTGCCATATTTATTGCATCAAGTGCTTCGGTGTATCGCTCTAATCTTTTCAGGGCATTTGCCATATTATACCATGCTTTTGGATTTGACTCATCTTTTTGAATCGCCTTTATATAGGATGCCAGAATTTTCATATTAGCGTCATAGCTACCTAAATTCAACCCCTCCGGTAATTTTTCATGAGCTCATTCGCTTTTAAGGCATCTATCAGAATGGACTTATTAAGAGTTGAAAATTCTTCCTTGTGCAACGATTCGGTATCTATCTGGGTATAGATATTAGAACCACCAACCTTTTTTTAGTATTCATTTTCAAAAAACCAATCCATCGATTCTACTAGAATCCCGGCAGATAATAACCCTATGATACACAATACCAGATAAAAAGAGATAGACATGCTCAGTGCCATTTATGATTACCCGGTCAAGGCACATGCAGATCTCATGGACAGTGTCGGTCAGTCCTCATTTGATTTCCGTAAATACATGGGAGAATATAAAATGGATATGCTTCCATTTGTTGAAGCAGTAATTAAAGACAAGGTCCATTATGCTAATATTGTTACGATTCCGGCTTATTGTGTCGGAGATGTTGCCCATCATATTGCCCAGTCTACCGATAACAAGTGCAAGGATGACATGGTCATGGGAATTATCGAAGCAGTCACCGATGTGATTGAGAAGAGTCTGCTTTCATCCGTCACCAAATTCAAATCTCCGGAACAACTTCTGTCTCTGCAACCAGAGTGAGTGGTGCACCAACCGAGTATATTCTTGAACTTGACGGGTTTAATGCCCTGATTATCATTGATTTCCTGACTAAACGCTACCATAATTATGTCCAGCTATACCCAAAGCATGGAGCAGCAGTTTTACCTTTATGATCGCCTCCGGAGAGAAAACCGCAACTCCTTTTACTATCGGTATCGGTGTTCTTGGAGGTCTTAGAGACTGGATTGCCATCGGTCTTGCATTTGGTATTACCATCGCAACGGTTATTTATGATCTTGGAAGGATTTCAGGAGCGCACATCAATCCGGCGGTAAGTATTGCCCTCTGGGCTACGAAACGGTTCCCCACAGGAGATATGGTTTCATTGGTATTTGCCCGGATTGACGCTGCTTCGTTAGGAAATCTTCTCTTTGCTGCTTCTGTCGGTATGGATGCAGTGACCACCGGAGGTCTTGAGGCAACAACTCCATTTCCGGGAATATCCTACCTGCAGGCTATCGGCGTTGAGTTTATCGGAAAATTTCTTCCGATGACAGCTATTATGGGAGCAGCTGTTGACCGGAACGCGACACCTGGATTTGCCGGAATTATTACTTCCTTATGAAATATTTCCGGTGCATCCCTTAATCCGGCAAGAACTTTTGGTCTGTACCTGGGAGATCTGCTTCTGACTGGATCAAATCTCTGGGGTTTTTCCCGATTTATGTGATTGGCTTTGTTCTAGGTGCTGTTTGTGCTGCTTTCTTTTACGACTGGCTGTCTAAAGAGGAACAACTCTCTTTTTATCCATTTTTGATATCAAGGGACATCCCTTCTGTCAAACACCATCGTTTGTGAATGCGCCAAAGATGATAATTATCCGCTATTACGTGTCTGCCAGGAAATGGTTAGATGCAGAAGACTACATCTGCATTTCCACTGGGAAGTCACTAAAATTTGCAATTAAAACTGGTTGCAACCAGTTGCAACAGTTGAAACAATTAATATGGACTTTTTTTTCATCGAGAGAGCAGAAGGTTTATGAGAGCCAGTATGTCTTTTGCAGTCTGTTTCAACTCGCCGGGTAAAACGTATTCAGTGATTTACACCTGGATTTTCAAAGAATAGAGAATATATACGAAAATATCTATAGAAAATGATTTCAGACTGCTATTCACCGGTTTTATCTACAGCCCTTATACACTGTTTCATACAACACTTGTATGTCACGGGGAGACCTAAAGCACGGGCACATCCTCCTGATTCAGGTGCGGCCTGAATCTTTGTGTCTTAGTCTTTCCGGGTACCTGGAATTGAATATGCGTTCAGCATGTCCTCCTACATTGCTATACACTCATGCTCAAAATCCCTGGGAACCGGGAAAGAAAAATTCAGGTATCGCCGTAACCCTCCGAGAGAAAAATCACCCGAAAAGAACATTCAACCCCTCCCCTGGCAGGATGCCAGGGGGACTCCTCCTACATGCCGGTTGATTATACTTTTCAAAAAAACAGAGGTTAACATGTATCCAAAAAGCAGATTCAGCACCAAGTACAACGAAAACCAGATTACCCTTATAAACTATCTCAAGGAACAGGTCCATACCGGAAGATGCTTCCTTAAATCCAAATACATTGCAAAAGACCTTGGACTCTCATCAAAAGAAGTTGGAACAAATATGGCAATCCTCGCAGAAATCTGTCCAGACTTTCTGATTGAGCGGTACAGTTATTCAAACAGTACTACATGGCTGGTCTCTCCGGGAAGTGTTAAGGGGTTCCAGAGAAGAATGGATAGTCCGGTTGCAATAGTGTAAGTGTTACAAATCCTGCTGATTTTTCATCTTTTTTTATTTTCAATAATATCCATTACTTCTCAATGAAAATTTTTATATCTTTTCCCGAAATTAAGGAACCTGAAATCAGTGCTTTACTGGTTTTTGTATGCAGGTTATTTGTATTGATTGCCTGTAGTGAGGATTACTTTACGTATCCTTATCAATTGCCATGTGAAACAGGTATATAATGCTACAGTCTTTGGATGTTCAAAAATGGATGAATCAGCGGCGTTCAAATCTTGATGAAGCAAAAAAGTCAGCTGCTGATATAATAAGCATCATACGAAACGAAGGAGATAAAGCCCTGCTCCGGATGGCACAAAAATACGAACCGGATTTAGAATCTATCCGGGTATCTTCGGAAGAAATTGAGGCAGCTTATGATATGGTCGATGATAAACTCGTGGAAAGCATCATCGAGGCCGAAGTCCGGATCACCCGGTTTCATGAAAGACAGAAGGAGCATGATCTCTGGCTTGAAGAGGTAGAACCTGGAATCACCCTCGGTGTCAAGACTACCCCGCTTGATCGGGCTGGATTTTATATTCCCGGAAGACGGGCGGCTTATCCTTCAACCGCCCTTATGAATGCAATACCGGCAAAAGTTGCGGGTGTTCCTGAAGTATGTGCCTGTTCACCGCCCCCGATTCTTCCCTTAACTCTGGTAGCACTTGATATCGTCGGAGTAGAAGAGATTTACCGGATGGGTGGAGCACAGGCTATTGCAGCCATGGCTATCGGGACTGAAACCATAAAACCGGTCAGAAAGATAGTCGGACCCGGTAATGCATATGTAACCGCAGCAAAAATGCTTCTTCGGGAAGAGGCGGAGATTGATTTTCCTGCTGGACCGAGTGAAATAGGAATACTCGCGGATAAATCTGCCAACCCGACATTCATAGCCATAGACATGCTTGCCCAATCTGAGCATGATCCTGATGCTGCATGTATCCTCATCACCACTGAGAAAGATCTGGTTAAAAAAGTTGAGATGGAAATTGCCAGACTAATGGACCAGATGCCCAGGAAAGAGATAATATTACAGGCTCTTGATAATTCCGGTTACATACTGACTCCGGATATGGATGTCGCTGTTTCAGAAATGAACAAGGTTGCCCCTGAACACCTGTCTATCATGGTAGAGGATTCGCTTCCGGTCCTGAGTGCTGTCAAAAATGCCGGATCAATCTTTGTAGGGCCATATGCACCGGTTGCTGCCGGAGATTATGCATCCGGAACAAATCATGTCCTCCCGACTGCCGGGTATGCTACCACTTACTCAGGACTGAATGTAAGTCATTTCTATAAAACGTCAACTGTGCAGATTATCTCCCGGAAGGGTCTTGATGAGATCGGTGATGTTATAGAAACAATAGCCGATGCTGAAGGTCTTACTGCTCATGCCGAATCTGTCCGGATTCGACGGTCATTCATAGAGTAACAACATAGCGTATTCAGGATCCCGGCCATTAATAACATTTTTACTTGATTTATCTACCCATTAATAGGGTACAATAACCTCAATTTTTTATAGTTGCATAAAAATGAAAATATTCAGCAATCACTTAAGCTACATCTTAAAAGGCTGAAGTATTCCAACCCGATTACCCTCCGTATCAGTTATCGCAATATATAATCCAATCCCCGGTATTTCTACAGGTTCCCCGAGAATCCCCCCTCCTTCAGTTGTTACTTTTTCCATTGCATCACGAATATCCTCTACAGCAATGACAATAGAAGGACACATGGGCATTTCAGGAGACTTTTGATAAAATCCTCCACCAATTGACCCTGGCTTTAAAGGCATGTAATTTTCGTCAAGTTCTGTTGTTGTTGCGAGAATATACTCTCCCATGTCCCTTCCATATTGATGCATTTGCCAACCAAAAACCCGGTGATAAAAGGAAATAACACGGTCGTTATTTTCATATGGCATTTCGAAATGAACGACAGGATCAATTTTTGTCATCCAGATTCACCTCTTAACATAAATTAATTGATTTATCAGAAGAATGAAAAGATATAGTTTTTCATCGAGTATCATGGAGAACCATTATCAGGAGATACTCATGATGAGCATATTTTTTTAAGATTCGAAAAGAAAATCATTTCAGTTTTTTCCAAATCAGTCAGGTATTATTACTTATAACTACAGATAAATTCGTTGATGAATTTTCTTTTCATTACTGGTATTTTCATTATTTTCGTTTTTATCATCATTTTAGTGATATGGCGATATAGTTCACGACGATACTCCCTGCCCTGTCCTGTTTGGATGAAATGGATGCTGGATCCCCCCTCTTCCAGAGGAATTAGTTCCAGAACCCGGAAAACCATTGAACATCTCCAGATAAGTCCGGGTATGATGGTTCTTGATGCTGGCTGTGGGCCAGGGCGGCTTTCCATCCCTCTTGCAGAACGTATTGCCCCGGAAGGAATGGTAACCGCCATGGATATCCAGGAAAAGATGCTTGATGAAGTCAGAAGACGAGCTGAAAAAAAGAATATCAGGAACATCAGGTATCTTCGGGGAGGTATAGGTGAAGGAAAACTGATTCCTGACTCATATGACCGGATAGTAATGATTACCGTTCTCGGGGAAATTCCTAACCGGGAAAAGGCTATGAAGGAGATAGTTGGTGCATTAAAATCCGGTGGGAGGATCCTTATTGAAGAGACGATTCGGGACCCCCATTTCCAGAGAGTAAACATTGTAAGGGAATATGCAAATAATGTTGAACTGATTGAAATAGGACATTTTGGAAGCAGGTTCAATTATATTATACTATATGAAAAACAATGAAAGATCAGAAAAAACAGGTGTTTAATATATTAAATATTCTCGTTATCATGGGAAGTCCCCACAAAGGAACTACATACCGGGCATGTGAGGAACTCCGACACTGTATTGAGCAGGAAATCCCCGTAGAATTTGAATATCTCTGGCTGATGGATGTAAACCTTCTTTCATGTAAGGGATGTGGTCTCTGCTTTACCAGGGGAGAAAAATCATGCCCTAACCTGGATGAATCACATCTAATTGAACAAAAAATGCAACAAGCAGATGCAATAATTTTTGCCTCTCCGGTTTATGCCCTGAACGTTACCGGACAGATGAAAGTGTTTATAGATCGGTTTTCATATAACTTTCATAGACCACAATTTTTTGATAAAAAGGCTTTTATTCTTACAACAACCGCCATCCTTGGTCATAAAGATGTTTTGAAATACCTGGAAATGGTTGCAGGCTTATGGGGATTTGATATTGCAGGTAAAATGGGTCTTGTGACTCCAGACCCTCTACCAGACTACCGAAAAGATGAAAACCAGAAAGTAATAAAAAAATCAGCAAAAAAATTCATATCAGCATTCCGGCAGGAAAGACGAAAAAGTCCCTCGCTTAAAGATGTTATAATATTTCACGGACAACGGGGATCATTCAGGCAACTAAAGGATATTTCTCCATTTGATTATCATTACTGGAAAGATAACGGATGGTTTGAGGATGGAATTAACTATTTCATTGATATTCCGGTAAATCCCCTGTACCATGCTATCGGGATGATTGTAGAATGGTTTTCAGCACGACAGGTTCAAAAAGATCTCAGGGAAAACCTTGGATAATTACCCTGAAATATCTGGATTCCCTTTATAATATGAAAACATCGCAGTTTTCTAATCAAGGGAGACAAACAATTCCATTATACAAAAAATTTTGCCATCTAAATGTACAATGAGCATGATAATGATTCCAAAAGTATTAGCGTCACCATCAAAATATATCCAGGGACAAGGAGAGTTATCAAACATTCAGTTTCACCTCTCACATTTTGATGGACCAGTTCTTTTTGTGCTGACCTGTTTTGCTCATACTCATCTAAAAAACTTCATTGAAGAAAGCTTCAAAAATTCTGAGATCCTGATTTTCGAGAGATTCAGCGGAGAATGCACAAAGAAAGAAATCGAACGGCTCCGGACCATCTACCACACCCATTCCTGCCAGGTTGTGGTGGGAATTGGTGGAGGAAAAGCACTTGATACTGCGAAAGGAGTAGCTTTCTATGAGAACTGTCCGGTAATTTCTGTCCCTACCATTGCATCAACCGATGCTCCGACCAGTGCCATAGCAGTTACCTATACCGAAGAACATATTTTTGACGGAAATCTCATTCTTTCAAAAAATCCAGATATTGTGCTGGTCGATACAGATATTATTATGAATGCTCCGGTTAGGTTTCTGGTAGCCGGGATGGGCGATGCCTTATCAACATTTTTTTAAAGCCAGGGCAAATGCTGAATCCGGACATGATAATTTTGCCGGCGGAAAACCAACCAATACTTCTCTTGCTCTGGCACAATTGTGTTATGAAATCCTTATCCGGGATGGCCTGAAAGCGAAAGAATCTGCGGAAAAGAAGGAATGGTCAAAAGAACTTGAGAATATTATTGAAGCAAATATTTACCTGAGCGGTGTAGGATTTGAGAGTAATGGTCTTGCTTGTGCCCATTCGATATATAATGCTAACCATCCTCCCACAATGTCATCACATGTACCATGGAGAACTGGTCGCTTTTGGTGCCATTGTTCAACTGGTTCTTGAAAACAGACCAGAAAAGGAGATAAATGAGGCAATAAAATTCTGCAAGAGTGTCGGACTTCCGGTTTCATTAAGCGGTATCAGCAACCAGGAACTGACAACGAATGATATCATGAGAGTTGCAAAAGTTGCATGTAGTCCGGAGAATTTCATGGAAAGTGAACCGTTTGATGTTACACCGGAGATGGTAGTTGATGCAATGATAAAAACAGATCATCTGGGAAGAAAATAAAAACCCAATCAATAATATTGAACAGTCCCAACATCTGAAATATTACATATGGGATAGTGAGTTTACTATCGAGGTGATAAATTCTTCACAAATCTCTCGAATAAAGACAGAATAAATTGGTAACATCAAAATATTAAGAAAAAAAATAATGGTTTAACCGGTATTTAGCGTAAATGTTTTAGTATCCAATACTTCTCCATTATAAATTAAATCTATTTTCCATTCTCCGGGAAGTAAAGGTTTCTCATAATCCTGTATATCAATATAGTAACAGGCCCAGTCCCATCCCTCCTCTGCCAGAAGAAAATCTTCAATAAAAAGATTTCCGGATGGATCATACCAGTTCCATTCAAGATTTGAATCGGAGATCAATGGATCAAACTCTAAGAAAGCACATATTCTTGTATCAGTTGTGAGAAAAGTATCTGAAATTCCTATTGCCTCACCATTCTCCTCATCAAAATCCTTTGCAAGAATTAAACCGGAAAATCCTGGCAATCCCTCATCAAATGAGTAATCCATAGTACTTGTGGAACCAGAAATTGTTATCTTAACAGGATTAGTCTGATACTCAGAGCCATCGATATATGCGTACACATCATAACTCCCAGAAGATGCTGAATCAGGAATATCATAATAGTACGTGTGGGATATGTTCCTTAAAACAAGGGGAGGTATTTCCTGCCCGTTTCCGATCCCCATGTACTCTTCTCCTTCTATCTCCCCTAATTCGACATCAAATCCAAGAAATTTTTCTGTTTTAAGCATCCAGGTATCATATCCCAGTTCATGCATTAATGCTCCCCTTTCACAGGCGATGATAGTCGCACTAAATGCAAGATCCAACTTGATTTTTGCTTTATCTCCCGGATTATATTGCTCTTTATCAAGAGTTATGGTTCCTTTCAGCAGGGCATTCCCGAGTGGTTTATCACCACCTGACCAGGTTGCAAATGCCGGCCCATAATTGTCAAATAACGGTACATCGTAAATTATATTATTTTCAGAAGTGACAGCCGATGTAGAGGGTAAGATAAAACCCATGGATCCTCCGATAATCAGGAGTATAATAAATCCAGAGATCAGTTTTTTGTTTCCACTATTCGTATCATTCATGAAAAAGAATTCGGGTGAATGTATTTAAATGTTTCAAAGATCTCTTGTGCATCACACAATTATCATAATAATTGTATGAATCGGCATCTAGTACCGGGAAAAACGATTCCAATTCAATATATAAAAGGCAAAAAAGGCAGTCATTATCATAATAAATGCTGCAAGGGATATGTCCACCTGATGATCCAGCCTGGTCAGTATCATCCCGATGGATTTATTTTGAGGAAAAAGCAGAATTAGTCCGGAAATCCCACAGATAATGGAGAGGAATAATCCACCCGTCCGAAGGATATGAATAACCGTTTTTTTAATTTTTTCCAGGATTGTTGGAAATGAAAATGCAAAGATTAAGATTATCAATAATGCAAAGAGCCATTCATATGGATTGAAAAATTCCCGGAATATTGCATTGTCAATATAATTTATCTGTGGAACAGGCACAAATGATCCTTTGAACGGATATAACCAGTTTTCAGGTTCGTTCCACATACGGTCAAGGATTTGATGAGAAAGAACACCAAGTGAAAAAGAGATCCCCATCAGCGATCGGCACTTTATCCATATCAGGATACCACAAATCATGACAATACCAAAAAAGGTCAAACCATGAGCATAAATTCTTCCATAATCAAGAGATTGTTGTAGCAAAAGATGTCCAATGGGTTTGTCAATAAGATCCGGAGCAATTCCCCCTATTACAGCAGGAATGATTAGGTTTGATTTATGAAAGATCAGGGATAAGAAAAGGCCAATAATTAGTCCTGCAGCAAGGTGACAAAGAAGAAACATTTTACCTTTTTTATAGAGAAATAATCATAGGTCCAGTAACATGAGTAAAATTAAAAATAATTTGCCTGTGATACTACCGATAGAATTTATTAATTATTCTTCTTCCTACATAAATTGCGATCATCTCGTTACAGACTCAAGAATTTTTATGATGGAGTAAAGTAATTCACTACTATGTTTAAAAAACAATTTAATTTTAATTACTTTATCTGTTATCTTCATTATTTTCTTGTTTTCAAGTGGAGTTTATGGTGAGACTGATAATGAAGAAAAATAACGTGGATCTCTGGACAACTGTTGAAGATGCCTATGTTTATTGTTTCCCACTTGTCCTGATGGATGCCACGATGATGCAACATACCAATACTGTGGAACCTAGAAGTGAATATGCTCCGGTCAACGAATTTCTGCATGATAACCAGTTGAAAAACGCAGACTGGAAAAATGTTGTTTCACCAAACGTGGATATGCTCTATTCCCAGGCTTTTCTGGATCTGAAGTAAGTGTTCAGTGCTTCAGATCACTGAACACTTACAAAAAATATAAGATTTATGTAATAATTATATTTTTAATTAATATTCTTAGTTATTTGATGGTTCTGCATATTTTGCACTCTTACAGAAATGAGTCGCTTTTTCCTCCCTATCTTCAAGTTAGGGTGTTTTCAGAAATATTTATTGAGTTTTTCCTTAAGAAAACAGAACTGAATCATTCAATTATCCAGAAAAAAAGAAATCTGATAATCATCTCACAATTTTTGTGATAGGTATCTCAAGGATATCCTCTGCTCCAAAAGCCTTGAGATTTGGAATCAGGGTATTTACCTGGCTCTTCAATACCACCGTTTCAAGACTGAAATAATCAATCCCGTGAAGCTGTGCTACCGTTGGTTTTTTCAATGCCGGCAGGGTGGCAACTAATGATTCAAGAGCCTGTGCAGGAACATTCATTGTCAGGAGAACCTTATTCCTGGCATCGATAACACCCATGAGAAGTGTAATTATCTCTTCCATCTCCTTTCGTTTGACAGGATCTTCAAAACTCTCAATGTTGGCAATAATAGTGGTATAAGATTCCATGATCTGTCCAATGATCTTAAGACCGTTCTTTCGAAGTGTTGTTCCGGTCTCTGTCAAATCTACAACCACATCCATAAGATCAGGGACTTTGGCCTCACTCGCACCATATGATGGAAAAAGACGGACGGGAATATTAAGATTCTCAAAAAATTCTTTTGTGATTTTTGGATATTCAGTAGTAATACGACTATCAGGCCGGATTTCCTGGACTGTTGTAATGGGCTCAGACTGATGGACAGCGATGACAATTTTTACATTTCCTTTGCCTGTTTTGCTGTAATTAAGTTCTGCCATCTCCTTTACTCTCGCTCCTGACTCGTGGATCCAGTCAAGACCGGATATTCCTAAATCGAAATATCCCATCTCAATATAGGTGGGTATCTCCTGGGGTCGCAATATTTTGACTTTTCCTATCCGGTTATCATTAATCTGGGGATTATAATCACGGTCAGTCCTCCTGACTTCAAGATCTGCCTCTTTAAAAAGTTGAAGTGTCTGCTCCTCAAGACTCCCTTTCGGAAGGGCGATGTTGATCATAAAAATAGAATGTAGGAAATGAATTAAACTCTAACGGTTTTGTCCTGAGTTTTATCCAGATAAATGAACAGATTTAAACCCCTACCGATTAGATTGTTACTAAGAGTACAATTCAGGTCATAATTACCCAGAGATGCTGAGGAATATTTCTCAATTTCTCATAATCTTTTAGAGGCAGGTGCCATGATGAAATCAGAGATAAAAAAACCAATTGCTATTAATTTTGATGATAAGGGATTAATCCCTGTTATTGCGCAGGATTCAGAGACAAAAGATATTCTAATGCTAGCGTATGCAGATCAGGAAGCAGTGAATCTTACATTATCAACAGGGTACGCCCATTACTACAGTAGAAGCAGAAAGAAGATCTGGAAGAAGGGAGAGGAATCAGGCCACCTGCAAAAAATACAGGATATTCTGATCGATTGTGATGAAGATGCCTTGGTGTATGTTGTAAACCAGATCCAGGCAGCATGCCATACTGGTTATCGTTCATGTTTCTACCGAAGACTGGACGGAGAAGTAATCGGAGAGAGAATATTCAATCCGGATGATGTTTATTCGAAGAATTGATAGTAAAAATGAAAAAATCAGCAGAATTTTTACAGAATACAACACCTAAAGGAACTTTTTTATCTAGTTGAGATCACAAAAGTCTATGTGCTCTCCAAGGACAGAATCAGTTTAACCGAATTAATCAGTTTCTATTCTACATGGCGGGCGAATATCTCCATGTCACAGGAGGAAAGCAGGTATTATTTTCATGAAAAAACCGGATATTAATGCCCTTTTATTCCACTCATAAGATATACCTGGTATCAGTAACAAAGGATTTGGTTATGTTCAATTGAAAAAAAATTGTTACATGAATAAAAAAATAAGAGTATAATCGAAAAATCAGTAATTATTTTGTCTCATATTTTTTCAGAACTGTGACTATTTTCGAGAGCGTATCTTTATTGATGTCTTTCATTTTTCTTGTTGCTATCTCATGGATAACTTTCTGGGAAAGGTCTACTTCCTTTCCTAGCTGAGTCTGAGTCACTTTCTTCTTTAAGGTAAGATTATTTATCCGGTTAGGAATATCCTTTGGGATTAGTACTAGTGAATCTGAGAAGGAGCTGGATACGTTACTTTTTACCTGATTTTTCACTGCTGTAACGGGTTTTGCAAGTTTCGTGGGTTTGGTAGCAGTTTTTGCCTGGGTCTTTAAAGAAGGTTTTACGGGTACTGACTTAACAACAGTTTTAACAGGTTTTTTCACAACCGGTTTAACCGGTGCCTTTTTTGCCACAAGAGGAACAGATTTTTTAACATCCTTATCGATCGGCAATCCGGGAATTAATTTTTTTAAGTCCCTTAATTCTCCCTGGATTTCACTATACATCTTATCCAATTTCTGGAGTTGTTTTGTATGAAGATCGATGATTGTCTGAAGATCTTTATTCATCGTCGAAGAATTTTTTGCTACTGGTTTTTTTACAACCGTTTTCGGTTTAGTTGTTTTTTTAGTAGTCAATGTTTTGGATTTAGGTCTAATTACCATAATACCCCCCATATGTCCCTATATGTCCGCTAGTACCCGGTTAACTGGTTTTTTCTTTCATATCCTGAAAGATCCAAAAAACACACATACTACCTGACTTACACTGATAATAAGGATGTAATAGTTATTAAATTTTGTATCAAAAAAATTGGTCATTCTAGGATATCGAGCTTAAGGGTTGTGGCAATACACCAAATTGGAATAATAAATGGGTCAGATGTGAAAAAATTAAGATTTATATATTTTTTCTCTTTTTTTCTCATATTCTAGTAGAAAATCACAATATCAGAAAAAGGATGTCTTGAAAAAAAAGCTTTGATATTATTCGAAAAAATGATTGAATTCAAGTAAAAAATAGATCTTTTAGGTGTTATCCTTTTTCCACTGGATATCAATGGTAATACGAAATCAATATCAGGCATGTTCCCGATCAATCGAAAAGCGCCAGATAATTACAGCTAAATTATACTTTAAAAAAGTTAGGCGAATTTTTCTGCAGCCATTTCTATGTCCTCTTCCTTGAGGGTTTTCCTGCCTGCATGGTTTGCCAGTTTTGTTGCTTCTTTTACCAGTTCACCGAGAAATTCTTCTGCTCTGGTTACAAGGATTTCTGCTGCGTCATGTCCAACACGTTCAGCTCCATTTTTTTTAGCTAATCTGATAACCGCTGCTATTGGTAAGTCTGCCATAATCTAACCTTATTAGAAATATCATGAAGAGAATATATAAATTTCGAAATTTATCTGCTCTTACCTGTGATTATATCTTATCAGACATTCCTGGATTCTCCTAAAAAAATACTCATGAATTTTTAGAAATATTCATTCATTTCAGGGAATTATACGCTCTAAAATATTCTGGATACTGAGTAAAATCATATAGTAAAGTATTTCTTTTTGTTAGGTCAGATATCAATTGGTTATGGTGGGTGCACAATATGAGAGAAAAAATATCTCTGCAATTTTCAGAAAGGGATGAGGAAATTGCAGTATTATTTCATGAAATTGGAATTTTGAAAAATTCTTCCCGTGTTTTAACAATAGCGATAAGGGGTAAAGAATTTACGGCCCGTGAAATGGAACGAATTTGTGATTTAAGGCAACCAGAAGTAAGTATTGCAATTAAGGATCTTATCTCTAAAAAATGGATAAAAATTACTCGGAATTGGATGGAAAAAAAAGGGAGACCAGTTTTAGTATATCGTCTGAATAAAGAACTGGATGACATTTTAGATGATATTAAAGGGAATATTCTTGGATCATCAGGCAGAAAAATCATAGATATCGAACGGGTCAGGGAATTGATTCGATCACAACAATCTGAATTTTCCTATAGTCAGGTCACAGACCCACTGGTTGCATCTTCCTGAATTTTTTTTTAATTTCTGACACTAATTTTTTAAGTATATGTTCAGGACAATGCTAATCCCATTGGATTTGATTCATCAGCAGTCACCGCAACATGATTTACCACATCCATCCAGTCCAGTCTCCTAAAATATGTATGGATATTTTTTATTCAGGAGCTTGAGAAAGAACTATGGTCCTATATCGTCCCAGAGTTTGGTAAATACCCTAAAATTTAACTTCTCCTTTTTTATCATCCTCGATATCTTTCAAATTTTATGAACTGTCTCTTTTGTCAACCAGGCCATAGATTTCATAAAAATTCTGGAAAACATATTATGCCTCCGTCGGTTTGATTGTCATTTACTTTATCGGTAACATTAGTTAATGAAACCGTTTTGGGTCAGTGATAATATCTACTATAACTGGACACCTCTGTTTTAGTGCCCAGGTTATCGCTGGTGCTAATGCATCTGGTTTTTCTACCCTGATTCCATCACCATTGCAGGATTTCGCAAACATCACAAAATCCGGATTATGCAGTGCGGTTGCAAAATTGGGGTATTTTTCTACCATTTGTTCAACCTGTATCATGCCTAGTTCATGATTATTCATGATAACTACCACCATGGGTAGTTTTTTCATCACTGCTGTTACAAAATCTCCCATTGCCATGGCAAACCCTCCATCTCCGGTGATACAAAAGACCGGCTTATCAGGGTAGGCAATTTTTGCAGCGATAGCTCCGGGAAATCCAAATCCCATCGTTGCCAGGTATCCGGACATGATAAATTTCTGACCTGACATCTTGAAATTTCTACCAAACCACCAGCCGTTTTCACCTACATCAATGGAGATAATTGCATCTGAGGGAATGATTTGTGATAGGATTTTCATGATGTAAGGAGGACGAATTGGGACAGATTTGTCCATAGCTTCTTTATCCCTGATCTCATTCCAGGGTTTTTTCACATCGTCCGATCGCTTTTGTGCGGTTGTATGGGATGAAGGAGACAGTATTGCAAGTAATTCTGCTAACATCTCACCTACATCTCCATATACCGGAATTGAATCTCTTCCTTTTCCAAGGCGTAGAGGTTCATTATCTACCTGAATTGTGCGGATATTTTCCGGAACTCTGGTCATTTTGGAAAAACCCACTCCAAGAGTGATAAGCAGATCTCCCTGCTCTATCATAGATCGTGCACCCGTTGAGCCTACTGTTCCAAGAACTCCAGCATACAGCGGATGATCATCCGGTATTATTCCCTTGGCACGAAATGTCGAGAGAATAGGAGCGTCTATTCTTTCCGCGAATGAAACCAGTAAATCCGGATAATTGTATGCTCCCCATCCTGCCAGTATTACCGGAGATACCGATGAACCGATAATATCTACAACCGATTTGATAGTCGCTTTATCTGGTCGTATATTGAGATTGGGAATAACTCCCTGCACTGATGTATATTCAGGTTCAATCTCTTGTTTCTGAATATCATTTGGAACTGATATCTGGGCAACTCCTTTTCTGACCACTGCGTGTTGCAATGCCATGGTCAGGATCTTTACTGCCATCTTTTTATCATATATGGTGTTGTTGAAAACGGTGACTGGTCTGAAGAATGCATCCTGGTCAATCTCCTGAAATCCGCCCGGTCCGGCATATTGCATCTCAACTTGTCCGTTAATTGAAATCACCGATGCACGGTCTTCTTTTGCATCATATAAACCGGTTGCAAGATTTGTAGCTCCCGGTCCTGCAATAGTAACACAGGCTGCAATCTTTCCGGTTAATTTATTGTAGGCAGAAGCTGCCATGGCGGCATTTTCTTCATGACGAAAAAGAGTAAATTGTGCCTTTTCGTGTTTTCGGATGGCATCTATTATTCCCAGGCTGCTGGTTCCGGGAAGTCCGAAATATTCTGTAATACCAAAATGAACCAGGTTTTCTATGAGTGCTTCTGATATAGTTGGCAGATTGGATGCTGGGGATTCAATTTCAGAAAGTTGTTTAAAAGCTTCTTTTCCTGCATTACATACCGGACAATGCCAATTATCTGGAAATGATGAGAATAATGTTCCAGGTGAAATATTTAACGTCATATCTCCGGTTTTTTCGTCATAGGTATATCCGCATATCTCACATCTCCACATTGCCATGATATGACAATTACTTGTATTAAAGGTTCAATGTTTTGATCGAAAAACCTGTGAATCTGGATCGTCTTTTCTGTTTTTTTGTATAACCTTAACTGAATTCATAATATCTGAAGAAATAACTGAAAATAGTGAGGCTTTGTTTTTAGAACATAAACGAAACAAATCATTGCTTTTTTTATGTTCAACGATCAAAATGTAATAAGAGAGATTAATCTGTCTTCATGTGATATTTTTTTACCTGTCTTTATTGTAGGGTACGAGTAGATACATATTGAGATAATATGAGATAATGTATAAATGACGCCAGATAAACGTCGTATTCATTCAAATTATTTTACAATAATATTAGTACTACTCATTGTTATCGTTACCTTTGGGACAATTTTCTTTGTTTCCTTCGAAACCGAATCTGCTATTAAAAAATCTCTCCAGAGCAAACTCATTTCGGTAGCAAATATTACCTCTTCTCAGATTGATGGTGATGCCCTGGAAGAATTGAATCCAAAAATCGGTATTACTCCTGAATACCTGGCTATCCGGGATTTTCTGTATACCATAAAAATGAGTGATCCAGATATCGCCTATATCTATACGATGAGGAAAAATGGCACCATCATTGAATTTATTGTTGATGGTGACGATGGAATTACATCTGATGATTACAGTCTTGGAGATACCTATGATGAATTCGAGCCTTACCTGCTGGCAGGTTTTGATGTCCCAAGTGTAGATGAGGATTTTACAACAGATGAATGGGGAACATTCCTTTCAGGATTTGCCCCGATAAGGAATAAATCAGGTTCTGTTATCGGAATTATCGGAGTTGATATTAATAGTACGGTTGTAAAGGAGAAGATGGATTTCCTGAATCAAACGTATTATTTATTGGGATTTCTGGTAGTATTTCTTTTAATTATCGGTATCTTTATCAATGAAAGACGAAGGTTTTCAGATGAGCGAAGAGCTAAGGAAAGTGAAGCCAAATACCGGTTATTTGCCGATAATGTTCAGGATATAATATGGACTGCAGACGAAAAAATGCAATTAACCTATATTTCGCCTTCTGCTTTTTCAATGGTCGGATTAACACCGCAGGAACTTATAAAAACACGAGTTAAGGATTTGATGACAGGTGAATCATATCAGAAAATTGCTGATTTGAAAGAACGAATAAATGACATTATGCTTTCTTCTGCACCTGATAATCAGATAATACGTGAAGAGATAGAAATGGTGTCATCCAGTGGTAAAACAATCTGGACTGAGATAATAATTACTCCTATAATTGAGAGAAATCAACACCTGATTGGAACGGTAGGGGTAATCCGTGATATAAATTCCCGAAAAAAAACAGAGCAGGAAATTTATCATCAGAATGAACAGTTAAAAATTATAAACCAGATTACCCTGGAACTTGCCCAACTCCCAAAGGATATACCCATTTCTAACCTTGTTGTAAAAAAACTGACTGAGTTAACAGGGGCTGAATTTACTATTTTTTCTCTGTACGATGTATCAGACAATTCACTACACGTCAAAAATATCGAGGTATCCACAGAGATCTCAAAAGATATTCTCAATGAAAATGGAATAATTACAGAAAAAATTGTAATACCTCTTAACGATGCAAAATACCAGGAAATCATCAATTCAACTATATATATAACTGATAATCCCAACGTTTTGGAGAAGGATTATTTCTCTTCGTTACTGAAGATAATACAGAGGGAAAACCTGATCATAAGTAATTATATCGGCATTGCATATGTTTTAGAAGACCAGTTATTCGGGACTTCAGTTCTGGGTATGAAACAGGGAAATTCTCTTCCATCTAAAGATCTGCTTGAATCATTTGCTCACATAATTGCGGTTTCTCTTCGAAGATCACGAGCAGAAACTATTCTTTTAGAGAATGAAGAAAAATTCCGTTCATTTATTGAACAGACCCGGGAAGGCATATCCATCATTAACGAAGAAGGAAAGATCATTGAATGGAATTATGCACAGGAACAGATTACTGGAATATCAAAAGATGAAGCAATAGGAAAATATCACTGGGATTTATTGGCAGAGTTAATTGCAGATACTAGTAACCGGGAAATCACCCGTAAAAAAATCAGGGAAGATGTTCTTTCAGCGATTAAAAATGGCAGCCAGTCACGTAATATTATTAAAAACTATCATATTTCAAGATCTGATGGGAAAACGATAATTATTAATCATCTCTTTTTTGCCATTCAAACTGCTCATGGTCAGATGGTGGGGACATTAAACCTTGATGTAACTGAGCACCGGCTTTCAGAAGAATCTGTCAATATCGTCAACAAAAAACTCAATCTACTAAACTATGTAACCTTTAATGATATTCAGAATGCAATATTTGCTCTTCGTGGTTTTATTGCCCTGACAAAGGATTTCTCCCATGATAATTTTGTGGTAAATTTAATCGAAAATGAAGAAAAAACCGTACAAAAAATCGTCCGTTCACTTGATATTGCCAGGTGCTACCAGGACATGGGTGTACATCCTCCCAGATGGCAGAATGTGAAGCATGTAATAATATTGGCAATTTCTCACTTGGATCTCACATCAATGAAAAGAGATATTGACATTGAAGGAATTGAGATCTATGCCGATCCACTTCTTGAGCAGGTATTCTTTTCAATCATTGAGAATATTCTCCTCCATGCAAAAAATGCTACTTGTTTAAAGATTAATAATTCAAAAATACAGGGTGATCTTCATATCCTGATAGAAGATGACGGGATTGGGATTTCAGATGATAATAAAGAGGTTATTTTCAGCCGGGAATATGGATCACATCAAGGGATGAGTCTCTTTTTAGTTAGGGAAATTTTAGGAATTACTGGAATTAAGATTCAGGAAACCGGAATATTTGGTAGGGGTGCCAGGTTTGAAATTATTGTACCCCGTGTAGCATATCGGTTTATCCAGGATTAGTAACCATGGATTGATGTTAAGCCAGGTACTAAGATCTTTTGCACAATTACCACAGTTATAAGTAATAATTCGAACCACAAAAATTGGTAAATCATGGCCAACTAAAAAAATTCGTAATATTTATTTTTATTTAAATTTATTTATTCTCGAAAAGAATTTATATAGTCTGAATGGAAAGAAGTTATATCATATAGTTGTTTAAGGATACTATTACAGATTCACAATAATGTTTAGATGAACCATCTATGACCGGAAAAAATAGTAATTCTTCAGATGAACGTATTTCCGTTTTATATGTAGACGATGAAAAGGATTTCCTGGTACTTGCAAAACTTTTCCTGGAGCGACAGGGAGATTTAATCGTCAGGATTGTGTCATCAGCCCGGGAAGCCCTTGAAAATTGCAATCTCGAATTATATGACGTTATCGTTTCTGATTACCAGATGCCTGGTATGGATGGTATTGCCTTTCTCAAAGAAATCCGGTCACAATATGGTGATATTCCCTTTATCATCTTTACCGGACGTAGCCATGAAAAGGTTGCTATTGACACGATAAATAATGGTGGTGACTACTATGTCAAGAAAGGTTCAGATCCTGAGGATATTTTCGGGGATTTATCCCGGAAAATCCACGAAGCGGTAAAGAAAAAAAATCCCGAACACTCTTTCTCTGATAGTGAAAGACATCTTTTTGATATTATTGATTTTATTCCTGACGCTACTTTTGCAATAAACCAGCATGGAGAAGTCATCGCATGGAACCGTGCAATTGAGGAGATGACTGGAATTTCTTTCAGGGACATGCTTGGAAAGGGAGATTATGAATATGCAGTTCCGTTTTATGGATATCACCGACCCCTTCTTATCAACATGATTGATGAGCCGATAGAAAAGATAGAACAATATTATTCAAATGTTCACTGGGCAGGAAACTCACTCATTGCAGAAGCAGAACTTCCCAATCCCAACGGTCATAAAATTTCAGCCCTCATCAAGGTCTGCAGGCATTATAATAGTACAGGTGAGGTAATCGGTGCTTTTGAGCTTATCCAGGATTTAACTGAACTAAGACAAACCGAAGAAGAACTCAGGCGGAACCAGGATCTCATTCGTGGTTTTACCCAAAGAACCTTTAGCAGAATTGATGATCTTAAAAAAATCAGGCATTACCTGACCAGTGCAATGGATCTTGCCAAGTTGGTAAACTGGGAATATGATCTGATTTCTGATATTTTTACCTTTGATGAGCGGTTTTATGCGATGTACGGGACCGATGCGGAGCAGGAAGGTGGAAATAAGATGGATTCTGCGACTTATGCCCGTGAATTTGTTCATCCAAAGGATGCATATATGGTTGCAGAAGAGGTCAGAAAAGCACAAAAGGCGACTGATCCAAATTTTGTCTCGAAAATCGAGCACCGCATCATTAGAAGGGATGGAGAGGTCAGGTATATTACAGTCACGTTTGCATTGATCAAGGATGAACAAGGAAATACCATAGGTACATATGGTGCAAACCAGGATATCACCGATCGGAAAAAAGCTGAAATTGCTCTTAAAAGCAGCGAAGAACGTTTTGATGCAGTTACTAGAAATGCAGGAGCATGGATATGGGAAATTGATCCTGAAGGGACTTTTCAATATTCAAATCAGTCTGTTGAAGACATTCTTGGTTATAAACCTGAAGAATTAATCGGGAACGTTAAATTTTATGAGGTTTTCGATCCTTCCATTAAAGATGATTATAAAGAGAAGGCTTTTGAAATATTCCGGTCAGGAAAACAATTTAGAAATATTATTAATCTGAATCGTCATCGTGATGGATCCCAGGTAATTCTCTCAACATCAGGTACTCCGATCTTTGATGAAGATGGAATTTTTAGAGGATATTGTGGGGTAGATGAAGATATCAGTGAGCAAAAGAGGACAGAGGAAGCTCTTCGTGCGAGTGAAATGAGATTTCGGAATATTTTTAATAACGTTAATGACAGTATTCTCATTTATGACTTAGATGGAAAAATCATTGAAGTCAATGAGATTGCCTGTCGGACTCTCATGTATTCAAGAGAAGAACTTCTAAACAGGTGTATATGGGAATTAGTCAAGCCTGAAGAACAGGAAATATTTAAAAAGAAAATCCAGGAGATTATTCGATTAGGACAAATTTTCTTTGAATCTACCCTGAATACAAAAAACGAAAAACCTGTACCTTTAGAGGTTAATGCCCGCAAGATTATCTGTAACGGAAAGCAGGTGATTTTATCAGTTGGCAGAGATATATCCGAGCGAGTACTGGCAGAAAATGCATTGCGACAAGCAAACAGACAGATTAATCTTCTCACCAGTATTACCCGACATGACATCCTTAATAAAATTTCTGTAATACTGACATATATTGATGCTGCGAAAATCGGTTGTAATGATACGGCAATGCTGGAGTTTCTCTCTAAAATGGAGGGTGCAACATCTGCCATCAAGTCACAGATAGAATTTACCCGGATATATGAAGACCTCGGGATAAATAAACCAAAATGGCAGATGCTTGATTCGGTCATGCCAATTTCAGGTCTGGAAGGATCCTACTCTATTAAAACAGAGGTGGAAGGCTTTTCGATATTTGCTGATACTATGCTAAAAAAGGTTTTTTCAAATCTTTTGAATAATTCACTCATGCATGGACAACATGTATCAGAAATTCATGTCTATACTCTCCAACGAGACGATGAACTTGATGTCATCTGGGAAGATGACGGGATTGGTATCAGTGATGAAGATAAAGAGATAATTTTTGAACGAGGTTTTGGAAAAAATACCGGTCTTGGTATGTTTCTTATTAGAGAAATACTCCTCCTAACAAACATTTCAATCCAGGAGACTGGAGAATATGGAAAAGGAGCAAGGTTTGAAATATCAATTCCCAAAGGGAATTGGAGAAGAAATCCGATAAGCAAGACAATCTGAATTTTTTGATGATGTTATTACATCACTGATAAATATCAGTGATTTCACCGAAAACAATAATTAACAGTGATAACAGGGACTTTTCTGATACATGTGTTCTTATGTACCATATGAGGGATATCCCTCATTTTCTCTAAAAATATGAGAATAAAAAAAATAGCGGCTTTAATTACCGGTATCTCTTTTTCTGTCGATTTTTATCTTTAATTTTAATTCTTATAATATGATTCTCCGAGTTTTGGTGCAAATACAAGGTCTGATTCGGCTCGTATTGCATGTGAAAAGAGAGCTAGTGGAATATCCATGGCAGAGAGCTCTTCACACTGACCACAATTAATACACGAATCTGAAATGTGAGCAAACCGCCTCATGTGGAACATTGGGTTTGGCGGTATTGCTCCATCGTCAACCATAAGGGATTTATTTCCATTTCCTATGATGTCTTTTGTCGTACATACAGGACAATTTTCAATACAGGAGTAACATTTGATACACCGTGAGGTCTCCTCACCGATAGAATTCCAAAGATTGTCTTTCAGGTTTGTAAAGTCTTTTTTCCGCCATTTTTGTCCAAGCTTTAACATTGCTCCTTCAACTTTACCCCTGATATCTATTCCTTTGGGTTCTGCAGGAGATGTTGCAATAGCTCCATCCTTGAGTGCCTTACTAATAAGGTCTGCTCCCTTGTCGCTGCATACTTCAACAAATGTAGCTTTTCCAGCTTTTTCTCCGATAACTCCCCAGTTCCCACAGGCAATATCGGCCTGTCTTGGTACCTTGTAGAGGCATCTGCGGCAGTTGGATCGGCGCCCAAATCCTTCATCTTCGAGTTCATCAATGGAAATACCCTTGTGTCCTCCTTCATATTCAATGATGAACTGCCCCTTGTCAATCTCTTCCATGTGAACAGTATCAGGATCAACTTTGAAGGCTTCTTTGATCATTTTCCGGGCTTTTACCGGTGAGACAGTTCCTCCACAATTAACACCAATAAGAAGCAGGTTATCCAGGTTTATCTCATTCCGCTTTGCAAGTTCGTACAGGCCCATGACATCACAACCCTTCACGGTCACGGCGATTTTCTTGTCCTTAGCGCCTTTGAGATATTTCATGATGACTTTCGAGAGGAGTTGGCTCCCGCAATGTAATGATCCTGCCGTATCCTTTAGATCCTTTGGATCGGTAATATACGTAGGAACTGCATCATATACATCCTGACCTTTTTTATTGCGAGAACAGCATCAACCATCTTCTTTTCCAGGGCATATTTGAGCAGAGAAGTAACGGCACCACCGCATTCAGCTTTTTTCTGCAATTCCTGAATCAGTAGTCCATGCATACATCATGTCACCCTTTGCTGCCATCTCATTTCACCTCCGTAATCTTCTCAACTTTAACGGCACAGGCCTTTGACTCCGGAATTTTTACCACTGGATCAAGGGCATTGATGGTGAGCATATTTTCAGCACATTCTGCATAGTGGAATGGGATGAACATAACACCCTTCTTTATGTTTTCTGTAACACGTGCTGAGATCTTAATTTCACCACGACGGGTAATGGCCTTGATAAGTTCTCCGTTCTTTATGTCAAGAGACTTGGCGTCTTCGGTGTTAATTTCTATCCAGCCGGTAGGTTCTTCCCGCTCCAGGCTTTTCGATCTCCGGGTCATAGTGCCGGTATGCCACTGCCAGATGCTTCTACCGGTAGTCAGCAGGAATGGATAGTCCTTATCAGGGCGTTCTGCCTGGTACTTAAACGGTATTGCGGTCATGAACAACTAAGTTGAACGAATACCCGGTTCCACAATACGGACAGGTTGTCTGAATATACTTCATTTCAATCCTCACTAATGAACCATTTGCAGATAATGCAACCAGCAAAATAGAAAAATCGAATATAATCGATTATCTTCTCCCGAACAGACATCAGATCTTCAAAAATCACTTTTGAAAAACATCTGTGTCATCCGGTTCTATACAAATACGGAAAAAATGGTGTTTTTCTCTCCTTTTTGTGAGGAGAATGGGCACCACCGAGAGATTTGATGCTGGTACGGTCATTGTGTAAGAAGAGTAACTACTGACGGTTTGGCGGATTGTACCCATTGAAACGGAGATCCACAATAATTCAAGAAAACTGCACATAATCCGACTTGCTGTTGTCAGCAATTGTCTGCACCGGATTCTGCTTACAAGCGTTTCTGAAATAATCCTGTCTCCCTGAACAACGGGTATATGAACACCTGCCATTGGAGTCTGTAGCGACCAGTAAAAACATATTAGTGTCTTGTCCATGTTCTGATATGTCTAACTGGAACTCTCTTCTGTCATCATGTCTCCCGAGTTTATCAAAGCGGTAAGGATATTAATCCTTATCATCACAACATGAAAAAACACATGTCTGGTTTATGCCGTAAAACTTCCCGTTGTTCGTTTAATCGGAGTATTTTTTTTAATGTATGCATCCTTCAAGGATGAACCCATGAAAAAAATAATCCTTAAACAAGCATAACGCTTAGAATGGTTTTACACGGTGTGAATATATCATCTGTTATACCAGTCGGAGATAAGGATTTCGAAATGATTTTTGCAGTAAATGTAATGAGAATCCTTTTCGTAATATTTCCATTAAACAGATTCCTTTTACCCCAAAATGGTAAAAATAATCCATTTAGGCAAAAAATGTCATTTCTGACCTAAAGTATGATAATAACAAAAAGCTTCAGGTGCGCTTCACCTGATTCCCATATTTCATGTTGAAATGATGAGAAGGGAGGGAATTATCCTTCTCAATTAATAACCGCTTTTTTTGCCAATCTCGGGAAAGATTAGTGTTCTCGGTGATATGATGCCCAGCTTATCTCAAGAATTTGAGTGTTCATAAGTGAGCAGTACAGATTGCTCTGACTTACCATATATTATGCAAAAAATTGGTGTCCTATAAGGATTAATTTATATATTATTAAATCATTGGTAGCATCAAACAAAAAAAGAGATTTCTGATTTATTTTACTACCCATTCGCCGACCTGAAAGTTCATGCCAAAAGATTTTCCTGGTTTTGTTTTCTCCACAGTTTTAGAAAATTCTCTTGGTTTAGCCTGGGTCTGCCAGATGGTCAATAAAGATATACCGATTATCAAACAATATTGCTCGGTTGTATTTTTTTCCTTCCATCTTTAGTTCAAAGTTGCCAGGGCCTTTTTCCAGGTTAAAATGAGGGATATTTGCATAACCTGATCCTGAATAGAAATAAGAACACCCCATATCAACAACAATGTTTTCTGCATTTTAATAGTTCAACTTTAATTTTAGTTTCACCTGATGTTTGAGCTTTGGTTATTGTTACCGTCCAGGAACCCAGGGGAGCATTCATCGCAATGAAGTATTCGTCAGGATCAGAGATTGATACTATTTTTTTAAATGTCCCAGGTGAATTTATTAACCAGACTGTCTATGTAGATATAATCGGAATTGTGCAAAATTTTTTCAATTTCCTACATAATTACTGGTCAAGATATCCTTCTATTATGTTGTAAATAATTGATTGAATCGCCGGATGTGACAATTATTGTCTTCCCAAGGTCTGAAAAAAAAATCCACTGCTTCTGATTATCCTGGTTTGATCATCATTTCCGTAGAGAATGTTTGTATCTCATGTAATATCATCTGAATCTGATTTAGTAATGCCATTATTCATGATACCTATCGGTTATAACGCAGAAGGATTAAATTTTTGTTTTAATGTCAGGCTGAAGGTATTCTTTTAGCTAAAACCTTTATATTCAGAACTTAACATTATTATGACGAAAACAATGCCCGACGAAATCAGAGACATTGTAATTGAGAAATTGATCGAATTACTTGAGATAGGTATTGATCAGTTTACACACAATACCAGACCTTTTTTATCAGGTATCCAGCAGGCACAGTACAGATTACTATTTTTGCTATGCCAGGTTCCCATGGAATCTATGTCAAACCTGGGAAAAATGATGTACATATCCAAGCCATACATGACTGTTCTTGTCGATTCCCTGTCAAAAGAAGGATATGTAGAGCGATTATCAGATCCACATGATCGCCGGATTGTCAACATTGCAATAACTGAGGCAGGAAGAGTAAAAATTGGGGACATCAGGGTAATAATAGCGGAAAAATTATCGTTACAGATTCAGGCATTAAGTAATGAAGAAATGGAAACACTGAAAAATGCCGTTGATCAGATAATTCATATCTATAAAAAATATCAAACCCATTGACTTTTCACTACCTGCATCAGGCATAGCGTAATTGTACCATGAATATTTCACCCACTAATCGTTCATCCCTTCGGCTTACTCATATCACTGCTCTTTATGTCGGTGCAGTTTTTGGTTGTGGGATCCTCATCCTACCCGGCCTTGCAGCAGATATTGCAGGGCCTGCTTCTCTGATATCATGGGGTTTTGTTATCCTGCTGGCGTTTCCAATGGCCCTGACCATGGGATTATTGTCAGCACAATATCCAAATGACGGAGGGGTTTCATTTTTTGTAACACGTGCTTTTAATGAACGAACAGGTTCTTTAATTGGCTGGTTCTTCTTAGTTTCCACAATAATTGGTGTACCTGTCCTGGCTCTAACCGGTTCTGGATATATTACCTCGGCTCTGGGCCTGCCTGATTCTTTCAAAGTCTGGATTGCTATAAGTATTATTTTTTTGGGAATTTTTCTCAATTATTTTGGAATGAAAATTACCGGTCAGATTCAGGTAGTAGTTGTTTTATCAACAGTATGTATTATCATCGGGGCTTTTATGGGAAGTTATGGGTTTGTTGATCCTTCGAATTTCATTCCACTATTTCCCCATGGTACTTTGAGCATAGGGTACGCAACAACCCTCTTGTTCTGGAGTTATATTGGATGGGAAGCGGTGACCCATATTGCAGAAGAGTTTGAGGATCCAAAACGGGATGTTGTTCGGGGTACAATTATCGCATCAATAATTATTGGAACTCTTTATTTTCTGACTGCATATGTTGTCGTCGGAACACATATGTACGGTCCCGGGATTTCAGAGGTTTCACTCTTACATCTTATCGGAATGTCATTTGGTCAGTATGGGTTATTTCTTACCGGTGTAACCGGATTATTTGTATGCCTGGCACCTTCAATATCGTACATTGGAGCAGCATCCCGGTTGGGGTATTCTCTCGCAATTCATGGATATGCACCTTCTTTCCTGGCAAAACTATCTCCCAGGTATTATACCCAGACTGGTGGGCTGATATTTTTATCCTGTTGTTTCCTTCTTATATTTTTTATTTATAGTACAGGTTATGTATCCCTGGCTTTTCTCATCCAGTTACCAAATGCGACTTTCATTCTCACCTATATTGGAGGATGTGCCGCAGGGATGGTGTTACTCCGGGATTCCCGTCTTGGTTTTTGTGTGAGTGCAATGTCACTGATACTAACTCTTGTAGTTCTTTTTTTTATATCGTGGGCAATATTATTTCCCATATTCGTAACAGCGATATGGTGCCTTTTTTGCAATATTTACAAAAAAAAGAGATAAGATTTGAAATATATCATGAAACATGGAATTTATCCATGGCATTTGAAATTTTTTCAATTGAATCGGATGCATACGTAATGGCTTCGCTAACCTGATCAATTGAAGAACTAACTTCCTCTGTTGCTGATGATGCCGAAATAGATTCCTGAGCTGTTTTTACTGATATAGTTTCAAGTTCATGAACACTGGCAGAAATCTCTTCTACAGCAGCTGCCTGTTCTTCAGTATGTGCAGCAACATCACTAATCTGTTTCGAAGCCGTATCAATGGATTCAGCGATCTGCTCAAAGATTTTCATCATTTCTTTAACTGCAGTGTCTCCCTGATTTACATCAACAAGAGACTGCTCCATTGAAATAGTTACATTTTTAGATTTTTTCTGAAGAACAGTAATCAACTCTGCAATTTTCTCTGTTGATAATCGTGATTCTTCTGCAAGAGTTTTTACTTCGTCTGCCACCACAGCAAAACCAAGGCCAGCATCTCCTGCCCTGGCAGCCTCAATTGCTGCATTGAGGGCCAGCAGATTTGTTTGATCAGCAATACCCCCGATCACCTCAACAATCGATCCTATCTCTCCCATCTGTGCATCAATTTCCTGCACAACTGTGTTGGTCTCTTCGAACGAAGTTTTAATACTTTTCATTCCCTCGTCAGTCAGTTCAACGAGTTTTGTTCCTTCGATGGAGAGATCATTAGTCTGTTGGGTAAGGCTTGCAACTCCTGTTGTTTCATTTGCTACAGAGGATACCGTTATAGCCAGTTCATTCATTGCATGAAGGATTTGAGCAATTCCTTGCGAAGATTTTTCAGAGAAATTACTTACTTCTGAAGCATTACTTGCAACAAGTTTAGCTCCTTTTGAAATTTCATCTGCACGTGCAGATGTTTCCTGCATACTGGTCAGAACAGAAATGATTTCAGATTGAACAAGTCCTATTGCTTTTCCTGATTCTATTCCAATCGTATTCAATGCTTGTTTAAATGGAATGAAATCTCCTTTCACAACAATATCTTCTGAAAACCTGGCTGAAAAATCTCCCTTGGCATAATATTCTGAAAGAGACATGGCTTCGTTTAAGGGAACCAGGAGATTATCAAGCGTTGAATTAAAACCATTTACAATATCCCGGTATCCTCCTTTAAATGAATTTTCATTGCCCCTGACTGACAATCTGCCTTCCTTTGCGGCTTTCACCAGGGCATCTGTCTCTTCTATCAGGTTACGGATAGTATCTGCGGTTTCAAGAATAGCTGGTCCGATTTCATCTTTTTCATCCATAATTGGAACTTCGGTTACTATTTCACCTCCGGCTATTTTTTGCATTGTTCTTATTACCTGGTTTTGAAGGTTTTCTGCAAATGCATCCATAACCTCAGACATCTGACCTATTTCATCGGCTCGGGCCATATTCAGTCTCATACCAAGATGACCCATCCCCATTTCCTGGATCATATTTGCAGTCCGGCGTAACGGTCCTGTTATACTCTGGTTCAACAGCAATGCGAGGCCAATACCAAATATGAGAGTGATAATTCCAATTATCAGGAACAAATATGATGAAGACTGATACGTTGCCGTTATTTCATCTTTTAATATTCGTGCCCGTTCCTGGTTGTATGCTTCAAGACTATCCAGGGCATCCTGGGCTTTATCACGATAAACGGCAAAATCATCACTGTATATTCCTACAAGGGCTTCGTCTTCCCGTTCTGCCTCCATATCGGAAATTATTTCCCGTAATGTCTTCTCAAAAACCAACCAGTTCGTATCAAATTCTTTCAGCAAAGCAATTTCCTGTTCCGAATATGCTTTTTGCCGGTATAAATCCAATTTCTCCTTTATATTAACAATTTCATTATCAATCTCTTCAAATTTATCTTTTCTTTCATCTTTAGCAAATACAGTTTTGTACGCATTAATTCGGATATTGAGAAAACTGTTATCTGCTGTAAGTAACTGGTCCAGTGCAACGAGATTGTCATCATACATTGCTTCTGCTTTGTCGGCCATTCCCCCCATCGAGAAAAAACCTACGAGGGCAATTATCAGGGCAAGTGCAATAATACAAATAAAGCCACCGATTAATTTTCTTTTCATCGGAATGTTGTCTAAAAACATCATAATCAATCACGCATCACGAAATAACAAGATACCAAAATAAGTATTGATTAGTATTCATGTAAGACAGCTTTGGAGATAGATCCAGATCCGGCGACATAATTTTTCAACTTTCCGTAATATCAATTATGTCTCATACATAAACCTTGAGATACCTCTCCCACTCTATTCTACTACTCGT
>JAAYCY010000053.1 GCA_012729535.1 Methanomicrobiales archaeon | reverse complement strand
TATATCAATAGATATTCCATTTTCACGGAGAAGTTCCTTAAAGTTTTCAATATCTAAACCACAAATCTCCGCTCCCCGGGCTAGGGATATTTCATGATGAGAATATAACTCTATTGCAATTTTCCTCGTTAATTCGGGCCTAGAACGGAAAAGAGCCCGATAACTATCCTCAAGAAGAGTTTTTCTATTAGGATATATACCAGATGATATCAGAATATCTTCAATATCATCAATGAGTATTGAGGTCATTGTATTCTATTGCACTTTTATCCTTATTGGAATTTTCCAGAACAAACTTAAAGTGATTAAAAGGCAGGGAAAATCCTAATAGTTATCAAAAATGTGCGATGGATTACGATTAACTCTTAACACAAAATTCAAAAAAATAATAGGTATTATAATCATTTCAAGAAAATCCTATTCGTCATCGGTTCCAGGCCCATTATATTAAATCTTCTCCGATATCCAGAGAGCATATAAAGAATCACCAGGATCTCCTGATCCACACTCACCAGCATTATGATCTGGAGATATCAGAGTTTTTTTGGGGAACTTGAGAGTCCTCAACCTGATTATTATATGGGGATTGGTTTAGGAACACAATGGGAACTAAAGGGATCCGAAAAAGAACCTAAAAACCTGCTCAAAGAACAGACTGATCGTATTCTGGTGTATGACACACGAACACAAACCTGAACCGGGAACTTATGTGTTAAATATCATGATTCCAATTCCCTAGGCGGAAGAAGGATTTAGGATTTTAACCCGGCCATCCGGTAAAAAAGTATAACTATTCAACACTAATGAAATAGTACTATCTTTAAATAATCAGTTGTTGGATTATTCATGTGACGGGTGATTTTTATAAAAACAATCAATTCCAGCAGTTACTATGCACGCAATTAAAGCAATTCGCCCAAAATTACCTAAAAATAAGAGAGAACATGCGTATGAGGATGTTTGCTCTGCCCTAAGCAACCTTACAGGAACCCTAAAAGATGATATTGTCCAGGGAAGAGAAGAACGAGCATGAATGTTTTTTTTGATACATCTGCTCTTGTGAAGATAGTTCATAACGAGAAAGGATCAGAATCAATCATTTCCCCCCAAAAAAAAATCCATATCATTTCATGAAAACCCTTACAGTCATCGGAGCACGCCCACAATTCATTAAGTGTGCCCCGGTTTCCCGGTTAATTAAAGAGAAAAACACAGAGATTCTGATCCACACCGGTCAGCATTATGATCCGGAAATGTCAGATGTATTTTTTGATGAACTCAATATCCCAAAACCTGACTATAATCTGGGGATTGGTTCAGGATCACATGGGAAACAGACGGGTGAAATGCTCGTAAAAATAGAGGAGATACTTTCTATTGAAAGACCGGATTTGGTTTTAGTATACGGGGATACCAACTCAACTCTGGCAGGAGCGTTGGCAGCCGCAAAACTCCATATTCCGGTTGCTCATGTTGAAGCCGGTCTTCGAAGTTTTGATAGAAGCATGCCAGAAGAGATTAACCGGATTTTGGTTGATCATATATCAGATATCTTATTCTGTCCGACACAGACTGCTGTTGATAATCTCAAAAGCGAGGGCATAACAAAGGGAGTCTTTCTGACCGGGGATGTTATGGCTGATGCATTGAGAGATAATTTAGCACTGGCGGAAAAACAATCTCCTATACTTGAACAATACTCTCTCAAATCAGGTCAGTACTTGGTCCTGACCATTCACCGGCCATCCAATTCAGACAATCCTGAATGCATGAATGATATCATCGGAGCAGTATCAGACAGTGGGGTCAAAACGATATTTCCGGTTCATCCCAGGACAAAAAAGAATCTTATTGATTTTGGTATGTGGAATAAAATGCCGGATAACATCATTTTGT
>JAAYCY010000052.1 GCA_012729535.1 Methanomicrobiales archaeon | reverse complement strand
CTGGTTGTCGATAAAACCAGAGTGACTAAGTTGATGAATATCAATGATGAAATTCGTGGAATTGCACAATTGCTCGGGCCGGAGGTTTTAAAATATTATTCCTGAAAAATTACCCGCCGAGTGTCGGCTGGATATCCCGGACCGCCAGATAAAAAATTCTCAATAAAAAAATTTTTCCAAAGGGTTTGGGATTTCCCTGACAGAATATATTGAATAATCCTGGATTAAAATGATAATAAAAATTCTCAAATCCCTGCTCAAAAAAAGTTATTGGACCTTATCCAGGGATATTCCCAGAGCATCTGCCACTCCTTTGCCATATGCAGGATCAGCCTTCAGACAGTTCCCGATATGACGAATCTTGATAAACTCTGGTGCATCACCCATGTTCCTGGCCGTATTCTCAAATAGCACCTGCTGCTCTGCAGGAGACATGAGCCGGAAAAGTTTGCCTGGCTGGGTATAGTAATCTGAATCATCCTCCCTGAAATTCCAGTGTCCTGCAGCTCCTGATAGTTCCAGCATCGGTTCCTCATATTCAGGCTGTTCTTCCCATTCGCCATAACTATTCGGCGTATATCCGATGGTAGCCCCGGCATTACCGTCTAGTCGCATCTGACCGTCACGGTGGGATGGATGTGCATTTGCATACTTTGGACGGTTGACCGGAATCTGATGATGGTTCACACCAAGTCTGTACCGGTGGGCATCCCCATATGAAAACAGGCGGCCCTGAAGCATTTTATCAGGAGAGAAACTGATTCCGGGAACAACTGCAGCCGGGTTAAATGCAGCCTGCTCTACATCCTGGAAGTAGTTATCAGGATTCCGGTTCAGTTCAAGGACACCAACTTCAATCAGGGGAAACTCGCTCTTGTACCAGACTTTAGTCAGGTCAAAAGGATTATATGGCATTTTTTTCGCCTGTTCCTCGGTCATAACCTGGATATACATCTTCCAGCGGGGGAAATCTCCCCGGTCAATGCTCTCAAGCAGGTCACGCTGATGGCTTTCCCTGTCTTTTGCAATAATCGCTTCTGCTTCCTGGTCTGTCAGGTTTATAATTCCCTGCTGGGTTCGGAGATGGAATTTAACCCACACCCGTTCTTTTTTCGCATTTATCATGCTGAACGTATGACTGCCAAATCCGTGCATGTGCCGGTAACTGGCAGGAATCCCCCGGTCACTCATGACGATGGTTACCTGGTGAAGAGCCTCTGGAAGGCTCGTCCAATAGTCCCAGTTGTTCTTTGCAGAACGCATGTTTGTCCGGGGATCCCGTTTTACTGCCCGGTTAAGGTCAGGGAACTTGTGTGCGTCACGGATGAAGAAAACCGGGGTATTATTTCCGACTAAATCCCAGTTTCCCTCCTCGGTGTAAAATTTCATGGCAAATCCACGAATGTCACGTTCGGCATCTGCAGCACCACGTTCACCGGCAACGGTAGAGAACCGGACAAAGACTTCGGTCTGTTTTCCTATCTCTGAAAATAGTTTGGCCCGTGTATACCGAGTTATATCATTGGTGACGGTAAATGTTCCAAATGCCCCGGACCCTTTTGCGTGCATTCGGCGTTCAGGAATTACTTCTCTATCAAAATGAGCCAGTTTTTCAAGGTACCATACATCCTGGAGCAGCATCGGACCCCTGGGACCGGCAGTTACCGCATTCTGGTTATCCGGGACCGGGGCTCCTGCTGCAGTTGTTAATTTCTTTTTTTCTCCCATTTTTATCCGTCCTTTCTCCGTCATTAGGAAGCAGGATAATCGGCATTTAACTTATGAGAATAGATACTTTTCTTTGAGGATAAAAGGTGAAAAAATACGGTAAATTTTGCTTATAAATCCTTAACCATTTTTATCCAATATACTGTTACGAGGAGGAACACCATGAACATAATCCGGGTATTCATGATAACACTGATATGCCTGCTATCTGCAGGAATTTGTGTTTTCGCTGAAGAGAATGATGATTCTGATATTTATAACTTCACAGATGAGTCTATGCCAGAAGATTTTCCAGGGGGAAATGAGGCTTTAAATCCAATTACGCCTGCCAGGGTAGTCACCGGCAATGAAGCGAAAAATTGTAACACGGAGCTGGTGCTGATTGGAACAACCGGGGGTATTTCATGGCATCCGGAATCAGATCGGGCAAGTTCTTCTTCGGTGTTGATAGTTGATGATTCGTGGTATATTATTGATATGGGACACGGATCTGCTGCCAGACTATCAGAGGCACTAAACTATGGGAATTTTGAAGATACTCCGCAAGGCAGAGTAGAGAATGGATCCTCAACGTTCCTTGAGCATGCAAATGCTCTTTTTTTCACCCACCTGCACCAGGATCATACCGCGGATTACCCGTCATTCCTGCTTATCGGGGCCGGAGCAGGTCTTGGAACAAAGAGGGATCCAAGCTCCGGCAAAGTCGTCTATGTTCCCCTGAAAGTCATCGGTCCTGCAGATCGGGGTAAACTTGAAGCAGATAACAAATTTTATGGAAAGAGGCGGACAGGTTATCTATACCGATAGTAGTAATCCGGACCTGATTACCTCTACACCCGGAACAAGGCAGATGACCAATCTCATCTGGCAGGCATTTGCCCAGGGAATAAATGATATTACCCTGGATTCAGGGTATCCGGATTATCGTAGCCTTATTGAGGTTCATGAAATAGGGGGAACAGAGCCGGGAGATATTCCGTTTCCGGTCACAATAGTTGACCCCAATGAGGATCCCTGTCCTGAAATGGATCCCTTCGAGGTATACCAGGATGATAATGTCAGGGTAACCGCAACTCTTGTGGACCATCACCAGGTATTTCCCTCAATCGCGTACCGGTTTGACACGAAGGATGGATCGGTGGTATTTTCAAGTGATACCGGTCCGGATACTAAAGGAAATCTTCAGAAACTTGCTAACGGTGCAGACATACTGGTCCATGAAGTGATTGACCGGACCTGGATAGATATGAAATTCGGAACCCCGGTTCCCGGAAGTCAGATGGATGCACTGAAAACTCATATGCTCACCTCCCATACTGCAAATGATATAGTCGGTACGATAGCAGAATCATGTAATGTGACAACCCTGGTGCTTAACCATATAGTGCCGGGAAATACCCCTGATGCCCATTTACGTGTTGCAGAGAAGAATTTTTCTGGAGATGTAATTATTGGTGAAGATTTAATGGTGATCGGCCTTACGAGGGATACAGACTAAACAATTTCAATTATTTCATCATATCCGGTCAGTCCTGGACAATAAATCCTTCAGACCGGATAATTTCACACATTTTTTCATCCCAGAGAACGTCATCCGGCTCTTTTAGACAGCGAACCTTTTCATCCCAGATCTTTTGAAGAACCGGATCTTCAGCATGAAGGTGCCGGGTTCCCATTACTCTTCCGGCCCGTTTGCCTTGTGAATCCAGGATTAAAAATCTCCAGCATCCATATTCTCTGCATACGTCCGGACGGGTGAGATGAACCGTGCAGTACCAAAGGTCATTATCCCTTCCTTTCCGAAAGAACGGGCATGCTTCCGGGAGATCGGTAAATACTCCATTGTCATCGTAAAGAGATCGATGTTCTCTGGCTACTTCAACGGTGTATCGTTCTCCGGTGTATTCATTCCGGACCAGAAAAGTATATTCTGATATCTCTTTTTCAATAGCCCACATCAGACCAAGATGACCACAGCATTCTCCACATTGGGTACATTCAAAAACCAGAATCAGACCCCCCAGGGTTCATTTGTATCAGTACCATACTATTTGTATTGGTGCTCTATAGTGCTCCTCATGAGATTTTAGATTAATTGGTATGAAACAAAGAGTAATTCATAACCAGGGAATTGAAAGGACTTGATAATACACGATATTATCCGAATCATGAAGAGCCGCAATGCATCATACTCTTACCGATATGCTGGATTTATTTGTATTGAATTATTGAATTCGCATTATTTTCATCAACAAACCTTAAGCCATGAAAGAACAATTCCCTCAATTGTTTACAAAGGAGAGATAGT
>JAAYCY010000051.1 GCA_012729535.1 Methanomicrobiales archaeon | reverse complement strand
GGAGAGATAGTATATGAATTCCAGGATTTTTCGCATAATCGGATTATCTCTGATTATCATCTGTATAGGTGTTGTCATGGTTATATCTGCATCATCCGGCTTTTACTGGTCGAAATCATACCCGCTGTCTGCTGGTCTTGCAGCAATGCACGAGGTCCAGGTGGACGGGAATGCCCAGTTAGTCCTGCATTCACCACCTGGTGCAAATTTTGACCTGTATGCCATGCATAGTCCCGGAGGATCCGGTTCCTGTCCTTTAGAAACGGAAATTATAATGAGTGCTGATGAAACTACGGCAGGAATGGAATCTGATATACTCAACCTGGAGTCCGGACTCTGGTGTATTGTAGTATATGCACAGTCAGGTGGAGGAACATGTAAATTAGAGGCATCAGGGGGGGATACCTCGTATGATGGCACTGAATGGGGAGAAGACATCCCGGATAGTGGAATATTTTACTCCGAAGATGAAACCGGATTTGATGGGCCCTTCTATGATGAGATCCCGGATGAAGGGATATGGGATGCCGGGGAGTCCGGATTAGGAGATGAATATGCTGATACATCCGATGAACACAAATATGATGGAGAGTCCTCCTGTGTCCCTTTTAAATCGCTCCAATATGAGGGGGTTTTCCAGCCATCTGAAAGAAGCGGAGGAGTAGTTGGATTAGGTCATGTTGAATGGTTGGATGATGATGATTCAGCAGGATCGGAAGAATTGGAAGATTTGGGGGATATTAGACCCGAAATGAGCTTATTTAGTTCCAAAGGTGATACCTATTCCTTCGAGGTAGGTGGTCCACGAAGTGACATTGAATTAATTCTTCTTGGTATGTGCCCGATAACCATACCAAATCATATCCTTACAGCATCCGAAGTACATGAATTAACGTACCAGGATTGTGGGGCTACCACTTATCTTTATGCATATCAGGACTGCAATCCTCAATACGATACCTGCAGCCCGATCGCATGGAGTGGAAATACCTCCAGACCGAAAAATTCGTACGTACGGATCACTGAACCTGTAATCGGTTCTACGTATTATGTAAGACCGGAGGGATTAATCAGCGGAGATAACACAGGATACCAACTCATAATCCGGAGTTTCCAGTGTTATTTGTAAAAATCAGACTCTTTTTTTTCAGGATGTCCGAAAACCCCCGTTAAAAATATCAGTTTTCATCCCCTACTTATGCAACATGAGTATCAAATCTCTTCTCATTCTAATAATTTGTATAATCTTCCTGGTTTTTTCCGGATCAACAGTTCTGGCTGACGATACCCAGGATACGTTTAAAAGTCTGAAATTTGTTACCGAAGAATTTCCTCCTTTTAATTATGTTGAAAATGGAACCGCATCTGGTCTCATGGTAGATATGATAACTTCTATCTCCCGGAAAGCAGGATATGAACTCCCCCGAAACTCCATCACTTTCCTTCCCTGGAGTGACGCATACCAGACGGCACTTAAAGAACCGGGAACGGTGATATTTTCCATTGCAAAGACTCCTGAACGAGAAGAACTCTTCTCCTGGTTAGGTCCGGTAATATCATCTGATATTGCCCTTTATTCCTCCCGGAGCAGGAACATTACGATTGATAGCCTTGATGAACTGGCCAATTACACCCTTGGGGCGGTTTCCGACGATGTCGCCATCGATTACCTGGCTCGTGCAGGTATCCAAAAAGATGCCATCATTACCGGACAAAACCCCTATACGCTTTTCAGGTACCTTGATGACGGCACCATTGATCTCTTTGCATACGGGGATATCGCTGCGGAGTATCATATCAGAAATGCCACTGGGAAGTCCGGCTTTTACAAAATAGTAAAGAGAATTGGGACGTTCTCCGTGTTCATCGGGTTTAATAAGAAAACTTCACCGGATGTGGTAAATTCGTTCAGGGCGGCATTCGAAGAACTGAATAAGACCCCGGATTACGGAGAAATGAGTGAAGCAGAAAAAATACTCTCATCCTGGCTGCCTGAAAAATACCTGAAAAACCTGGAATATCTGACTGAGGGATATTACCCGTATACTATTCTGGAGAATGGCATTCCACGTGGAATATCGGTTGATATCCTAAAAGATATCTTTTCACGGCTTCATATCGATGTTCCGGACGACCACTTTACCTTTGGTACATGGGAAGATGTGTACCAAACGGCCCTGACGGAGAATAATACCATGCTCTGTATTCTTGCCAGATCTCCTGAGCGGGAAGATCTGTTCCGCTGGGCAGGCCCAGTCGATAAGACATCGAATGTAATTTTCTGTCCCAGGGACAAAGTAGATCAACTTAAAAACCTCAGTCCGGCAGAGATGAAAATTGGAGCAGTCACTGATGATATTGCCACAACCGCCCTCCTCAATGCAGGGGGAAAGGATATTGTCTATGAAAAAGATCCCCAAAAACTCATTAATATGCTTGAAAAACACGAGATTGACGGGTGGGCATATGCATCCATGCCAGGAAAGCAATTGATCCAGAAGTATGCTGCCGATCCGGATTCGATTGTTCCGGTGCATCATCTGGCAACTTATGATTATTACTATGCATTCAACCTGAATACTCCGGCCCCGATTGTACAGGCATTCCAGGACATGTTTGACATTATCCGGACTGATAAAGACCAGACCGGGGTTAGTATGTATGATTATATCCTGTACCGGTACATTGAGCCGGTGAATTCCGAATCAACGATTACAGCAGAAGAGGTGGAGGAACTGGTCAATCAGACTGCTGCCGACCTGGCACACGATGCTCCGGGTACCATTAAGAATATCAACGCCGGTCTGCCACCATACCGGAATGCAGAACGCCCCGACCTCTATGTGTTTGCCTATGACAGTGATGTAACCATGATTGCTCATGCGGATAATATCCGGATGGTCGGCACAAATTACCACAATAAGACTGACGTTGCAGGAAAACCCTTCAGAGACATGATGGTGGAAGGAGCACTTATCAATGATTCCGGATGGGAGGATTATATCTATAGTAATCCGGTTGAGAGCGGTCTTTTCTGGAAAACCACCCGGTATCAGCTTGCTCTCGGTAGCGACGGGAAAAAGTATGTTGTCTGCTCGGGGATGTTCAGATATAATCCGGAATAATTCCTATTTATATTTTTGTTCACAGATTAAACGAAATATCGAAGATTTTTTGCGGTGCATTTAAAATTTATCATGATAATTAAAAAATTCCCGATATTTTAATCGAATGATAAAAAAAAATGTCATACTCAAAGACATTTATGTCTATTTTAACACGTATTATTGGCGCACCCATTTTTTATAAAGGCATTGGTTTTTTGAATGTTATTAGGCACAATTGAGAAAGAATAACATAATTATCGAAAAATAAAATCCGGTTTGAGTTTTTGGTCTGATAACACTTATATAAGTTATCATTTGATTTCCATTCAGGTGGTTTTGTGAAAACAGGGTGGATAGTATTAGGTTTTTTTATCCTGCTTCTTTTGGCAGGTATTGTTATGGCCGTGGATTGCCCGGCCAATTGTTATTGCCTGACCGAAAAAGAGGCGAAAGCAAAGAACATGGTGCCATGTGAAGAAAAAATGGTAACCTGTGGTAAAACAAAAGCAGGAGAAATTCTCTACTGCTTCCAGTCGAACATCTCTTCAATTGGGTCTCTTTCCGGGACACTGCTTACCACGTATACCAAAATTACCATTACTCCGACACCAACACCAACAACGACTCAGGCAGTGGTTCAATGTCCGGCTACCTGTAAATGCCTGACTATAGAAGAGGCAAAAGCAAAAAACATGCAATTATGTTCTAAAGAAATGATGTCCTGCGGCCAGACCAAATCAGGTGCTTTGTTATACTGTTTTAAAGAAAGGGAATCAGTACCCCAGGTTACTCCAATTTCACCAAGTCCAACACCTACATTGAATCTCACAGTACCAATGATGGAAATGCTGTATGTATCCCCGACACCGACCCAGAGCATTTCATTGTATAATGAGGGTTTGGTCGTTGGAACTGTAATTGGGGGCGACACCGATGGTGATGGGATAAGCAATCTCAGGGATGTATGTCCGGATGTTCCTGACCCGGATCAGCGGGATACCGATGGTGATGGGATTGGTGACCTTTGTGATGAATGTTCCCCGATGCTCACCAGTGGCGATGCATTTTGCTGTGATGAAACCGGAATGCCATATGGTCTCAGCTGCCTTGGATTATCCAGGTACAGGGTGGAGGAAGGAAGGAACGTCTATTATTGGGAAGAACAGTATGACCTTGTTGACAACACCGGATGCGGATGCGGAGATTCTGATGAGGGAATTGATCCATTCACTGAGGGGTGGGTCTATGTCGAAGAGTGCGAAACCAATACAGTTTACCGGGGCGGAACTACCGGCAGCCTTCCGTACCAGATTGGAAGCTGTTCGTGCAGCCGGGCTGGTGAAGACCATTGTTCGGCTGATGGAAGGAGCCTTATCGAATATATCTGCACTGAAGATGGTATTCAGGAGGTTGAAATCCCATGTGCCGGAGGGTGCTCTGATGGTGTCTGTTCCTGTGCAGACACTGATGGCGGGGTAAATTATTTCGAGACTGGAACAACCGGAGGAAACACAGACCGGTGTCTTGATGGAAACCGACTTCGTGAGTATTCCTGTGGGTATGATGAAAGCCGGGGTTTTTATTCTGATTCTGAAGATTACACCTGTCCGGCAGGTTGCAGAGACGGGGCATGTATCTGCGAGGATACTGACGGGGGAACAAATTACGACGTTGCCGGATGTATCGGAACCGCTTGTGATACCTGTGAGGATGACAGGTGGCTAAAGGAATACCGGATAGAGAGTCCGACATCCACAAGACCCTGCAATTATCGCAGCTACCGGCACCAGTGTGAAGGATTATGTGTAGATGGTGCCTGTCAGCCTCCATCCTGTACGGATGGAATATTAAACCAGGGAGAACAGGAGGCCGATTGTGGAGGGCCGTGTCCTTCATGCAGTTTGTGTAGTGAAATCAGGTCAGGAGGATCTTTGCCTGAACAATTTGACTGGAGATATTATCGGGGTATGAACTGGATTACTCCCATTGAGGACCAGTTTCTTTGTGGTTCATGCTGGGCTCATTCTGCAACAGCTGCTGCTGAAGCAGTATACAATGTCGAAACCGGAACTAATCATGGATTAAACCTCTCTGTGCAGTATTTTGTATCTGATTGCTACGAGGATGGAGATTGCAGTGGAGGATTTCCTGAGAAAGTATTCCGCATCATGAAATGGTGGGAAGGAGCAACAGAAGAAGAGTATTTCCCGGATATTCATAGCAACAGCCCTTGTAGTCCTCGTGCAGGATGGGATGATCATACCTGGGAAATTGATGATTTTGACCGCGTGGATCCAAGACGTGGCGAAAATGATATCAATGAGATAAAACGTGCAATTGTCTGTAAAGGCCCGGTAGTTTCCTATGGTGGCGGTCATGCGGTCCTCCTTATTGGATGGGACGAAACTACTGACGAATGGATTATTAAAAACAGTTGGGGTACTGATTATGGAACTGGAGGGTTTGGAAAAATTCCCTATAATGACCCCTGGGCGGAAACGGTGTTTTCAATTGACGGGGTGAGACGGAAATGAATAGAAGGAAGATAGCATTCTGGCTTTGCATGGTATTTCTGATATCATGTCTGCTCAGTGTACCATCTGTAACCGCATTAAAAAATCCGGCTGCAGTATATGCAGATGCTCTGGGATTTGATTATGTGATTGTAAATGAGCAGGGAGTGGGAGAACATGGTGTTATTCTCCTGCCTGATGGATCCCGTGTTAGTGCATGGGAATTTCTCATGGGAAAGGTAGGTGAGCAGTATAGTGGCTGTCAGAAGTATGGAGCAAAAGCGGTATCTATTAAAAATAAAGACAGCTGTTCTGCCATCTATTCAGACACCTGCACTATCTGTGAATTACCAAACGGGACAAAAATTGAGGTTACTAAACTCATGGGACTTGACTTTTCAGAGTCGGTGTGTGATGATGGAATCTGTGGAATGCCTGAAAATTCGAAGACCTGTCCAAAAGACTGTCCGGTTGGGGGAATGGACGGTTATTGTGATGAGAGCCCAAATGATCCTGACTGTATTGGATATGATAAATGGGTTCAACCTGAGGAAAAATAATTCTTTTTTCCCAGATCTGTTGTTCCAGCCTTTTTTTGATCTCACACGTGTGCTTTTTTCACCATAACATATTAAACTTAAACTGACTAATCAGTCTAGACTAACCAGTCAGTCTATCACGAGTCAGGAGCATACGATGCAATACAGAACAGTGCCAAAAAATGGTGATTCTTTATCAGCGTTAGGATTTGGAGCAATGCGGCTTCCAACCAGGCGGGGTCATGTTGACGAGGAACATGCCACACGCCTCATCCGGAGTGCCATTGACCAGGGTGTGAATTACCTGGATACAGCCTTTTCCTACCACGGGGGTGAAAGTGAGAAGATTCTTGGCCGGATCCTTAAGGACGGGTACCGAAAAAAGGTAAAACTGGCAACAAAGCTTCCCCCCTGGAATGTTCATACACGCGAAGACATGGACAAGGTCCTTTCGATTCAGTTGAAACGACTGCAGACTGAAAATATCGATTATTACCTTCTTCATTCCCTCAATGCAGCATCATGGAAAAAATTTACCGATCTTGGAGTCTTTGAATTTTTAGCGTCTGCCCATGATGCTGGACTTATTACAAACATCGGGTTTTCTTTTCATGGTGACCGGAAGACATTCCGGGAGATTATCGATGCATATGACTGGACATTTTGTCAGATCCAGTATAATTTCCTGGATGAAGAGAACCAGGCCGGAAAAGAGGGACTGCTCTATGCTGCTTCAAAAAATGTTGCGGTTATGGTAATGGAACCCCTTCGGGGCGGGTTATTGGCCGGAAAAATCCCGAAAAAAGCAAAAAAGCACTATGAACTATCTGGTCAATCCCGGTCAGCAGCAGCATGGGGCCTCTCTTTTGTATGGAATCACCCTGAGGTAACGGTGGTTCTGTCAGGAATGAATGATGAAGCTCATCTTGCAGAGAATATTGCTACATGTGAAATGGCAATTCCCGGGTTTTTATCCGGAACGGATATTGGGGTTATCAATGATGTCAGGGATTCATTTTCACAGATGATGAAAATAGGCTGTACTGGCTGTTCATATTGTATGCCCTGTCCATTTGGCGTCAATATCCCCATGTGTTTTTATTATTATAATCAGTATCACATGCTGGAAGAAAAAACCATGACCCGTGGATATTACAGTCTACAACTTATGGGAGGGATGGGATTACCTGCACATGCCTCTTTATGCAGACAATGTGGAAAATGCATCTCAAATTGTCCTCAGAATATTGACATTCCTAAACAGCTGAAAAACGTTTCGAAAACAATGGATGGATGGCAAACAAAACTGGTTTTCATGGTAGCAAAACGAATGTTTGGTACGAAGGTAAAAGATGAATAATCCGGTTTTTTTGTAACGTAATCATGAAAAACAACAAAATATCCCATATCGGTACGAATTCCGGAGATAAGCGGGAGAAAATTCTTCAGGCAGCCCTGCATCTGTTTACGACATTAGGATTTCATGCAACGCCGACATCACTGATAAGCAAAGCAGCAGGTGTCTCAACTGGGACGCTTTTTCATTATTTTCCAGATAAACAAGCCCTTATTGATGACTTATACCTCTCTATCAAAAAGGAGATGAGCATAGTTGTTGGGAGTGAAGACAACCCTGCACTTCCTACCAGGACACTGCTCGAGCGGGGATTTGTCCGGTATATTGAGTGGGGCATGAAAAACCCGGAAAAAGCACGATTTTTAACCCAGTTTCATCATTCCCCAAATATCAGTGATGCGGTTCAAAGCAGGGCATATGAAGAATTCAGGTGGATGACAGAGATGTATTCCCGTGCTATCCGGGAAGGAATTTTTTCCGATCATCCGGTTTCCTATCACATGGTCATGGTAGCACAGATTTTATCAGGGGTACTGGAATTGTTGTCCCCAGGTGATGGAGAAATGTCTGCTGATGCAATCATTACTGCAGGAATAGAAAAAATTTTCAACTGAAATTTCCCCATTTCAAGAATATTGCAACGTTTTTCTTTCACTGGTATCCGGTCACGACAACATTAAAACCGATCCTGTACAATAGAAAATCAGATGGGAGAAAAAACCTCTGACAGATGGCTGGACAGGGCGATGTATCTCTCTGCCCAGGACCGGCACGGGGAAGCGATGAGTAAATATGACCGGGATATTGAAATGGACCCCGATGATCCGGATGTCTGGAAAAATAAAGGCCTTTTTCTCCTGAAAATTCAAAAACCTCGTGAAGCTAATGAATACCTGGACAAGGCTCTTTTACTGGATCCGGAAAATCCGGATTTATGGGTAGGGAAAGCCCGTGCCCTGTGCGAACTTGGCAGATATGAAGAAGCGTTTACAGCATATGATAAGGCCATTGAACTAGACCCGGGTAATCCGGATATCTGGAGGGATAAGGGATATGCCTTCTCCGTTTTTGGAAAAAACAAGGAAGCACTGGCGGCATATGAGCAGGCTGTCCGGCTTAATCCCCAGGATGCCCGGGTGTGGGAACTAAAAGGGTATCTTTTAATTGAAATTGGCGATCATATACAGGCACTTTCCTCATTCGAACACGCAATTGAGCTGAATCCAAAGAAAGGCAATTTGTATGTCTGTAAAGGACATGCTCTCCGGGCACTTGGACGAAGTGAAGAAGCAAAAGAAGCGTATGAGAAAGGAATGAAGTATGAATCCACAGATTATAATCCTCTGAACATGTTCGGAATCTGACCAACCATGATACATCACCCTGTCTTTTCCTGGTACTACATGATAACCTGACTTCCTCATCCAGGTATTGCCACCATGAGTCAGTCATCTGTCAGATCAGCAACTTCTTGAAAATTTGCCAAAATTGCCTGTTTTATATCATTTATTCAGCAATATGATTTAAAAAATGATCATGGGGCTGCCATTGAGTTCGTTAATTGACGACAAGCAATACGTTAATTATATACGTGCCGAAGAATAACTACTATTCATCACACTGTCACCCCCTCAAGGGTGATCGGAGTGGAGAACTTCACCCATGAAACGGTACGTAGTTGTCACTACTGCCGTCATTCTTCTGTCCTTCTATATTCAGGGGGAGAAAACCCCCTCAACACTAAAACTTATAATTCTCACACGTCTTGTTCCTGGCCCAATTTTTGATAATATCACAACCGGACCGACCTCATCGGTTAAACAACTATAAGGAGCCATATCAAATCGAAATAATTCGATGGGACCTGTGTACTTACCCTTGGTCCAGTTGCCTGCTGTATCCTTCCGAATTTTAATTACTTCGTGTATTCAGAATAACCCGGAGTATTGGCGCTGCCCCCTTATGCAACCTTTTTCACGTGAAGCAGCAACAGAAGGTGTTGTAGTATTTTCAGACCTGAATCCTGATGCATTCATACAGGGATTTCATTTCTCTATGACTGCCGGTTATCCTGTCAGTACTAGCAGAAGGCATTTCTTCGATTTTACGGGAAAAGAAGGATAATTTCCCAATACAGCAGGAAGGCAACTAAGAAAAGATCCCATCCGACCATTCCTCAATTTAAAAATCTCTGATTTCATTTTAATTAGATCTCCGGTGAGATTACTAGAATATATGCAATTCGGTACAACCAGTACAGGTGGCAGGGAAAATACACCAGTCTTCAGGCCATACCATCCGGGGATTAATTCATCAAAAAAATCCCGGTGATCATACGAATCGCTGTTGAAAACTTCATATTTTCTTAAAAAAACCATCATGACCTCCTTTACGATTTATCAGAGTGAAAACCGGACATTGCGAATACAGGAACGGGTGCTCATAGCACCAGGGACCGGTTTTTTTACAATACCTGTTCCCAGAATTACAGGGTTTGTCCCTTTTTTTCTCAAGGGTGACAAGGAATGAATCCGGATATTGATACAAAAGGAGTTATACTCCTCAGGGGTGATCCGAAAAAAGCCATCATAAAACTCTCAATCCCGATGATAGTAGCCATGCTGCTGATGTCCGCCTATAACCTGGTAAATGCCATTTGGGTAGCTGGTCTTGGATCAGATGCTCTTGCAGCGGTAGGATTTGTAACCCCGCTTTTCATGGTTCTTGTAGGTCTTGGGAACGGACTAGGGGCAGGAGCCACGGCAGTCATTTCCCGAAGGATCGGAGCAGGGGACCGTTATGGAGCAAATTCAGCAGCGGTACAGGCGATTCTTCTCTGTATCGGTGTTTCAATTGTAATTTCCCTGGTACTGATCGCCCTTTCAAGACCGCTCATGGTCCTGTTTGGAGCAGGAGATACAATAAATCTAGCATTAGAGTTTGGAAATATCGTTTTTGCCGGAACTATTCTTCTTTTGTTTACAAATATTGCATATGCAATTCTCCGGGGTGAAGGGGATACCAGGCGGACAATGTACGTGATGGGAGTAGGATCTATTGTGAATATCATTCTTGATCCTATCTTTATCTACACTTTTAACTGGGGAATTGCTGGTGCTGCATGGGGAATGATAGTTTCCCTCATCCTGGTTTCATTCGTGTTGCTGTATTGGTTCCTTATTAAAAAAGACACGTATATTTCGCTTTCAAAACAGGTGGATGTCTACGATTCCCAAAATATAAAAGACATGCTCGCAATCGGTCTTCCTGCCAGTTGTGAGTTTTTCCTGATGGCGATTCTCTCCATTTTTATCAACTTCATCCTGGTAATGGTAGCAGATACTGATGCGGTTGCCGCATATACAGCCGGATGGCGGGTTATTATGTTTGCACTCATTCCTCTAATAGCGATTTCAACATCGGTTATTGCAGTTACTGGTGCATCATTCGGAGGCCGGCATTATGAAAAATTCCCGGTCATTCACAACTTTTCAGTGATCCTGGGGATAGTGATTGCAACGATCATCGCGGTTTTAACCTGGTTGTTTGCAGACCAGATAGCATACATTTTTGCCTATTCAGCAAAAGGAGCACATCTTGCCCCTTCAATAGCGGCATTTCTTGCAACCATGTGCTTTTTTTACCCGTTTGTATCTCCGGGAATCATGTCTTCGGCATTCTTTCAGGGTGTGGGGAAAGGGATGTCATCACTTATCCTGAGTGTTCTCAGAGAAATCATATTCATGGGATCTGCGGCGTATATACTGGGTGTTACTCTCGGATTTGGAGAACACGGAGTATGGTGGGGACTTGTTATCGGCGATATACTCGGAGGTCTGACAGGATTTATCTGGGTCAGGATATTCATCAGCAGACTGATGAAATACGCCTGATTTCTTGTTTTCCTTTTTTCTGGACATTTTCGGCTAATCTAGTAAACACCGCTACGGAAAAAATTTATACTGAAATAACTAATATCGTATTGTCGATATCGGATACCCGATATCGAATGACCTGTACCGGACAAATAATTGTGATATTCATGAAAGACAACCGTGAGGATATGAGAGCATTCATGAGACGGTTCCACCGGATTCGACATTTCAGAGGATATGGCGGCCTGAAAATGCTTGTCCTATATATTCTGAGAGAAGGGCCGAAGAATGGGGCTGAACTTATGGATGCCATTGACGTGATGAGCCATGGACACTGGAAACCATCCCCGGGATCCATGTATCCACTGCTGAGCAAAGCCGTTGAAGAAAATTTTATCATAAGAAGAGAAGACCGCAGATACGAACTGACCAATGCTGGTTTAGAGGAGATAAATATGTTTAAAACCGGAACTTTCGGAAAAGCAGAAACAGTTCATGATATCCTGACTGAAATAGACAGTAATCTTTCATATCTTGAAGATCTGACAAAAGAAAAACTGACACCTCATTTGACCATGCTTGAAGATATCAGGCACAAAGTAAACCGGCTCCATGAAACACTTAATTCCTCCGCTGGAGACATAAACTAGGAATAAGCACAACAATAAACATAAAAAAACCACCACTACTATCAATCTATCCAGGTAATAAGACCAGCACTTACCAAAAAAATTGTGAAAAAAACAGGTTTCCCCAAGCAAATAGGACAACGATACGATGACACCTGCTATTCAGGTACATGAACTGACAAAAAAATATGGAAATCTCGTTGCCGTAGACAACATTTCCTTCGAGATTAAGCAAGGTGAGATATTCGGTCTTCTTGGTCCGAACGGGGCAGGAAAAACCACTACTCTTTCTATGCTTTCAACCATGCAGAAACCAACATCAGGAACTGCAACCGTCCAGGGCAAAGATGTCGAAAAGAATGAAGATGAAGTCAGGAAAGCGATTGGAATTGTCTTTCAGGACCAGAGCCTTGATGAAGAACTTACCGCAGGGGAGAACATGGATTTTCATGGCAGATTATACCGTATTCCCCCGGATGAAAGAAATCAGCGGATAGATTCCCTTCTCCGCCTGGTCGAGCTGTATGATCGTAAAAAGGACATTGTGAAAACATTTTCAGGAGGGATGAGAAGAAGACTTGAGATTGCCCGCGGTCTTCTTCATCACCCGTCGGTCCTGTTTCTTGACGAACCTACCCTGGGCCTTGATCCCCAGACTAGAAACCATCTCTGGCAGTATATCGCTGATTTAAGCAAAGAGAAACATATCACCATCATTCTTACCACCCATTACATGGAAGAGGCAGACCGGCTCTGTGACCGGATTGCAATCATCGATCATGGAAGCATTATTGCCCTTGATACCCCTCAAAACCTGAAAAACGGGATCGGTGGTGACATTATCACAATACAGACTCCTGATTTCAATACCGCCACAGAAGTATTGTCTGAACCCTGGATACACCGGATTGAAACACATAATGATGAAATTCGTATTTTTCTGATGAATGCAGAGCAGCATATCAGCGACATCATCACCCGGGTGAATCAGCAGAATATCACGATCCACTCGGTCTCCATACATAAACCCACTCTCGAGGATGTGTTCCTCTCATTCACCGGTAAAACAATCCGGGAACAGGAGATAAACGGAAAAGAGATGATGCGGATGCACATGAGGAGGGGGAAGCGGTAATGGATATTATTTATACCATCTGGCTCCGGAGCATGATTCGATACATCAGGTCTAAAAGTAGGATTGTCGGCAGTATTAGCATGCCATTGTTCTTTCTGCTGTTCCTTGGATTTGGTCTGAATTCAGTTGTCAGGATCCCGGGGCTTGGGGAGAATTATATCCAGTTTCTCATCCCCGGCATGGTTGCCATGAGTGTGCTTTTTACGTCCGTTTTTTCAGGAATCCAGATTATATGGGACAAACAATTCGGATTTTTAAAAGAGACGCTTGTTGCTCCTGTTACCAGGATGGAAATAATGCTTGGTCAGACCTTCGGGGGAGCAACAACGGCCCTTATCCAGGGAATCATCATCATGGTCATCTCGCTCTTTGTAGGACTACAGGTTCAGAGTGTTATCGGATTTTTCATTGCCCTTGGATTCATGGTGCTTATCGGTATTTCGTTTACGGCGTTTGGTATCGCGATAGCCTCACGAATGGAGGATATGACCGGATTTCAACTGATCATGAATTTTGTCGTATTCCCAATATTCGGTCTTTCCGGGGCATTGTTTCCGATTAGTTCACTTCCCTCATGGATTGCCCCGGTAACAATGATAGATCCTTTGACCTATGGAGTGGAAGGAATACGGTATGGTCTGACCGGTGTCAGCCAGATAAATCCGGTGTTAAGTTTCATGGTAATCGGAGGATTTGCCTGTATTATGACAATAATCGGTGCATTCCTCTTCAGAAAGATCTCCATCTGATTTTTTTAACCGGTAATTATTACCTCTGTTCCCGAAGGTAGAAACGGAGAATTAATGGGATTTAAAAGTAAATTGAATTAAATGATTTATTTCACTGATAATGATATTGACCGGTTAATTGAAGATGATGTCCCGGCCGGGGACATGACTACAGCGTTATTGGATCTTACCGGAAAGAAGGGTTCCATCTCATTATTTGCAAGAAACGAGATGATCGTCTGTTGCACTGAAGAAGCAGTACGTCTCTATAAAAAAGTGGGATTGGAAGTTTCCTATTCGGTTGCTACCGGTACAAGACTTAAGCCTGGGGATAAAATGCTTGAAGCAAAAGGTGATGCGAGTGCGATTCATCTCATCTGGCGAACGGGAACTGCAATGATTGAATTTGCTTCGGGGATAGCAGACCGTACAAGGCAACTTGTTGAATCTGCCAGAAAGGAAAACCCATCGGTAGCAGTTGCCGGAACCAGAAAACACCCGCCGTTTGTAAAAAAAATGGCATTAAAAGCACTCATGGCAGGCGGAGGCGTCCCCCACAGGACCGGTCTTTCTGATACCGTGCTCATTTTCCGGGAGCATCTGTTGTTCACCGGCGGGTATGAAAAGTTGCCTGAAGTAATTCCTGGCTTCAAAGAAAAGATGAAAGAGAGAAAAGTTGTTGTTGAAGCACATACCATGGAGGAAGCCCTTGTTGCAGTAAAGTCCGGAGCTCATGCAGTTCAGATGGATAAGATGCCACCTGAAACTTTCATTGAATGTGCAGGAAAATGTAGGGCAATCAATCCGGAAGTATGCATCATTGCAGCAGGGTCGGTAAATAACACCAACGTGGCAGCGTATGCAAAAGCAGGGGCAGATGTGCTTGTTACGTCATGGATGTATTTTGCTCCTCCGGCAGATATCAGGGTGGAAATAATCCAGTTAAATTATTCAGGATAACAGGTTATTTTGAGAAATTTACACTCCACCATCTGTTTTATCAGGAAAAATGAGAACTGATGGGAAAAAAGTAGGGTAATTCAGGTTCCAGAGTGTTTTTACTGGCTATTTGACCAATCTATTCGCATATGTTCAGGACTGCCCCCTCTCATAAGCAGGATTATCTCTGCCATTATTGACAATGCAATCTCCTGCGGGAGGTTTTTATCGATGAAAAGTCCAATAGGACAATATAGTCGGTTATCAATGCATACTATATCCCATCTCTCAAACAACAGGCAGAGATTGAACATTTGCACAATGTTGAACAAAGTTTTTTAAAATTATCCCCTGATATCCTCCAGGTTCTCACATTTCGTCAAAATATCTCCATGAATGAACTGGTTCAATTGGGAGGAGGTGATGTGTATTTTTCACCGGTGAAAGCATCAGGGTATCTCGAAGTGAATACATCATTGGAAGATGAACCTCTTGTTAATATTTCGATAAAAATTGATGGAGAGAGCTGCGATCTGCATTCAGAAATTCACCGGACCAAAGTATTATACCGACCGGTGGGGAATTTCTGGATAAACCAGGGGAAGAATGGGAAGATGGAGTAATTATTGTTACCAAAGGGAAGAAAAGCACGAATCTCCTTTTCTCTGATAATATAAAAGCATCAGAGGAAAGAAAGAAGTATTATCAGATGCTCTCTCCGAGAATAAAATTAGAGGAATATCAGAATAATATCACTTCGATTATTATCGATCTCATCAATGCTCAGGATCCCGGTGAATATCGATCATATAATGGAAATGGTGCAGGAAAAATTATTGTCGAATTAAACCAATCTTCTCCCTGCTATAGGAAGATTGAGAAGTATCCCTTAAAAGAGAATAAAAAATTGATTTTTACTTTTGCGGGTTCTGACACTGACTATCTGGGATTCAGATCATCAATAGTGGACGCCTTTAATGGTTCATGTGAGGGGAAAAACAATGTGAACTGGGCTCGTGATAATTATACCTTAGAGATTCCAGCAGGAAAGGAGGCACATCCAAACCTGACAATAAATATCTGGAATTTATCGATTCATGTATAACCCAGACATTTCATCCCTTTTTTCTACCGGTTTTTACTTTCCGATGCATGGTTAGTAGGGTTTTACTGTCCCAGGTCAACACTGAATCGTTTATCCCCGGTTTTTTCCGGGTAAAACTTTTTGCAACAATAAGATAGTATCTCTCTGTGTATCCTTGATGAGAGGAGAGGAATAGTTCACTTTTCCGAACGAGATCTGCGTATATTTTTACAGGATTGACATCATCCTGCCATTTCATTTCACAAAACATTACTGCGGTATCGCTATATGCAACAAGGTCAATTTCAGTATCTTTCATCCACCACCGCGAACAATGGTAAAATATGAACGGGAGCACATCATTCGAATTGAATTCCCATAACAGATCGCGAACGCAATCTTCAAATTTCATACCAATATATGCCGGGAGTGTTGGTTTGATATGTTGATCGCAGAGAACTCTGCCATTCCCCATTTCAATCGTTTTTGTGAAAGGATAGACGTACCTGAACCAGAATGCGAAATAATTATCAGAGAGAAAATATTGTCCCTTTTTACTTTTAGAAGGCTCTCCTGCTGGAATTATGCGGACAATAATCTGGAGATCCATGAGAACCTGAAGATACTTGGAGACAGTCGCTCGCTCAAGTCCCGTAACCTGTGAAATTTTAGATGGGACAGTGATTCCTTCAGCAATTGAACGAAGAATAGAAAAATAATATCGGGGTTCAGATACTTCAGAACGAAGCACAAATTCAGTGTCCCGGAACAGAATTGAATCTTCGGTCAGAATCTTGGTGATAATATTGTCGAATATGGTATTTCGTATATCAGCCTTGAAAATATATGCAGGAATTCCACCAAAAACAGCGAATAATTCAACTGCGATTTTAAAATCAGCAGTATAATCAAGGATATCAACAAATCTCAACGGTTTAATAAGATATTGTCCAGTCCTTCGCCCGAACAGCGGGCTTTCATACCGCATCGTCAAATCTTCCATCATGCTTATTGAAGAGCCACAGAGGATCAGGAATATCCGTGAGTCTTTCATCCACGTATCCCAGTGATACTGGATAATAGAGAGAAGCGATGGATCTTCCTTAACCAGGTAGGGAAATTCATCTAAGGCTATGATTATTCGTTTGTTTGCGTATGATCGTATGTAGGTGAATACGGCATCCCATTCTGGAAAAATGACCGAACCAAGATGAATATCTCCAAAAAATGAAGTCAGATCTGAAGAGGTTTGTTTCAATTGAAGCTCTTTTGTTTCTTCACGGGCGAGAATCCGGATTCCGGAATTTTTCTGGATAAATTGATCGATGAGTTCAGATTTTCCAACCCGCCTTCTTCCATAAAAGATAACCAATTCAGCATTAGCACTATCAAACCGTTCCTGCAATGAATGAAGCTCATCAAAACGGTTAAGAAACATAGTATTAGATAACACTTACATGAACATAAAGATGTTACTTCAAAGTATGTTACTCAAGAGTAACATACTTGTAGAGTACATAAATTCAATCAATGAAATAGGAAACAAATATTTTCAATTTCTAATGAAAAGGCAGATGTTAGGGTGTCATTCAGAATTACAATATAAAATTCAACAGGATTTTGTTCAGTTCAGGAACACAGACTAGGCTCAAAAAAATATTGAACGGAGATATTTTGGCGAAATTATTCCTCAATCAGGACTTCATTCCGGTTAATCATGGTATTTTTATAATAAAATTCCAGAAAGAAGGTATTCCCTAAATTGGCAGGATTACTAATCCGATATTTTACTGGTACTTCCGACTCCTGATAAATGTGGTCGTCAAAATTTTTTTTCGAGATATAACCAATTTCACCAGGTTTTAATGAAGTAATTCCATTATTCCACGAAAAAGTACCCGAAAAATTATCTGATAGATACAGTTTATTGATCTCCGAAGAATATTGACCAGCAACTTTCCCCATTGTTTCTGATGGATGGATCACTATTTTTACTGACTTTTATACCAAAAAAACAGGGATTGTAAATTAAATTTCGTGAATTTTCTCTTTTTCCCACCAGATTTTCGCCCGGTGAGAGATTTCACGGTGAACAAACTTACCATCCTCTCTTTTGAGTTTTTTTTCAAGATATTTCCTGAGAACCTGTTCCTGCTTCTCGGTCTTTAGGTTCAGTCCTTCTTTCTGATCAGCAACTGCATCATCAAAAGTTGCGTATTTATGCACGCTCTCTTCTTTTGTCACTTCAATATTTGCAAATATTCCCATCTGGTTCAGGAGATTAAATACAATATTTGGTTTTTTCCCAGTAGGAACAGGAACACCATACAGTTCTTCCCAGATTTCACTATAATTTCTCTGCCACGGTGATCTCATATCAGCAAACCAGAAGATATAAACATACTTTGATGACGCCTCATTCATCTTTTTGAGTCCATCCTGAAGGTCAGGAAATCCGAGCGAATAGGATGCAACCACGATATCATATGGAGTGTCCAGATCGGAATTAATATCGACATCCTCCCATTTTTTCGGCACAAAGGTAATATTAAAAATTCCAGCTTCTGCGATATTTTCACGAAGACAGGTTACCATACCTTTGGAGGGTTCTACAGCAGTAACATGAGCAACAGTTTTTGCAAGCGGAATAGCAAGCGATCCCGGACCGGCACCCACATCAAGAACCCGGGAATGTGGATGTATATCCATTGAATGAATTCTTGACATTGACCCAGCCCAGTCATCCTCTTTCATCGCATCGCTGAATCTTCTGCACCTGGCTGGATCATTCCATCTTCTTCCACAACTGATAAATCCGGCCTTTTTACCTTCCTCTTTATCGGGCTTTTTCCATGCCTCATTCCAGTCTATAGCATTAACATCAACCATTAATTAATATCATTTTGTGTATAACCAAAAATATCTATTGAAATTTCCCTCGACTTTTTTATCTTCGCCAAATTCTAAATAATTGTAAATATTCATCCTTACAATAAAAGAAGCCACAATTAAAGTTTTCGAAGATTATCAGCCTCTAAAAAATTTTACCGATTGTTAATATAGTTTAATTAATCATTTTGACAGAGTCGCAAATGATAACATTTTTTGCAAACCTCCACTCACATAAGTAAGATAACCAAACCATCACCCGAAAGGTATCTCATGAACTCTTTAGAACACGCTCCTGGAAAAAATAATCCTGTATCCTCAATTGAATCGATAAGCATTCCCGGAATAGCTTATGACCTGAATGTCATTAAACAAAAACTTCATTTAGGACGGAATGTTCGAATTTTTCTTTTCCTACTCCCTTTTGCAGTTATGTTCTGGTCTCTTTTCATCGGTCGGTACGAGGTGGAACCGTTAACGGTTGTAAAAATCCTCATATCACAGGTTTTCCCGTTAGAAAAGACATGGGCAAACGCTGATGAAACTATTCTTTTCCATGTAAGATTTCCCCGGATTATGGCTGCGGTTATCGTTGGATCTGCCCTTTCCATGGCAGGAGCAGCATACCAGGGATTATTTAAAAACCCCCTGGTGTCTCCAGACATTCTGGGGGTTTCATCCGGTGCGGGATTTGGTGCAGCAGTTGCAATACTCTTCTCATCTGCAGCCTGGATGCTCCAGTTGTCAGCATTTGCCGGAGGAATCCTCGCAGTAATGGGATCGTATTTTCTCTCAAAACTCTATAAAAGCGGACAGATCCTTATCCTGGTCCTTTCCGGAGTGATTATCTCTGCCTTCTTTGGTGCTCTTTTATCAATCACCAAGTATGTCGCTGATCCATACGAAAAACTCCCTACTATCGTATTCTGGCTCATGGGAAGCCTTTCATCGGTCAGGTATTCTGATATATATGCCATTCTCCCTGCAATCCTCATCGGGGGAACAATTCTCATGCTCATCAGGTGGAGAATTAATCTTCTTTCCTTAAGTCCTGATGAGGCTAAAACTCTTGGAATTGACCTGAAACAGATAACCCGTGTCATCATCATCTGTGCAACCCTTCTCACCGCTGCATCAGTCTGCATCAGTGGAATTATCGGATGGGTAGGTCTTGTTGTCCCTCATCTTGGAAGAATGATCACCGGTCCGGATTACAAAAAACTGCTTCCGCTGACCGTTGTCATGGGATCATCATATCTTCTGGTTATGGATGACCTGTCAAGAACTCTGATTGCTACTGAAATTCCGCTTGGAATCCTAACGGCTCTCCTTGGTGCTCCTTTCTTTGCCTATCTACTATGGAGGAGGAAGACCGGATGGGCCTGACATATTCTGCGGAAAAACTCCGGTTCAGCTGGGACGGGAAACGGGACATATTCAGGGATGTCTCCTTTTCCCTTAATACCGGAGAAATTTTCTGTATCATCGGACCAAACGGAACTGGAAAATCCACCCTCATGAAATGTATGATAGACATCCTTGAGTACCAGGAAGGTACCGCCCGGTTAGACGGGACAGATATCAGGACAATTGACCGGAAAACCCTTGCAAAGCGTATTGCCTATGTCCCCCAGGGATACCAGGTTGCATTTCCCTATACAGTGCTTGAATATGTCATCATGGGTCGGGCACCTTACATTTCACCCTTTTCCTCTCCGGAAGAAAAAGATCTTAAAATTGCTGTCATGGCTATCCAGGAAGCAGGAATCATGCACCTAATTGATAAATCAATCAACGAAATAAGCGGAGGTGAACACCAGATGGCGCTCATCGCCCGGGCTCTTGCCCAGGAACCTGAACTCCTGCTCCTTGACGAACCAACCTCCCATCTTGATTTCGGGAACCAGATGCAGGTGCTTTCCCTTGTCGAACGTCTGAAGGATCGGGGAATTACCATCGTCATGACCTCCCATTTTCCAGACCATGCATTCATGGTATCAGACATTGTCGGAATTATGAAAGACGGTTCATTTACCACCATAGGCCCGGCTGAAACGGTTATCACGAATGATACATTAAAAGAGACATATCACGTGGATATCCGGGTGGAATATATTGAGATTGCCGGAAGGAAAGTGTGTATTCCGATAAAAAATCAACCAGGATGTTACTGTCCGGTTGAAACATGATAATCAACAGATATTCCATTTATTAAACCAGTTGATTGTATGATTAAATCAAGCATAATTGCAATTGTGATACTTTTGGCAGCTCTCTTGTTCACCTGCACAGATAGTGCAGAAATGTCAGAGGGAAAGAGACTCGTGTCATTACCGACATGGCAGGAAATGAAGTTGAAATTCCGGTAGAAATTAACGCAACAGCGTTCTATGGTGGTCCTATCGGTCAGGTACCATACATCCCTGGAGTTCAGGACACCATACCGGCAGGTATTCCGGTTACCAAACGGTGTATTTGTGTGGAACCGGCCAACTGCCGAATCAGCAGTTCTTCACCCGTTGTGGATGGCAAAGATAGCATACCCGGACAGATTATCAGATATTTCAATGAATGATGAAGTTAAACAATTCAATAAAGAAGTATTCTCATATGAACTGGACGATGATCAGGTAAACAAAATACTTGCAGGAGAATATGGCTCTGCAATAAGTGTAGGTAAGGGTCAGGCAAATCAGACAATGAGCACGGTTGACCTTATTGTCAGTCGTGGTTCATCGTTCTTCTGGGATAACCTGGATGTCGCATTTCATGAAATAAACCGTGTTTTATCTCCTGATGAAAAGAATTCGCAGGAACTGTTTAAAAAGAATAATCCAGAGAGAATTAAAACAGAACTACAAAAGAATGTATCAGTTCATACCAACTAATGACACAGAATAATACAAATTCTTTTCAGACAAATCATAGTATGGAGACGCCTGATGGATACCAGAATAGAAAGAATAATAGCCCGTGAAATCCTCGATTCACGTGGAAATCCTACCGTTGAGGTAGATGTAACCCTGAAAAACGGAATAACCGGGAGAGCTGCCTGTCCATCAGGAGCATCCACAGGAATTCATGAAGCAGTAGAGCGGCGTGACGGGGAGAAAAGATATGGAGGGAAAGGAGTTCTTGGAGCGGTCCATGCAGTAAATGAAATTATTACTCCTAAACTTCAGGGAATGAATGCACATGACCAGGTAGATATTGATGCAGTCATGAAGGCACTTGATGGTACACCCAATAAGGCAACACTCGGTGCAAATGCAATTCTTACCGTCTCCATGGCAGTAGCCCGTGCATGTTCAATATCTGAAGGAATCCCTTTATTTCAGTACCTCAATCCCGAATCCACCCTTTTGCCGGTTCCCTGTATGAATATCATGAATGGTGGTGCACATGCCAACTGGCAGGGATCAGATTTTCAGGAGTACATGATTGCCCCGGTTGGTGCACCAAATCTTCCGGAAGCAATCCGGTGGGGTTGTGAAGTATATCACACCCTGAAAACGGTTCTTAAGAAAAAAGGGCTTTCTACGGGGGTAGGTGACGAGGGCGGTTTTGCTCCCCGGGTAAATTCAAACCAGGAATCTGCATCACTCATTACCAGTGCTATAGAAGAAGCAGGATATGTGCCAGGAAAAGAAATTGCCCTTGTTCTTGACCCTGCTTCAAGTGGTTTTTTTGAAGATGGAAACTATACTCTCCGGACTGAGCAAAAGGTTCTGAGTTCTGGAGAAATGACCGATTATTATCGGGATATGATTGATACCTACCCTATCATCTCCATTGAAGATGGTCTTGCAGAAGATGACTGGGACGGATGGGCAGAAATGACAAAATCCCTGGGCAATAAAATCCAGATTGTCGGAGATGATCTGTTTGTCACCAATCCGGAACGCATAGCCAGGGGGATTTCGGGCAAAAACGCAAATGCAGTTCTTATCAAGTTAAACCAGATAGGAACAGTAACCGAGACTATTGATGCTGTACGACTTGCCCAGAAGGAAGGATGGGGAACCATGGTATCACATCGTAGTGGAGAGACCTGTGACTCTTTCATCGCTGACCTTACCGTTGCACTGGGATGTGGCCAGCTGAAAACCGGTGCTCCCTGTCGGGGAGAGCGTGTTGAGAAGTATAACCAGCTCCTCCGGATTGGTGAGTATCTCAAAAAATCAGCAACTTACGCAGGAAAACAGACATTCAATGCATATAGATAATATTGTAGAATTAGCCATTCAAATTCAACCACTTTTTTTCACATATCTGATTGCCTGATGCGTATCTGACTATCGGAAATCAGGGACTTAATGATGAGAAAATAAACGGTAGCAGGAGAAAATTATAATATTTAAACCTAACTAAATCGGACTACATAATTCAATCACATATATCATAATACAAATAACAAGTACTAACTCATTTGTGCTGAACCTCAAAAAGGTAAGCAGAATGAGTGAGAAAATTTACGGAACGAATCTACCAGTCTCATTTGGGAAATATACAACCACACACAATAACCCCTCCCAATCCTGATTTCTTTCAGGGTTCAATATTTATTCTGGAACAGAATAAAAACCAAAACAAAAATCCACACATATTAGAAAAAGATCGCGCCTGTCCTTCATGAATGAGAATTAGATAAAAATACTTGAATTTCTAGAATATTTAAATAATCTCTTTAATATACGAGATGAATTTGATAATAATCGTAATGTTTTCAATTATACCGAAATCTATGAAAATATTCTAAATTCACCCTTTTTTTAACAGAAATCAGCATAAATCATTTCAACCCTTATTAAAAACAATTCGTAAGATTTATGCCATCACATTAGGTAAGACTGAATTGTACTGTGTACCCGCATGTAGCAGGATCAAAATACCTGAAGGGACAGGTATTCAGGCAAGTTCATGATGCCTCACAGTATATGAATCACGTTATCATGGTTCGTTCCGCAACGTAAATGAATCACCAAAAGAAACCGGATTTGTTTCTTTTGAGTATCGGTACTTGAGAATTGCCTGTGTCATCTCACCATCGGGTGAGAGCACAATTAATTCGCCACAATCAGTTGGAATGGTCATACAGGAATGAAAGTGGTTATTAAGGGTCAGGGTTAGTGTGGTTTCCCCGGCCTGATTAACCACTTATGACCGGAATAAACCGGTATTCCATGACTATTCTCCTCTGATAACTCGGGTGAAAGAATGAGCGATAGCAGTATAATTAAATACGTTAAAACAACCTGCCCCTATTGTGGTGTCGGGTGTGCTTTAAATCTCGTTGTAAAAGACGGGAAATGTATTGGTGTTGAGGCATGCAAGAGATCACCAATCAATGATGGAAAACTCTGTCCAAAGGGTGTCACGTGTTGGGAATCTGTTCACAGCCCGGATCGGCTGACCACACCGCTGATCAAGAAGGATGGTAAGTTTGTAGAGGCATCATGGGATGAAGCTCTTGACCTCGTCGCGAAGAAACTGAAAGAAACCAGCGACAAACACGGACCACGCGGACTTGGATTCCAGACATCCTGCAGAACGGTGAATGAAGATTGTTATATCTTCCAGAAATTTGCACGTATCGGATTTAAAACTAACAACGTTGACAATTGTGCCCGTATCTGTCACGGACCTTCCGTTGCAGGTCTTTCTCTTTCCTTTGGTTCCGGTGCAGCAACAAACGGCTTTGAAGATGCTCTGAATTCTGATTTTATTCTTGTTTGGGGGTCAAATGCTCTGGAGGCACACCCACTTGCAGGAAGACGCCTTATTCAGGCAAAACTGAAAGGGATACCAATTTATGCAGTAGATCCCCGTCTTTCAACCACCGCCAAGATTGCTGAGAAGTGGATCCAGTTTAATCCGTCAACCCACATTGCCCTTGCAAATTCAATGATGTACTGGATTATCAAGGCAGGAAAGCATGACAAGAAGTTCATCGAGGAGCGGGTAAATGGCTTTGATGATCTCAAGGCAATGGTTGAGAAGTATGCAGATGTAGAGGATATTACAGGTGTTCCGACAGAAGTCGTAAAAGAACTGGCACATAAGTATGCCTCAGCAAAGAATGCCGTTATCATCTACTGTCTGGGAATCACTGAACTGACCACCGGTACTGACAATGTTCGTTCAATGGGTAACCTTGCCCTGCTGACCGGAAACGTCGGTCGTCCGGGTGTTGGTGTCAATCCGCTTCGTGGACAGAACAACGTGCAGGGTGCCTGTGACATGGGTGCATACCCGAACGTTTACTCAGGGTATCAGAAATGTGAAAATGCTGAACTCCGTGCAAAGATGGAGAAGGCTTGGGGCACTTCTGGTCTTCCTGACTGGTATGGTTCAACCCTTACAGAACAGATCAACGAATGTGGCGATAAAATAAAAGCCATGTATATCCTTGGTCTGAACCCGGTTGTTACCTATCCTGATTCAAACCATGTAAAAAGACAACTCCAGAAACTTGATTTCTGTGTCGTCCAGGATATCTTCTTCACTGAAACCTGCAACTATGCAGATGTAATTCTTCCGGGAGCCTGTTTTGCAGAGAAAGATGGAACCTTCACGAGTGGTGAACGCCGTATCAACCGTGTCAGAAAAGCAGTTAATCCACCAGGAAAATCAAAGGAAGACATCTGGATCATTGCAGAAATTGCAAAGAAAATGGGACTGAAGGGCTTTGATCTTCCAACTGCAAAGGATGTGTGGGACGACATGCGCAACTGTACCCCAAGCATGTTCGGTGCTACCTATGAGAAACTGGAGAGACCAGAAGCAATTGTCTGGCCATGTCCGGCTGAAGACCACCCGGGAACCCCGATCCTGCATATTGGAAAATTCTCAACTGCTGACGGAAAGGGTAACCTCTTTGGTATTGAGTACCGTCCACCAGCAGAAGTTGCAGACGCAGAGTATCCATTCACCCTGATGACCGGACGTCTTATCTTCCACTACCACTCCAGGACACAGACCGACCGTTGTGCTGCACTCCACTACGAGGTTCCTGCATCATATGTCCAGATTAACAACGAAGACGCAAAACGCCTTGGAATATCACAGGGTGAGAAAATCCTCCTAAAGAGCCGCCGTGGTCAGACAGAAACTGTCGCCCGTGTCACTGATGAAATCGGGAAAGGTGTACTCTACATGACCATGCACTTTAACGAAGGAGTAAACAACCTGACAAACACTGCACTTGATCCGATGTCAAAAATGCCAGAACTCAAGCATTGTGCCGTTTCTGTTGCAAAAATTGGAGGAAAATAACATGGCAGCAAAAGGCGATATGCTCTATGCATGGACAACTGACAGCGGAATTGCCAAGAAGGCAGAATGTGGTGGTGCAGTTACTACCCTGCTGAAATATGCACTTGAAAACAAGATTGTTGACGTTGTTGTTGCAGTCAAGAAGGGATTTGACCTCTATGATGCAATCCCGGTTGCCATAACTGATGCAAAGGACCTTGACCAGACAGCAGGTTCCCTGCACTGTGGTACCCTGCTCATGTCCACCTTCATCCAGAAATACCTGGACGGGGCAAAGAGCATGAAGGTCGGGGTTGTTGTGAAAGGCTGCGACCTTATGAGCCTTATCGAACTTGGGAAGCGTAATGAAATCAACATGAACAATGTCCTTACCATCGGTGTAAACTGTGGTGGTTCAGTAAATCCAATCCTTGGACGTAAGATGATCAAGGAAAAGTTCGGTGTTGATCCAGACAAGGTTACCAAGGAAGAGATAGACAAGGGGCAGTTCATCATCGAGTATGAAGGTGGACACAAAGGCATCAAGATCGATGACCTTGAAGATGAGGGATTCGGACGCCGTTCCAACTGTCGCCGGTGCAAGTATAAAATCCCACGCCAGGCAGACCTTGCCTGTGGTAACTGGGGAGTTATCGGAGACAAAGCAGGAAAGGCAACCTTTGTTGAAGTCTGTAGTGACAAGGGTGCTGATCTTATAACAAAAGCAGTGGGAGCCAAGAAACTGGAAACCTCTGCAGCAGATCCAAAAGGCATTGAGATTCGGGGCAAAACCGAAGGTGCCATGCTCAAACTTGGAGAGAAGTGGCGGAAGAAAGATTTCACTGCTCTTCGGGACAATCTCTGGGAGACGATCAACAAGGAGACCTCACGGTGTATCAAGTGTTACTCCTGTATCGACAAGTGTCCCGTCTGTATCCAAATTCCATTCGATGGAAGGGCAGACGACATCATGGTTCGTCCAGGATTCATACCATCAGACCCAATGTTCCATCTCCGCAGATTTGCCCACATCTCTGACAGCTGTATCAACTGTGGTCAGTGCGAGGAACTCTGTCCGGCAGAAATCCCACTTGCACTCTTCTCACATGCAATCAGGGTTGAAGCAGACAATGCTTTTGCTCCGAAACTGGGTGCAGCACCCTACAAGAACTAATTACCCTCTCTTTTTTTCAAAATGTTGATAACTCATCTGTTTTATTGTTAATGCAGGCGGTGGTAATGCCCCACTACTAATCACCAAATTTCTGATTATTTTCGCCAGGTTTATATTCATACCAGCAACAATACTACTCTGCATTGTGATCAGGGGGGTGTGCGATTACACCCATGGATTATTCGGGTAGTCCATTCCTGTGTGCCTGGTTGCAAATCTGCATGTATTACCCTTTGAGCGAAAGCTCTTTCCTGTAAATGAATGGTATCTTTCACCAGCTAAACTCGGGTGAAATATGAGTGAAAATACAGAAATAATGAAATACGTGGCAACCACCTGTCCATACTGTGGTGTTGGTTGTACGTTAAACCTGGTAGTAAGCAACGGTAAAGTTGTCGGGGTTGAACCAAACCAGAGATCCCCGATCAACGAAGGAAAACTCTGTCCAAAGGGAGTTACCTGCTGGGAACACATTCACAGTCCTGACAGACTTACCACCCCGCTGATCAAAAAGGATGGGAAATTCGTTGAAGCATCATGGGAAGAGGCCCTGGACCTTGTCGCCAAGAATCTCAAGGCTACCTATGACAAACACGGCCCAAAGGGATTAGGGTTCCAGACTTCCTGCAGAACGGTCAACGAAGACTGTTACATATTCCAGAAGTTTGCACGGGTCGGATTCAAGACCAACAACGTTGATAACTGTGCCCGTATCTGTCATGGACCTTCAGTTGCAGGTCTGTCACTCTCTTTTGGATCCGGTGCAGCAACAAACGGCTTTGAAGATGCTCTGAACTCTGATTTTATCCTGATTTGGGGTTCAAATGCGGTTGAAGCACACCCCCTTGCAGGACGCAGGATCGCCCAGGCAAAGAAGAGAGGAATTCCGATTGCTGTCATAGACCCACGGTACAGTATGACTGCCCGTCTGGCTGATACCTGGATCCGGTTTAATCCATCTACGCACATTGCTCTTGCAAATTCCATGATGTACTGGATAATCAAGGAAGGACTTGAGGACAAGAAGTTCATCACCGACCGGGTTAACGGATTTGAAGATCTCAAGAAGACCGTTGAGAACTACGCAGATGCCGAAGCCATCCACGGTGTTCCGCTTGAAACAGTCAAAGATATTGCATTCAGATATGCAAAAGCCAAGAATGCAGTCATCATTTACTGTCTTGGTATCACCGAGCTGACCACCGGAACTGACAATGTCAGGTCCATGGGTAATCTTGCACTCCTGACCGGTAATGTAGGGCGTGAAGGTGTCGGTGTCAACCCGCTTCGTGGTCAGAACAATGTGCAGGGTGCCTGTGACATGGGTGCGTACCCGAATGTCTACTCAGGGTACCAGAAATGTGAAACTGCCGAAAACCGTGCCAAAATGGAGAAAGCCTGGGGAGTTACTGATCTTCCGGACTGGTATGGTGTTACCCTTACCGAACAGATCAACCAGTGTGGTGAAGAGATCAAGGCTATGTATATCCTCGGGTTAAACCCGGTTGTTACGTACCCAAGTTCAAACCACGTCAAGGCACAACTACAGAAACTTGACTTCCTTGTTGTCCAGGATATCTTCTTTACTGAAACTTGTGAATATGCAGATGTTATCCTTCCAGGTACCTGTTTTGCAGAGAAGGATGGAACCTTCACGAGTGGAGAACGTCGTATTAACCGTGTCAGAAAGGCAGTAAACCCACCGGGAGAGGCAAAGGAAGACATCTGGATAATTACAGAACTTGCAAAGAAGATGGGGCTGAAGAGTTTTGACCTCCCAACTGCAAAGGATGTCTGGGATGATATGCGGGCAGTTACTCCTTCCATGTTTGGTGCAACATACGAAAAGCTTGAGAGACCTGAGGCCATCTGCTGGCCATGCCCGACTGAAGAGCACCCGGGAACCCCGATCCTGCACCGGGAGAAATTCGGAACTGCAGACGGTAAGGGTAACCTCTTTGGAATCGATTACCGCCCACCGGCAGAAGTCGTTGATGCGGAATATCCATTCACCCTCATGACCGGTCGTCTCATCTTCCACTATCACTCAAGGACCCAGACCGGCCGTGCAAAAGACATGCACCGTGAAGTTCCGGAGTCCTATGCACAGATCAATGTCGAAGATGCACGCCGCCTTGGAATCAAAAATAATGAGTATGTGAAACTGAAAAGCCGCCGTGGAGAGACAAAAACCCGTGCACGGGTCACTGATGATGTCGGACCAGGTGTCGTCTACATGACCATGCACTTTGCTGAGGGTGTAAACAACCTGACTAACACCGCATTAGACCCGATGTCCAAGATGCCGGAGCTCAAGCACTGTGCCATATCAATCGAAAAGATCGGAGGTAACTAAGATGGCAGCAAAAGGCGATATGCTCTATGCATGGGCAAAAGATGCAGAAGTCCAGAAGAAGGGAGAGTGTGGAGGAGCAGTCACTGCACTTCTCAAGCATGCACTCGAAACCAAGTTGGTTGACGCTGTCGTGGCCGTTAAAAAAGGTAAAGACCTGTATGATGCTGTTCCGACTGTCATCACAAACCCTGAGGATATTCTTCAGACCGCTGGTTCACTGCACTGTGGTACCCTTCTTATCCCCAAGCTTATCAAGAAATACCTGAATGGAGCAAAAGACAAGAAGATCGCAGTGACCTGCAAGGGTTGTGACGCAATGGCATTCTATGAACTTGCCAAGCGGAACCAGATAAACCTTGATAATGTCATCATGATCGGTGTCAACTGTGGTGGTTCAGTAAGTCCGGTTGCAGCCCGGAGGATGATTGCAGACAAGTTTGGTGTTGATCCTGACAAGGTAACCAAGGAAGAAATAGACAAGGGCCAGTTCATCATTGAATACGAAGGTGGACACAAAGGAATCAAGATCGATGAACTTGAAGACGAAGGATATGGACGCCGTTCAAACTGCCGCCGTTGTAAGATGAAAGTTCCCCGCCAGGCAGATATCGCTGCAGGAAACTGGGGAGTTATCGGGGAAAAGGCTGGAAAGGCAACATTTCTTGAGATATGCTCTGAAAAGGGTGCAAACCTGGTAAACAGCGCTCAGTCAAAAGGTGTTCTCGAAACCACGGCAGCAGACCCGAAGGGTATCGATATCCGTGCCAAGGTCGAGAAAGCCATGTTCAAACTTGGCGATGAATGGAGACACCGTGACTTTGAAGGTCTTGGCAAGGGAAAAGACCGACTCAAACTCATCATGTCCGAATCTTCCAAGTGTGTAAAGTGTTATGCCTGTGTTGAAGCCTGTCCTATCTGTTATTGTGTGGAGTGTTCCACAAAGAAACCCTGGTTCATCGAGCCCGGTGTCCTCCCGACAAGCTTTATGTTCCACCTTATCAGATTTGCACACGTGTCTGACTCATGTATAAACTGTGGTCAGTGTGAAGAACTCTGTCCAATGGAAATCCCGAATGCTCTCTTTATGCATTCACAGCAGGTTGAGGTTGAGAAGATGTTCAATCATGTCCCGGGCCGGGATATGACTTTGCCAATCCATGCATTTGTGGAAGAAAAGGTAGAACGTGCACGTCTTGACGCAACAGGAACGGATTCAATATTTACCAATATTTTCAAGGATGAATAATCCACTCCTTTTTTTAATTACTCCCGGTCTCTCACAAAGACATATACCATATTACTCACCTGATGAAAGGTTACCATGATGACTAACCATCCTGACGATACAATCCCAAAGATTACAAAAAAATATCCTGTAATTAAGGTTAAAGACAATAATCCGGCAGAGACAGTTGTCGAAGTGTGTACAGAATCCCGGATTATCTTTACTCTTAACGGGGTTCGTGTCGGAGACCTTTCTATTACCCCCCTTGATCTTGATGCATTCGCTATTGGTTATCTGATATGTGAAGGATACCTATGCTCCGTGGATGAGATAGAAAAGACTTCTATAAACCTACCCAACATTGATGTCATTACCAAAAATTCATCGAATGTTACTCCTGGAGAGTTTTCAAAGAACAGCTCTGGCGGGTCCTGCCGTGAACTTCTTCCGGATGGAGAAAAACAGCCACTTTCCAACGGACTTGTCCTGAGTGCTGAAAAAATCCTGCAATCAATGAGTCATGTGGATGAGTACTCTGTCATCTGGAAACGTACAGGCGGGATGCATTGTAGCCTGATATTAGATGAAAATGGTTCCGTCGTTTGTGGAGTTGAGGATATGGGAAGGCATACTACCGTAGATAAGGCGGTAGGAATGGCTCTATTAAAGGGGACCGATCTTTCCCGTTGTTATCTTGTCTGTTCAGGCAGACTTCCGGTAGACATGGTAGCAAAGGCATACCGGGCAGGAATTCCGGTTATGGTATCCAACAATGCAGCATTTGCAGGGGGAATTGAATTTGCAAAGAAGGTGAACATGACCCTTGCCGGTTTTGTCAGGCCACCGAATATGACCATCTACACCGGTGCTCACCGGATTCAGTTTTCCTAAAAAAGTTAGATTTTTTCGTAATATTTCTGACTTCCGCAACCAGGGCAGAGACCGTTTTCTAAAAGATTTTCCGGAACCGGTTCACCACATGAAGAACATACTCCGGTTTTCCATTTCTGTTTATGAGTTACATTAACTCTGACCTTTTCCCAGGAGAGCATTCCCGTCCCTTTATTGATGATATCTTCCACCAATTGTTTTTTCATAGTCTTGCCATCAAATTCCGGACTATTTGCAAACCATGCTTGAAGGACGGGGGTTTCAACAAGGTTTGCAGGATCAACTTTTACCCGGACACCATCTGCAAAATCGCTGTCACTTGGACGGTTCACAGTCATTGCAAATCTTCCGATGTTGATAACCCGCAAACGGTGATTACCCGGTGTGCAATGTAAAATTACCTGCAAGGGATCTGGAGCACATTTTGAGGTTTCACAGACAGAATACAATTTATCACCGGGTTTTGCATTCAGAAGTGAGAGAGCATAATCAACCATGTAAATACCAATGAGAAGACCTGCTGCAGTACCTTGATGAAAATCTATACAACGGTCAAACCAGTCTATGAGTGTAGCACTATTACCTTTCTTTTTCAAAAGAGAGAGGATCTCTTCCTTTGAATATTCATCTCCACGTTTTGACATTCCAATAATGTTTGACTTCATGACATATACAAATTGATATGTTTACCTGAGAGACATGCTGATTGAGGTACAATTCAATGGTCAAAACATGAAAATAATAACGATAAATTTTTGATAATGTTAAATGATGATCTTAAATTCACTCTTCTCTTCTTCACCATTATTCTCAAAAGGTTGCGGCACCCCGGAATGGGATCAAAACTGATTCATGGAATGATTCAATATTTTTCCTACACTGATTTTAAAAGTTAAAAAAAAATTATTGATAGAGTACGCACATTCATCGATAAATAAAATGTCATTAATTTTCACATATACTTAGATATAAAATTTTATTTTGAACTTATTTAATCACCAATTTTCTTCAAAAAAGACAGAAGATACCGACACAGTTATCTCATGGCACCATCTACCTTGTAATGTCCGGCACAAAACTACCGGGCACATATTTAACGTGATAGAGGCAGAGTCAACCCGAATTCTTGAAGGATTTTCCCGAGTTCTTCCTTCATGAATGATTCTGTCTCCAATAATATACAGGTAATATCTTAGTTAATTAACCAGGCATTTATGCCACTCTTTTAACCACTTTTAAATAACTTAATTAGAAATAACAATATTTTGTTGAAAATTTATCCTTTATTCACTGATAATAATCAATCTGCGCGTGGAAACTGATGGCATACAATAAAAAAACGATATAATTAACTAAAATAGGTTAAAAAAATTTATTGTTAAATTAGTTTTATTACCTGGCAAATATATTTATTGCTTGTTTATTTTAATTAACAATTGAACAAATATAGAATAATAAATTAATATTCTGCATAACATCCACAATAAATAATCATTTTTTACAGAATGTTCCAATGAATTTATATGTAAGGAAATGAACATTCTTGTTATCACGGAACTAACTGGAAAACAGGTCCTCTTGGTTCTGGTAGGCATCATGGCCGGATAATATCTGACCATAACCAGTTCATCGGCGATTTTTTCGTTACGAGGAGCAATATGAGCGCAATTTCTATTAATCTGATTTCCGGACGCACCATTCAGCAGGGCGTCTCAATGGAAGGCGGAAAAGAGACAGACAAGTACATGAAAGCTTGTGGAATCATCGAAATCGATGAGTCTGATTTTAAACGCCTTGGCATCATGAAAAATACAAATGTCAAGGTGAAAAGCGAGTTTGGTGAAGTGGTTGTAAAAGCAGTTGAAGCAACCCAGGGGCCGCACCCGGGAGTTGCATTTATCCCCATGGGACCTTGGGCAAACAGTGTGACAAGTCCTGAAACGTACAGCACTGGTATGCCGACTTTTAAGGGTGTTCCTATTACCATTGACCCTGCCGATAAAGAGAAAGTTTTAAATTCTCTTGAACTCGTCCGGTCAAAATGCTGGGGTGATCAATAATGTCCAAAACAATTACAGACGTTATATGTCCATTCTGTGGAACTCTTTGTGACGACCTTTCTGTTGTAACAGATGATGAAGGAAAAAAGATTCTGAGTGTGGAAAATGCCTGTGCCATAGGTGCAGAAAAATTCCTGCATGCATCTGACCATTCCCACCGGGTGACCCGTCCCCGCAGACTCCAGGAAGATGGCTCTTTTGTCGACATCACCTACGAGGAAGCAATAGAATATACCGCTCAAATGCTTGCCAACGCAAAGAAACCTTCAATGTATGGCTGGTCTTCAACCAACTGTGAATCGCAGAGCGTCGGACACGAAATTGCTGAACTCTGTGGTGCACTTGTTGACAATACCGCAGCAGTCTGTCACGGAACCACTCTTGTTGCAGTGCAGAACGTAGGTATTCCAAGCTGTACCCTTGGAGAGGTCAAGAACCGTGCAGACCGCATTATATTCTGGGGATCCAACCCGGCACACGGGCACCCCAGACACATGTCCCGGTATTCCATCTTTCCCCGTGGATACTTTACCGGAAAAGGTCAGAAACAGAGAAAAATCATTGTGGTAGACCCCCGGTGTACCGATACATCTAGTCTTGCGGATGTTCATCTCCAGGTTGAACAGGGACAGGATTATGAACTGCTTCAGGCACTTCGTGCAGCAGTACGTGGCCAGGAACTTACCGGAGATATCATTGCTGGTGTACCAAAAGAGAAAGTCTATGAAGCTGCAGAAATGCTTAAATCAGGTAGGTTCGGGGTCATATTCTTCGGAATGGGCGTTACTCAGTCACTTGGTAAAGACCACAACATCGATGCAGCTATCATGCTGACCAATGATCTGAATAACTACACCAAGTTCTCCATCATAGCCATGCGGGGACACTATAACGTGACCGGATCCGGACAGGTTCTCGGCTGGCAGTTCGGGTTCCCCTATTCTGTTGATCTCTCAAGAGGATTTGCACGATACAATCCAGGTGAGACTGGAACCATCGAACTATTGAAGAGAAAGGAGATTGATGCCATGTTTGTCCTTGGTAGCGATCCAGGTGCACATTTTCCCATGCAATGTGTCAAGGAGATATCAAAACTTCCCTCCGTAGCCATTGACCCGCATATCACACCGACCTCCGCCATCTGTAAAGTCCACGTTCCGGTGGCATTTGTCGGTGTAGAAGTCGGAGGCAACTGCTATCGTATGGACAATGTCCCAATTGAATCCAGAAAGGTTGTTGAACCACCAGAAGGTATGATGACTGATCAGCAATTCCTCGAGGGAGTCTTAAAGAGGGTCAAAGAACTGAAGGCAAACTAAGGGAGAGAGAATTATGAGTGAATATATCATTAAAAATGGTAAAGTCTACGACCCGAAGACTGGAATTAAGGGAGATGTCTCTGATGTCTGCATTAAAGACGGCAAGATTGCAGATAAGGTATCCTCCAAGGCAAAGGTAATTGATGCAAAGGGCAAGTCGGTCATGGCCGGTGCAGTGGATGTCCATGCACATGTTGCCGGTCCGAAAGTTAACGAAGGAAGAAACTATCGTCCTGAAGACAAACTCTTCTCTTATAAGCCAACCGGAAAGAACACCCGGATGTCTGGTGGATTCTCAATCCCGACAACCTTCAAGACCGGTTATGAATATGCCCGGATGGGATACACCACCGTCATGGAAGCAGCAATGCCTCCACTCTATGCAAGACACGTGCATGAAGAGATAAAGGACACACCAATTATTGACGAGGGTGCATTACCAGTCTTTGGAAATAACTGGTTCGTGTTTGAGTACCTGAAAAACAACGAAATGGACAATGTCTGTGCATACATCTCCTGGCTACTTAAAACTACCAAGGGATATGGAATTAAAATTGTCAACCCAGGTGGCTCTGAAGCATGGGGATGGGGAGAAAACTGTGTAACTGTCAACGATCCGGTTCCATACTTTGACATTACCCCCGCTGAGATTGTTAAAGGCCTTTTGGAAGCAAATGAAAAACTCGGACTTCCACATTCAATCCACATCCACTCAAACAACCTTGGAAATCCAGGAAACTATACCACAACCCTTGATACGCTAAAGATCGCTCAAGGAGTCAAGCCAAACAACAAGTTTGGTCGTGAACAGGTTCTTCACCACACCCATGTCCAGTTTCACAGTTACAAGGGAGATTCCTGGGCAAACTTTGAATCCGGTGCAAAGGAGATTGCAGACTACTTTAACAAGAACAAGAACATGACCATGGACCTTGGTTGTGTTACTCTTGATGAGACCACTACGATGACAGCTGATGGTCCGTTCGAACACCACCTGACCTCACTTAATCACCTTAAATGGGCAAATGTGGATGTTGAACTTGAGACCAGCTCTGGTATTGTTCCCTATGTCTACGACCCGAATATCAAAGTCTGTGCCATCCAGTGGGCAATCGGTCTTGAACTTGGACTGCTTGCAAAAGATCCGATGAGAACCTTCATCACCACTGACCACCCGAATGCAGGGCCATTCACCCGGTACCCGCGTATCATGAAGTGGCTCATGTCTGACAAATCACGTCAGGATATGCTCAAGGGATTCAAACACTCAGAGAAGGTCATTTCTGCCACAAACCTTGCATCACTTGACCGTGAACTGTCCATGTTTGAGATTGCCCAGATGACCAGGGCCGGACCTGCAAAATCACTTGGTCTGTATGATATCTTTGGTGGTCTTGCTCCAGGTATGGATGCAGATGTCGCAATCATCAACTATGACGAGGACAAGGTCAGGGATCCGGAAGATATCGAGAAGGCATTCTCTGCAGCAGACTACGTATTCAAGAGCGGTACTATGGTTGTTGAGAATGGTGAAGTGATCAGCAACGGAAACAAGCGGACACTCTGGGTTGACGCAAAAGTGCCGGAGAACAAACAGGTAGAACGCGATGTCCAGATGAAGTTCCTCAAGTTCTACAGCATGACATTGAATAACTACGAGGTTTCCAACCACTACGTTCCAAACCCGTACGTAATCGAGGTAGAATCCAATTAAGGAGTGAAAAGGAATGGATATTGTAAAACTTACCCTTAACAAAATTCCGGATCTCTATATTGAAGCAGAGAATATCACTCCGGATCATTTTGCAGGAAAAACTGCCCAGCAGATAGGAGAACTTCATCTTCACCTTGGAAACACGACGGCAAAGATCAGTGACTACTTCTCTGTAGAAGGTAAAGGTGGTCAGACTGCCGCTGATACGAAGATCATTGTTGCCGGAGATACTACCAAGGTCAAGTATATCGGGATGAAGATGACCGCCGGAGAGATTGAGGTCCAGGGTAACACCGATATGTATACCGCAGCATGGATGTCTGGCGGTAAAATCCATGTCAAGGGCAATGTTGACTCGTTCTGTGCTATCGGAATGACCGGTGGAGAATTCATCGTTGACGGGAATGCAAAGAACTACCTTGCTGCATCCTACCGTGGAGACTGGCGTGGAATGCAGGGAGGTAAAGTAACCGTGAAGGGGAACGCCGGATCAGACACTGCTACCTTTATGAATGGCGGAACCATCGATATCGGTGGCAATGTTGATGTTCACCTCGGGACCCATGCAGAAGGTGGTAAGATTATCGTCCGTGGCAATGCAAAAGGCCGGGTTGGAGGCCAGATGGTCAAGGGAGATATCTTTGTCCTTGGACAGGTAGAGCGGATGATGCCTTCTTACATCTACAAGGCTGATGAAGAAGTCGAACTTGATGGCAAGAAACAGATATTCCAGGTCTGGATTGGGGACATGGGAGAGCGGCATGCAAAAAGGAAGGGTGAGATAATTTACGGAAAAATCTACATCCCGACTGAAATTGCAACAGAAAAAGCCTATGCAGATGTTGTGGAAAAGAAAAAGAAACTCTCTGATAAACAACTTGACCAGGTGAAAGAGGCGTTCAGGGATCAGGAGCCAACTGTCCAGCAGGTCAGAACCTATATTTATGATACCTTTGATGTAGACATGAAACCCATGCAGGTCTCACGTGTCATCTCTGGTCTCAAGAGATAATTCTTTTTTATCCCATTTTTCATCAGGGAATACCATTACTGCCGATGCTTTAAACGTGATATAAACCATATCACCATCATCTATTCCCAATTCAAACAGACTTTGAACGGTAAGCACGCCGGTCAGACTAAATCCACAGTCAACCATTACCCATGCAAGTGAACCCATCAGACGGATTTTCGTAACTTTTGCCTGAAGGACATTTCTTGCACTGGACCGGAGTGGTTCTCGTGAAAAGATGAGGTCTTCAGACCGGATTCCAAATATTACCGGACCAGTATGATGACTAATGGCATGGATTCTGACATTTCCAACCTTGATTATCTTTCCCTCATGGCTGGTTCCTGCAATTCCGGGTAACAGGTTTTCCATACCGGTAAATGCTGCGACAAAGGGGGTCTGGGGATTTTGGAAAATCTCATCAGGATGTCCCATCTGCACAATTGCTCCTTCATCCATGACTGCTGACCGGGTTCCGAGAGATACCAGATCCTCGGCATGATGGGTAATATGAATGATAGAAACCCCGGTAAGGGAAGGAAGATGGGATAATTCATTTCTCATCCTTCTCCGGGTGATAGCATCCAATGCAGAGAGCGGTTCATCAAGGAGGAGAACCCGGGGCCGGATGATTAGAGCCCGTGCAATAGCTACCCGCTGTTGTTCTCCCCCCGAGAGGGTTTCCGGATCACGAGGCAAAAGGTGAGTGATCTCAAGAAGAGAGGCAATTTCCCCGGTTAATCTCTTAATCTCCTCGGGATGAACTCCTTGTTGCTTAAGACCAAATCCAATGTTTTTTTCGATCGTAAGATGAGGAAAAAGCATGTAATCCTGGTATACCATACCAATATGCCGTAGCCGTGCAGGTGTATCGGTAATATCAGTGTCATCAAGGAATATTCTCCCGTTATCCGGACGATGAATTCCAGCGATCGTTTCAAGCAGGATCGTCTTACCTGCTCCTGAAGGCCCAAGGATGATGAAATATTCACCATCATTGATGGTCAGGTTTACATCACGGAGATGAAAATCTCCCAGGGTTTTTGATAGTGACCGGATTTCAAGTGGCATTACATCATCTTCCTTGAGCCAAACCAATGTTCAAAGATTATAAGAGTTCCAACAGATATTGCGAGAAGGATAGTGGCTGATGCTATTGCCATGTCAAGATCTCCGGTAGAGATGTTCAGGTAGAGGGCAATCGGCAATGTCTCGGTCTTCATCTTTGTTGCACCTGCCAGCATCAGTACCGCACCAAATTCTCCCATGGCTTTTGACCAGGTTATCGTTAGACCGGCAAGAAGGGCCTGCTTTGACATGGGAAGGCTCACCTGTAAGAATACTCCTGGTTCACTGGCACCCAGTGTCCGGGCAACATATTCATACCTGGGATTTACCGAGTCAAATGCAGACCGCATCACCCGGATCAGGTACGGAACATTAACAAAAAACTGGGCGATTATTATCGCTCCGGTCGTATACACAATATCAATCCCGATGGTTCTTAGTAGTTCTCCGAAAAATGACGGACCAAAGAATATCAGGAGTGCGATACCTGCAACAAGGGGAGGAAGGGATAATGGCAGACTGATTATCAGGCCCATGAGACGGGATGAAAAAAACTGGTACCGTGAGAGGGCATATGCAACAGGAAGGGCAATCACTGCACATAACAGGGTAGAAATGAGTGAAGTAACCAGGGAGAGTTCAATTGCAAACAATATTTCTTCAGAGGTTAGTGCATCGATAAGGGCCCGGGGTTCTGGCCAGAGGACCAGTCCTGCAAATACCAGGCAGAAAAAGAGTATTAATGCCGCGGACAGGATGATGAGAGAACCTTTAAACCAGGAGCATGCCAAAAATCTGGATTTTCGTTTCATGCTTACAATGCAGGAAAATTGAATTTCACATCGTTCTGGTCAAATAACACGGGGGAAATACATCCGGGTAAAATTCCCAAAGTTGGGATAAAACCTGGCAATAAAACAGACCATTCGGTAAATATCACACACACCCTTTGTAACAAAACCCCTGAAGAGTTAGAAAAAGGTTTTATGAGAACCCTGACGGATTTATCTTGTCCAGGTGAGTTGCTCATAATTTCACATCAGCATAGACAGGGTCTGGGTAAACCGGATGTCCATGCTTTTTAAACACTGCTTTTCCTTCATCCGATGATACAAAGTCCACAAACTGTTGAGCAGAATCCTGCTTTGTTGTAAACGTGGTCAGACCGATTGGAATGACAAGTGCCATGTTCTCATCATCTTTAAGTTGTACTGCCTCAATCTCATCGCCTTTAATCTGATCGATGGTGATTAAAGCTGCATCAACCTGCCTGAGTTTTAAGGCAGTCACCACTTCATTGATGGTCGGTGCACGGAGGATAACATTCTCTTCAATATCAGCATCGATTCCAAGTTTTGTAAATAATTTTTGTCCCTGCCTTCCAATTGCAGTTGCATTGACATCTCCAAGAGCCAGTTTCAGACCTTCTTTGGCAAGATCCCGGGCAGAGGTAATACCATGGGGATTTCCTGGCTGGACACCAATTACCGGGACATGATATGCAACATATGCTGGGTCACTTACAAGACTTTTATTCTGTGCAATGGAATAATCCGGGGTTCCTCCAGGAATAAAAGCATCTCCCTTTTTGGAGATTTCCATCTGACTAATAAGTGTCCCAGACCCGGCAAAATTGTATTCAACTACAATTCCGGTTTTTTCCTCAAATAGTTCACCAATTTCTGTCATCGGCGCCTTAAGACCGGCACCGGAATACACAAAGAGGGTATCTGGAGAATTATCTGCAGCACATACCTGCGCAGGTAGGATCATAACCACCAGGCAGATAAAAAAAACCATAAGAGAACGAAACGAGTGGTACATCATTAGTAGTTAGACAGTGGATTAAATAAAATAATTTCGATATACACCTGAACCAGAACTACAACTAAGCGCTGCTAAAGGCTAGAATAGAAAACCAAAAAACAAAGATAAAATCTCCATTTTACCTTTTTCGCATCATACCGGGAACATTTTTTTATGAATTAAAACAGGGTTTTTTTTAAACCAATGTTCAGCATTAATGATATCCATACCGGCCTCAAAACTCGTAAAGCATATCCTGTATCGAGAATGATATGTATTCTCCAGCATAACAAGAAATGAACATTCATTATAAAACACATCCTGCAATTCATCCGGAACCTTCAATAATGCCCGGACCATTATCTTCAGATATTAACGATAACGATACAGACACATCACCCCTGTATTCGGCTTCAGTAAAAGATGCAGTCACTCTGATCAGGTCTATTGCCCCGGATACCAGGATTGAGACCAGGTTTATTGATGAATCTGACGGTTACACCCTTGCAGCTCCGGTTGTTTGTCGTGAGGATATGCCTGGATACTGTCGATCCTCAAAAGACGGATTTGCCGTTCATTCCCATGATATTCTTAAGGCTACATTTGAAAATCCGGTTCGATTAAAGTATAACGGTAAAATTAGATCAGGTTACTCGGAAAAGCAGAGAATTGAGAAGGGAGAGTGTTTTGCAATTACCACCGGAGGTCCTGTTCCTGAAGGAGCTGATGCCGTTGTTATGCATGAACACGCAATTCTTAAAGGAAAATCTGTAGAGGTTACCTGTCCAGCCGTTCATGGTGAGAATGTCATCAGCAAAGATGAGGATGCAAAAGCAGGAGAGATTATTTATCCGGAAGGATGGGTTATAAGACCGCAGGATATTGGAGTCCTTGCAGGGTTTGGAATTTGTACTGTTCAGGTTCGGGCCATGCCGGTTATTGGAATCCTTTCTACCGGGCCTGAACTGGTTCCGGCTGATGGCCGCCCTTTAAGGGGAGAAATCAGAGAGACAAATTCATATCTTATTTCGGCATTGTGCAGGAAATTTGGTGCAGTTCCCAAGAGATATGGTATTGCATGGGACGGATCTGATCAGCTGTCACATCTGCTCATGATAGCCGTTGCTGAATGTGATGCAGTTATTATCAGTGGGGGGAGCGCCCATGATGAGCGGGACAGAACTGCAGAAGTCATATCAGGCCAGGGAAAATTATTGTTATCTGGTCTTTCTATTTCTCCACGCAAAACAATGGTAATTGGAGAGATCCAAGGAAAACCAATCATTGGATTACCGGGTCACCCGGCTTCGGTGTACCTCCTCCTTCTTCTGGTTGTAACGAGCCTTATACAGGCGATGAAAGGAGCAGATGCACAGGGACTCATTAAGGAGCAGGTAATTGCCGGTGTTGACATTAAGGGACACCCGGACAGGGAATATCACATTCCAGTCAGGATTTCTGATGATAAAGCCTATCCCCTCGGGCGAAAAGCGGGAATGATCAGTATTCTCTCACAATGCGATGGAATCATTCATATTCCACAGGGTAGCACGGGAATTAAAAAGGGTGAGATGGCCGAAATGCTGGACCTTACCTGCATCAGGTCTCCGGTGATACAATTTAGAAACCAGTAATCTGCCCTTGGTTTTTAAAAAATCATTGCCAACCAATTGATAACCAGAACAACGTTATTTTTACGAAGAATTATTAAAATGGGCAGTATTATATACTTACCTCATGAAAGTATTAATGCTGACGTATGTCAGCAAAACTCGGTACGGTCATCAGGATTACTTGAGATCCAACAATACCGATCGTGCGAAAGCACCTGATCTGATCCTGATGACCATTTAATAAAGGCATCTGTCTCTATCACACTTTTTTTCGGAATTATTTAGAACTGTTAATCATCCGTGAGAGTAAGATAATTATGATGAACAATTCACTCGGGAATATCACCTCCATTCGTGCCGGTGGGACTGAACAGGTTCAGTCACATAAGGAAAATATGAGAGAACCCATTGGAGATGAAGAAATAAGAGACGAACCGGAGCCCTATTTTGATGTTGTCACCATTGATGAGGCGGTAAAAACAGTCAGAAGCATGGCAAAACAGACCGGAACAGAAACGATAATGATTGATGAAGCGGACGGTCGGGTTCTTGCTGAATCTATCATTACAACCGAAGATATTCCGGGATTTGACAGGTCATGGAAAGACGGTTATGCTGTTTTAGCCTCAGATACGTATGATGCATCAGAGAGCAATCCGGCAATTCTCTCTCTTATTGGCTCAATCAACATGGGAAAGACGGAACTTGTAAAGATTCAACCTGGAGAATGCATGTATATTCCAACCGGTGGTCAGATGCCAGGGGGAGCAGATGCCGTGGTCATGATAGAATATGCAAATCAGACTGGAACTAAAGTCCTTATCAGGCAACCGGTAACGGTTCGTGAAAATGTTATCGCGAAAGATGAAGATTTTAGAGAGGGAACTGTAATTTATCCAGCTGGTTTTACATTAAGGCCCCAGGATATCGGAGTCCTTGCCGCAATCGGAAGAACCCGCATTTCTGTCATGAAAAATCCGAAGATTGGTATTATTTCTACCGGTGTAGAGCTTGTCCCGGCAGAGGCTATCCCCCGGATAGGAGAGGTCCGGGAAGTGAACTCTCATCTCATCTCTGTATTTCTTCGAAGACAGGGAGCAATATCTGTCAGATATGGTATCATCAGGGATAACATGGATGAACTGGTCAGGACAATCATAACCGCATCAAGGGAATGTGATGCTATTATTGTCAGTGGAGGAAGTTCAAAAGACCGCAATGATGTTACATTCCGGGCAATTGCCTCAGTTGGAGAGGTATTTGTTCATGGAATTTCCATTGCTCCCGGCAAGCCTACAATCATTGGAAAATGTAGAGATGTACCAGTTATCGGACTGCCTGGTCACCCGGTTTCAACATTCATGGTACTGACCCTGGTTGCCGTACATCTGATTCAGGCAATGAAGGGTGCTCCCTGTCAGCATATCTATAAGAAAACAATAAAAATGGCAACTGATCTGAAATCAGAGGGAGGGAGAGAACAATATATCCGGGTGAAGATAGATAACGACACTGCAACCCCGGTTTTGGGGAAATCCGGGCTGTTAAACACCCTGCTTCACAGTGATGGCATTATTCATATTCCATCCGGAAAAGAAGGACTTGAAAAAGGTGAAGAGACTGAGGTGAGGCTCTGGTGAGTCGTTATCTCACCCTCATCCCATACCTTGTTGCACAACAAATACTAAAACAAACAGCAAAACCGCGATTTATTGTTAAATCTGTTCCGGTCACAGAAAGTCTGGGGCATCTGGCACATGAACCGGTCTTTTCACGGCTGAATGTTCCATGTTGTGCTGTTTCATTACGGGATGGGTATGCAGTGATATCTGATGAAACATTATCAGCATCAGAATCTAACCCGGTGCAGCTGAATCATTATTCCTGGGTACATACCGGTTCACCTGTTCCCGACGGATTTGACAGTGTGATTATGCAGGAAGATATCAGGATGGATAATGCAGCCATCGTTTCTATTATAAAGCCTGCACGTCCTGGCCAGCACATTCAAAAAGCAGGATCTGAAATTACCACAGGGAAGATGATTATTCCTGCAGGCCACTGCATCACTCCGGAAGATATCGGGGCAATGATAGGATATGGTATCACTGCTGTGCAGGTAAAAACAGTTATAGCAGGTCTGATTCCTACTGGGGATGAGTTACGAGAACCATGTGTTGCTCCAGGGCCGGGAGAAGTCATTGCAAGTAACAGCCCCATGATAGCAGCATTCCTAAAAGAAAGAGGTATTTCATCTATTTCCTACGATATTGTTCCGGATGATCCGAAAAAAATTCGTAATGCCATTGAGGATTTTGTGCAGGAATGTTCCTTTATAATAATCACCGGAGGTTCATCATCCGGAATCCGTGACCATACGTCCAGGGTTTTAAAGAGCATGGGTTCCATGCTCTATCACGGTGTCGCAATAAGACCGGGGAAAAGCACTCTTGCAGCAATAGTCGAAGATATTCCGGTTTTCGGTCTTCCTGGAACCCCAGGTGGATCTTTGGGTGTTCTTCGCGAATTGATTATTCCCTGGCTTTCTGAAACCGGTTATCCCATCCCAAAATCCAGAACACTTACCGCAACCCTTGCTGAATCAATAGCCAGTGATCTCGGAACCGATGATTTTGTCCAGCTGGTTGTTGGGAAAGTGAATAACAACTACTGTGCTGCACTGGTTCCCCGTGGCAATGGACAGATGGCATCGGTGAAGACGAATGGTATTCTTTATATTCCCCGCAACAGTGAAGGATTGAAAGAGAACAGGGAAGTGTTAATAGAGCTTACCCGAACTTATCCACATCCCGACAATATCCTTTTGTTTTCAGGGTATACTGACGTAATAATCGATTACCTGGATCAATATCTCCGTGTACATCAGATGAAACTCTATGCCAGAAAAACTTCCTTTGAAACGACGATTCTCTCCATGCAAAACAGGAATTTCCACGGGGGTGTTATTGCAAGACCCCATATTGAAGGAAGATACCTGCCATTTGACCATTCGCTGGTTTCAGAACCTGTCTGTTCAGTTCATGTAGCTGAACGCCAGTATATCCTTGGAGGCATTGGGAACTTTGAATCTGAAATGACCGGTATTGAGACATGCCCCAGTCTACCGGAAAAATCATTCCTTTCCGTTTTTATGGAAGAATATTTCATATCACACCAGATAAAAACCACAACGGTAAAACACATGAGTCCCGTCTGCTTAAGCGAAGAGGACGTTATTCAAAAAATCCGTGACGGTACGGTGGATGCTGGTCCCTGCTCATTATGTCTTGCATCAGACTATGATCTTTGTGGACCGGTTATCGGAAGTATGAGTATAGATCTAATCTTCAGGGAAGAAGATGTCGAATCAGACCAGATAAAAAGAGTCAGGGAATTCCTTTTATCAGATGAATGGAAAGATATGGTTGACACAATACCAGGATATTCATCAGGGCGAAGTGGGCAGACGGATTCATTTCCATAAAAATGGAGAACAAGAAAAGAGGAGACAAACATGGGAACTGGAGAAGATTTCATCATTAATACACGGTACACCGGCCCAGTAGAGACAGACCAGACAAGGGGAATCCCCCCGCCTCCTTTGGAAGAGGATTTTAAGGGAAAAATCATTCCTTTGCCTGATCCGGACATAGGTACATTGCAATCTCTTGATATTTCCGTTGCTATTGAATCCAGGGAAAGCATCAGGAATTACCGGGATACACCCTTACATGTTGAGGAATTATCATACCTTCTCTGGTGTACTCAAGGAGTAAAATGGATCATGGAAGACTGTACCTTTCGAACCGTTCCATCTGCCGGAGCCCGCCATGCAATTGATACCTATCTCCTGATAAAAAATGTACAATCATTACAACCGGGCCTTTATAGGTATCTCGCACTTGATCATTCTCTCGGTATCATTTCTGAAGATACCGGCCTTGCAGATCTCGTATTCCGGGGAGGGATGAACCAACAATGCATCCAGGACGCGGCACTATGCTTTATCTGGGTTGCAGATTCATACCGGATGACATGGCGATATGGAGAACGCGGATTCAGGGATATTTTCCTTGAAGCCGGACATATCTGTCAAAACCTATACCTTTCCTCGCAGGCGGTAAACTGCGGGGTTTGTGCTATTGGTGCATTTATCGATGATGAATTAAATAATCTCTTACAGGTTGATGGGGAGAAAAAATTTGTCCTTTATATGGCATCAGTAGGAAAAATGCCAGATTTTGATGGTGAAATGGTATGAGGATGATTAGTACCCGATAACCATCTCATCTTCATCAAGACTGCCAACCAGTTCTTTTTTGAATGATTCAAAATCGAGGATATCGAGTTGGTCAGGAAGAAGCGAATCACTCCATGCTTTTCTATATACCCATTTAACAACCATTTCCACAACTTTTACCACCGATTCAGGAGTTTTAACGGTTACAACATGGTAGCCGACCCGTGGATGCCTGCCTCTTTTTCCCCCAATGGTAATATGATATGCAGCAGGATCTGACTTGATGATGTGGAACGGGCAGGACTGGATACACATGCCACAATGGACACATTTACCGTCATCAAGCACGATTTGCCCGTTTCTAATGGTGATTGCTTTTTCCCTGCAGTATTGAACGCAGGTACCACATCCAGTACAGGTTCCGGGGATACGATATGGCCGTACAACACCTGTAATCCCAATCTCGTTCAGACGCTCACTAACACATGAATTTGGACATGAGGAGACGGCAATCCTGAATTTGACCGGCATTTCCTTTCCAAAAAATTTCTCATCAAGCGTCCTGGCGAGGGAAATAGAATCAATCATTGCATACCTGCACCGTTCAGTCCCAGGACATGCCGTAATATTAACGATTTCTGCTTTTTCTGCACCAATTGGCGTCCCATTTTCTTCAAGATCAGTAACGATAAGATCAAGACTTGCCGGGAGAACATGAATTAGTTCAATGGTTTGCCTGGTTGTGAGATGCACCTGGGTGTTAAACTTGCGTGCGATTTGGACTATTCCATCCATCTGGTCAACAGTGATCAGCCCGGCAGGTATTCGGAGCCTGATGGTGCAATATTCAGCTCCGAGTTCAGTGATAACGCCGCCTTTTTCATATATTGGGATCTTTCGCATACCAATATATCAACCGGACGGATTAATACCTATGAGTATGATAAGATCTGACACTTACTTTCCTCCATTGTTATCATAAACCAGTGTCCGGAGATCTGTCGTGCGGTTCATCATTAATTACCTGCAATTAATTATTAAAAAAGAGTGGTTACAATCTTTTTTTAACCCGAAAACTGCTCCTCTGGAGACACCATACCATACACGCATTGTTCCAGAAATTACCGGAAGAGCCTGCACCCACTGTTACCTCTGTCAGATGGTCTGTCCTGCACCAGGAGCCATTGAAGTTATAAAGACAGGAAAACCTGCGGTATGGAACCCGAAAATCTATCCTGGACACTGTATCAGGTGTGGCCTTTGTGTTGAGATCTGTCCGGAAATAGTCCTTGAATCAGGCAGAATTTTCAGGAAGATCACCAAATCAGAGACCTGGATGGATTTTACTTTTCATATCCAGGTAAACCCCGTTACCTGTCTTGGGTGTGGAAGCTGTGCTGTTGCATGCCCTGTTAACAGACAGACAGACCTGGTCCTTACTTCAAAAGGGACGATCACATCAGGGGACATTATTCTGGGTGTTGAAAACGGAATATCTCATGTTTTTCACGAAGAAAAATGCACGGGATGCAGAACTTGTGAAGAACATTGCCCGACTCAATCGATTCGTGTCAGCCGATCCCTGGTGATGAACCAGGGATATATCTACGAGGATGATGATTACGAGGAATAATGGATGAAGTCACCTAAAATTCCTGAAATTCTCATTTGGTAAGTAATCTGACATAGATAACTTCAAAAAATTTCCAAGTTACAAATAACTAATTATCATTGGATTGTCTATTACTTCGTATGATTCCGGATGGAAAAATGCGATACATGCTCGTGATGATGACTCTGCTTATCATTTCTGTGGGTATTTTCCAGGTTTCTGGAACAGATGCTGATGAATTAAAACTTTTGGAGATCACCACACATGAAGAGCTCAAAGAGTACCTTGAGAATGCCACTCAACAGGCACGATATGGGTATCCTGATGTAGTCAATTATGATATGGCTATGCCCATGATGGAAAGAGCAGAGACTTCAGCTCAGACACTCACGGCAACGAAAGCTGCAGCACCAGTACCAACCTCTGGATCGAGTGGAGGCATAAGTGCAACTGACTATTCGACAACCAATGTCCAGGTCCAGGGAGTTGACGAAGCAGATTTTGTAAAAAATGATGGGAAATACATCTATGTCGTAAGTGGTGATATCCTTACCATTGTTGATGCATTTCCTGCAAAGCAAGGAAAAATTATTACAGAAATACCGGTATCAGGTTCGGTATCAGAACTTTTCCTCTCCGGGAACCGACTGGTTGTATTTACTGATACCCAGGATGAACACTGGTATACTCCCAAAGGAACATCAGTTCCAGTGTCGGATTATACCAGGCAGACCCATGCAGTCATCTATGATATCAGTGACCGGTCACAACCCAAGGAATTCAGGGACATTTCAGCTCCGGGAACCTATGAAAATGCCCGAATGATAGGAGATTATGTATATTTTTTGACATCTGATTATCCTGATTATTATGATCCACGAATGCCGGTTATCTATGATGGTAACGAGGCAATTGAATCATCTTCGATCTGGTGCCCTCCTTTCCCCATGAACGAATACCAGATGCATACCTTAACCTCATTTCCAGTTGCTGGATCAGGAGAACCACAGGCTGAGTCTTTTCTGCTTGGATACTCGAATACCCTTTACGTTTCCCCTGAAAATGTCTACATAGCCTATGAAAAGCAGCAGCCATGGAGGGGATGGGATCTTCCTGAAGAAGATTCAATAGGTAGCTCTGAACCTGATCAGAAGTCAGTAATCCACCGGTTCGCCATTAAAAACGGGGATATTACCTACAAAGCAACCGGAACTGTGCCAGGTTATCTCCTCAACCAGTTCTCACTGGATGAAAACCGGGGAAACCTGCGGGTAGCTACAACGGTTTCTGACTGGAGCAGCAGTGAAAAGCAATACAGTAATGTGTACGTCCTTGATCCAGAACTTAAGACGATCGGCAGGCTTGAACATCTTGCTCCTGAAGAGAGGATATACTCAGCACGATTTATGGGAGACCTCCTGTACCTGGTGACCTTTAAACAGACCGACCCACTCTTTGTAATCGATCTTTCTAATCCATACCAGCCGGGAATTCTCGGAGAACTCAAGATTCCGGGATATTCAGATTATCTTCACCCCTATGACGAAACTCACCTGATTGGTATTGGCAAAGATACCATGGAGAATGAATGGGGAGGAATTATCCCGACGGGTGTAAAAATTGCTCTCTTTGACGTAAGTGATGTGAACAATCCGAAACTTGTCGAAAGTATTGTCATCGGGGAAAAAGGATCCGATTCAGCGGTACTTTCAGACCACCGGGCGTTCCTCCTTGACAAGGAACGAAATATTATGGCAATACCCATCAGGGAAGTTATCCATGTCCCAGTTGAAGGAAGTAAGTACGAAGGATCACATACCGAAGAGACCTGGCAGGGAACATATGTCTTTGGAATTGACCCGGAAAGCGGATTTATCGAAAAGGGAAAGATAAAGCAGGGAACCGGCTCGACCAACGATAACTGGTGGTATGGATCAACTGTTCTTCGGTCAATCTTTATGGACGACGTACTTTATACCATATCCCGTGACCGGATCGTGGGATCAGATATCATCGATCTTACAAACCGGCTGATGGATATCGGAATCAGGCATGATGACCGTCCGTTGAGATATTACTAACACTCTGTTTTTTTATCATTATTCCAACCGGTAAATGAGACCGTTCCTCTCCTGGATCTTTTTCAGGGATCATTTTCCGGAGCAAGTCATAGTGTCTGCTAAGACCTTCCCGGTACATGGTGACAGATAGAGCCTGAGCTTCATGGTTACTAAACCTGATAATCCGGTCTGCCTGGGCAATCAGGAGTTCCATACCTGACCCTGCTAATATTAGCGATGTATCTGATAGTAACTCCCTGCTATTCCGGACAAGAGTTGCAAGAGCATGTATTTCAGATGAACTCATGTAACAGGGAACCATGAGGTTTTGAGCAGAACGGTCTTCATCGATTATGATATACGGAGATTTTTTACGAAGTGCACCGGATATTCTCGATGCCATGGAAGCTGATCCACTCCCCTGGCCATATGCAGAAGAAGGACTACCTGACATTCCGGGAGGAAGGCTATCAAAGAATGGCGCGAGATTATCCCCTTTTAATTCAATGCTGGTCGCATCAGGCATAAGTCCCCCTTGAACTGTGACGACCAGCTCCCTTCCGTCACCGATTGCATGGTCATCTTCACCTGCCAATACTGCCTGGAGCAGGGTTGATTTTCCTTCAGCATTCGAACCGGTTATCGCAAATATTTCACCTTTGCGTATTCCAAGCCCGGTAATTGTTCGATTTGATCCCTTCAAGTAAATCTCAACCGGAGAGAGTTCTGTCGGGCAGTAAAAAGGTACATGTACTCCATCCTTTGGTCCGGCGATTCGGTACCAGCTCCGATGCCTGGTATATCTCCGTGCAGGCCTGGTTCCATCACCAATAAAACACACCAGCCCTATTTTGGCTAGTTGTTTCCTGAGAACCTGCTGATCATGGGTTGCTTCCCACTCTTTTTTTATCAGCCCTTCAGGAACATGATTGACGCAATTAACCATGCTCTCAATATATTCATACAGGATTGTGACTACCCTGCTGATATTACCGGGATTTACCGGAAGATTTGGTATTGCTCCACGAATTCCTAATTTAATACCTCCCGGAACAACAGTGTTCAGGTCATCAGCACGCCAGAGGTTACTGGCAATATTAGAGCGGGAAGATGTAATTGTACAAGGTTCAGTATTGACTGCATACCGGGACTGATTAGAGGTTGTTATGCCATGTAAAAGACCGATTTTTCTATCTTTCATGGATGTTTTTTTGCAATGTTCTATGATTGCATGCACTGCTCCAGCTGATGCAGAAACCGGAAGGGGAAAGGTATCCATAATTCCGGACTTGATTATGACCGGGAAATGAAACTGAAGATCCTGCTTGTCAGGAGAAGGAACAAGGTAGGTATCGGTACCAGGATTAATCTTTTCAGGAATACAAAAATCCGAGTGCTTCAATCCAGGTATAATATTCGATAGGTTTGACAGCCAGGTCTGCATAGGTAATTCGCTACCAAACATGTTCAACCTTCTAAAAGAAATGAACGATGGTTACCAGGGTGTCAGCACATGCTGATTTTGCAGAGCAAGCCTCCTTTATATTCAGTCAAATTGATAGGGTACGACGACTAATAACACATAATCCGGGATGAGGGAGAGTTCCGGTCAGAATATGAGTTGATGGCATGACAAAGGTGCTTTTAGTTGATGATAATCCGGCAGACCTTGATCACATGGACAAGATCCTATCCGGTGCCGGCTATTCTACCCTGACACAACCGGATGGAATTCACATCCTGGATTATATCGGTGAACATAAACCTGATGTTATCATGCTCGATCTTGTCATGCCAACATATAATGGGATTGAGATATTACGAGAAGTAAAACGGGAATATCCACACATTCCCGTAATTATGTGTTCCGGAGCAGGTCTTGAGCAGGTTGTTGCTCTGGCATTGAGGGTGGGTGCTGCAGGTTATGTTGTAAAGCCATATCAGAAAGATGAACTCATCGATAGTGTCAGGAAAGTGGAAACATAGGAAAATAACACCTGGTATTATCTATTTTAGAGATCTTAATGCAAATACGGGAATGTAAACACTCATAATTGCCAGAGAGAAGAAGAACTTTCATGGAGACAATTCATATCATCATACTTAATGACTGGTTCTGAATTCCTCATTAAAAAAGAATTGATTATTGTACTGATATTGTCTCTTCTGATATCATCTTGTTTTTTTGTCTATGCAGATAACACAAAAATTCATATGATCGACGTCGGGCATGGTGATGCTGTTTTAGTCCAGACTGATGACTCCAATATTCTCATCGATGCCGGATCTGATCGCAACACTACTGCCTGGTATTTAGGAAGTCAGAATATCACTGACGTTCACCAGTTCATCGTAACCGGCTACTCCTACGATAAAACAGGGGGTATTCTTGAGGTAATGAACCGGACCAGGGTTCATGAGTATCGTGACTATGGTTCCTATCCTTCCCTGGAATCATACCAAAAGGTCCATGGCAGGATTGTCAATGAGTCAATCCCATTTCAGCCCCTCATCCTGGGAGACAGAATTGTGGTAGCAGATACTGTTTTTATTGATGTTCTCCAGCCAAATAACACCGGCCGTTACTCAGATGAGGCAATAATGAAGATTACAACCGGAAATATTACCACCCTTTTGATGAACAGGGAACCTGCCCCTGACATCATACTTACTAAACCGGTTCAGATTCTTCGTGTTGCAGACCACGGTTCAAGAGAAGGATATGATCCTGGTTTTATAAGCACCCTGCAACCAGAAGTTGCAGTTATTAGTACAGGAAAATATGACGAGCCCCATCCGGCTACGGTTATGGGTCTGAAGGCCACGGGTGCCCAGGTATTCAGAACCGACATCAGAGGGACGGTGATCGTCTTAACAGACGGGGAAAGATATGATCTTACAACAAACCGTTCTTCACCCTATGGAGGTATCCTCTCACTGGTTAGTGTGATTGAAACAAGACCCCCCGGATAACCACTCCGGTTTACAAAAGACCCTGTGAAAAAAACCCTGCTTGAATTTTATAATGTGAAATACTCTGAAAAATTCTCCTTTTTAAAATAAAAAATGATATTTGCGGGAATTATGGAGGAACGTTTTCCTTTTTTATAAAAATGAAACAGACTCGTGAAGACGGCAGACAGACGTCTGACCCATAATGACCGTAATATTAAAAGACGATAATTTATCTTCCTTTAATGAAAAAACGAGTATTAATCCGATTTTATATCCCTGAAAATATATGAAAAACTGCTCCACACATATAAGGATTTTCTATATTTTCAAAATAATATTCCCTTCATGTCTGACATTTTAAGCTGAGAGGTCTATCCTCACATAACCGGGAAATGGTTCTTATAGATGTTCTGAATCAGGTTGAAATCTTAAAGAATAACCGGTATTTTAGGAAGACGGGAATAAAATTTATATCCTCCGAAGGGAAGAAGACAGAGTTTGATCGTATTAAAAATCATTTCATCATTCCCAAGGTATCTCCTGTATCATCAGTATCAGGTACAGCAGTCGGATCATTATTGCGCCATCTGCCAGGAGGGAGAGTAAGCTCAAACCTGGCTCCCTGTCCGGCTTTTCCAGTCTCTGTAATAATAATATCGGTTAAAGAAAGTATCTCCCTTGCCAGAAACAGACCAAGTCCGGTGTTTTTCCCTTGTCCTCTCTTAAAAATTAATTCTTTTTCCATACCCGGCACACCAACACCATCATCTCTCACGATAAGAAGGCATTCTGATTCACCAGGTTCAGCGGCAAACTCTATCGTACTAATCTCTCCACCATGGCGGAGTGCATTTTCAATCAGATTATAGACAACACGATCAAACAGGGGATCTGCAAAGATTTCCAGGTTATTAGTCTTGTCAATAATCATGACCTGCCCATAATTTAGACTTTTTTTAACCTCATTGATCTTTTGTGAAACATTATGCCACACCGGCTCATTTGTACCCATTTCTTCATACAATCGTGTAAAAAGAATCATTTCATGGATACTGTTGACTGCATCGCGAATTGTGGCAAAATAACGTGATGTCTGCCCATTATCAGGAACGTCTTCTTCAAGTAGATCAAGACCGGATGACACCACAGAAATCTTATTTACAATATCATGCCTGGTAATACTACTTAACAGCGACAATTTGTAATTGATAATACGCAATGATTTTTCTGCTGAAAGCCGATGGGTAAGCTCGTTGTCCAGTTCATCACTTTTTTGCTGTATGGAAATAATATCCTCTTTCAGGCTTGATACCATCTTCTGGATGCTTGATTCAATCCTCTGGAATTCAAAACCTTTTGTCTGGCGAATCCTGTGATTATAATCACCATTGGCAATAATTTCTATGTCTTCAACGATTTGGGAAACAGGCTGTACAATATACCGTGAAATTCCAATGGCAATAAATACCATAATTAGGATTACTCCGATTGCCAGGATGAGAACATTATAAAAGAGGATAGTTTCCTGCTCTTTTATACCTGTAGTGGAGTATGTTATTTCTACAATTTTATCAAATAAACCAGCCGATACTGAATTACTTGGAATTTGAGGGATATAGATATATTTTACAACGGTATGTGAATCCGGATCTTCAATGACAAGGTTTTCCTCTTCCCGGAATACTTGTTTCAGGTACTCCTCCCGACCTTCATATTCTTGGAATTCATACGGGTATGCATCAAATCCCTGAACAGATGTTCTGATATCTGAAGTTACTAGTGCAGTTCTGTCAAATATCCAGGCAGACAGCACATCATCCCGTGTCTTACTATACCATGTTGCCAGACGAGGATACTTGGATATTCCCTCTTTTTTAAAAAATTCATCCAGTTTGATGCCAATTTCCAAGATATACCGGTGATCAGGTGTCGGAATATAGGCATATTTTCGTTCTTCACCTAGTCGTGTTCCGGTAACAACAGCATCGAATTCAATAGAATCACCTTCGCGGATTTTTGTCAGTCTTTGATTAAAATTCGGATAAATACTAAAATCAAGGCCAATATCCGATTCGAATGTTGCATCTACAATTACTCCTGATGAATCGAAAATATAAAGATCAATTGGCATATCAAAAAAAATGCTAATGTCATCCCGGATTTTGTACAGATCCAAATCTTCAGTCAAACCCTGACTCTGATTATAATAATTCCTGAAACGGAGGAGTCCAAGCCGGAGTGGGGGATTATAGACATTGTCATAGAAAGAAAAACTCTGGTCAGCTAGTTGCACTGCATTGAGAAGTGACGCTTCTCCGTATCGTTGAGAAACAAGATATTCTGACTGAATCGAATGTTTTCCCTCGAAAAACAAGAAAGCACATATTATCCCGGTAAAAACCATCCCGATTATCAGGATAATAATCATGATATGATAGGATAAGGAATACTGACCAAAATGATATTCTTTCCTACCTATCCTGCTCATATCCGATCCACCCGGGTTGATTTATGTAACTATGTGAAACAATTATGTTAGGCACCAATCGGCATAAATTATTGCATCCAGGATTGAAACCCAATTACAAATTTATCCTGATATTAAAGAAAAACAATCAGGTTAAGATGATAATTGATAAAAATAGGAGAATCTTTTAAATCATTCACCGACCGGATGAGTAAACCGGTAGGTGAGAGAAATTACAGCCGGCATGATTAATATTGCACCAAGTAATGAAAAACCAACCGTGATAACAGTAGTAACTCCGAAATTAGCGATAATATTAAACTCGGACAACATCAAAGCAGCAAATCCGAATACTGTTGTCAGCCCTGAAACGGTGATTGCCGTTCCAATTTTTTGTACGCTTAACTGAATGGCTTCAAATAAATCCAGCCCCTTTGATAATTCCTCATCACATCGTTCCATGATGAGGATCGTATATTCAGATGCTACACCAATTGTCATGGAACCCAGGACAGCAGTCAAAGGAGTATAGTCAAGACCCAAAATATACATGATCGCACCATTCCACCCGATAATAGCGAGAATCGGAATGAGAGGAATAACTGAACTGATGCGCCTGTATACCAGGAGTAAAAAAGCAAAAATAAAAGAAAATCCCAGAATAGTCATCAATGATTTCGACCTTACAATATCATTCATCAGGGAACTAAACATCTCAAGTGATCCGGTAATCCTGACAATCAGACCAGGAGGTGACTGGTACCAATCCAGATCCTTTCGGATAACCATTATCAGGTCTCGTGCCTGCGATAACTCCATATCAGTAGTTGAGAATTCAAGGACTGCTTCGTTATTTCCATTCAGGTACCGTTTTTTATACTGATCAGGAATGGTTCTGACAATTTCTGCAATTTCATGGCTGTTTGCCGGGATGGTATTATTATTATATTCTTCAATGAGTGTTACAATACTTGAAACACCGGTGATTTTATCATTCTTTTGTACTACATAATCACCAAAACCTTTTATCCAATCCAGATTTGATGGTTCAAGGACATTACCTGCTGAAACGACGATAGGAATGGTGTTCGTTGAACCCATTGTCCGGGAAATTTTATTCATGTCAACGAGGGCAGGCATATCAGAAGGTACAAAGGTCTTTTGGTCAGCACTTATTGGCACTTCATTATCAAGATGAAAACCTATGGCAGCGATAAAAAAAACGAATAACATTATCGGAACCGGACGTTTTGCTATTCTTAATGCAATATTTCCAAGAAAATTATCATACCGTTCGATAAAAGAATTGCTTGATTGTTTTTTTTCAGGTTGACATTCATTAGGACATTGGTTTTCTTCTTTTTTGCTGAAAAAAAGACCCTTCTGCTTCTTTGGCGGGTACCCAACAAGCATGGCAAAGGTTGGGACGATAATAATGGCTGCGAGATAACAGGACATTACCCCAAAGGTACAGGTAACCCCAAAATCACCAACCATAGGAATAGGGCCAAAAACCATGGCAATAAAACCTGTTGATGTGGCTAGCATAGCAATAAGCACCGAAGGACAGGTTTTTGTTATGGCGGTGGTGACTGCCTGGGGGAGGGGTGCTTTTTTTATCTCTTCATCCAGCCTTGAATGAATCTGGATTGCATAATCAATGCCAATACCAATAAGAACAGGAAATGCCCCTATTACCACCATACTGATAGATGTTCCGGAAAGACCCATCACACCAAAAGTAAGAATAAGCCCAGATGCAACAACCATGACGGGGAGAAGTGCATATCTGACATGAGAAAACAGGGTGAGTATGGCCAGGACCATCAGACCCATTGCAGCCATAATAAGTGAGCCCATGGAAGAACTCATTTCATTGCCCATTTCAACATTAAAAGCCTGTTCTCCGGATATTGTAACAGAAACCCCGGGAGGAATCCGGGAAGATCTGACCAGTGATTCTATCACATAGAGAACCTGTTTCTGACGATCATCTGACAATCCGGGAGTCAGAGTGATAATACAGAGAGTCATCAGGTTTGAAGGCAGATTTCTTTGTATGACCTCCGGTGGAGCCCTGCTAATTATCTTTTTGATTTCTGCCGAGGATCTTGGAAGGTCTCCTCCATTTGCAGATTTCAGGAGAGTGACTATACCCGATGTTCCGTCAACATATTGCTGACGCCCGATATGATCCAAAAGACCGTCAATATAATGTAAGGTATCAACATTCGTGACATCATCCGATTCGATGATGAGCATTATTGCATTAGAACCATATGTGTCAATATAATGTGAAAGCAAAGCACCACGTGGAGTGTTCTTATCTAAATAGGCATCATTACCTGTTTCCATGGTAACAAGAGTCATGCCATATAATGCAGTAATAAAAACCAGGACGACAAAAATAGCAACAATATACGGTGACTGTGTTACTCGTTTAGCCAGCCACTCAAAAAAATGTATCATAGCACCATGCTCCGTGTATCATATTTAATCGAATTGATGGTTTTTTCATTCTTTTGACAAAAGAAAATCAAGAAAATGAAATGTTTATCTGGTGAAATTATTCATTCTCTTATTTAAGAATCATTAAAGTAGTTATAATAACATTTCTATCTGTTTTCCAGATATTTCATAAGCAGGAGATTTTTAGAACCGGATGGAGGGTTGATAAGTGATATAAGAGACGATTTCAACTCATGCATTCCATCCGGTATGAAAGGCCCGCCAGCAACCACCATACAAAGGCGGGTCACAAACCATCATTTACCACAATAGTTTAAATAAGTATCCACGAAACCCCGAATATCAGTTATTTTTTCGTTCCAAGAAGACACACAAGAAGATAGTTATTACTCATATGCGAGAAATTACCATATAATAAGTGATTCATATGATCAATACTCTCAGCCCTGTGGAGGAGGTTTCAATTATCACTCTTGTTGATAATTACACAGACCTCCTGCTTATTGAAAATACACCCACAATTCAGAGGCCTATTTTACCGTATGGTCAGACATTGTTTGCAGAACATGGACTGTCATTTTTCATCAGGGTATCTTCAGGAAATAAAACCCACACCATACTCATGGATGCCGGGGGATCAACGTCTGCATTACTTAAAAATACAGAAACATTAGGCGTAAACCTGGAAGAAATTGAAGAGATTGTAATTAGTCACGGACATTTTGATCATATCGGCGCTTTAACCCAGGTACTCAGACAGTCATCCTGCAGGATCCCGGTAAACCTTCATCCGGCTGCATTTAACAGCAGGCGTAAAAAACTACCTGATGAAACATATACCAATCTGCCGGTAATGAACCGTGATGAAATTACCCATGCAGGAGCAATACTCAGTCTTTCATCAGATCCATCACTCATATGCAGTCAACATGTTCTGTTAACAGGTGAAATTGAACGGACAACCTCCTATGAAAAAGGTTCACCAGTCCTTGAAGCAAAAGAAGGAGAACAATTTGTTGTGGATTCCTTCAGAGATGATCAATCGGTGATTATTAACCTGAAAGACCAGGGATTAGTTGTAATTTCCGGGTGTGCACATGCCGGAATAGTAAATTCTATCAGGTATGCTCAAAAAATTACGGGAGTTCCCAGGATTCACGCAATAATTGGAGGATTCCACCTTTCAGGCCCGTACTTTTCAAAAATTATTACCCCAACCATAACGGATCTGGAAAGTATAAATCCTGCATACATTATTCCGATGCATTGTACCGGATGGGAAGCACAAACTCTCTTTGCCAAAAAAATGCCGGACAAATTTATCCTTTCTACAGTTGGAACGAAATATGTGTTTACCGCACGGTGAAAAAGCCCAGACAAGAGCACCTACTTGAATCTTCCACAATGAAAATAATTAGATGGCAAAATTATCAACCTTGTTTTGATAAGATAATAAAGGAGGTAGCGGGGAAAGATCCAGATACTCCTTTTGATTATTCATCTTTCCTGAGACGGTGTTTGAAGAATGATTTCCTGTCAGAACAGGAAATACTGGGTGTTTCATCCGGTTTAATTGCCTTTCTTGAATTTCTTTTTTATAAGGCAAAAGGGCCGTATTCTCCTGAATTTGAAAGAACAGCCGAAATTATTCAGGATTTATTCCAGAGTGAACCAGACCTCCAGAATCTCATAAACCTGAATGCAGCTGACACATTGGCAAACATGGTTCTGAATAAGCGGGGCAGATTAAAATTTTTGATATCCGACCGACTGGAATTAGAAATAATCCTGTCCTGGTGGAAAAAATTCGGACTTGCAGAAATAAGTCCTGCTGAAGTATTCGAGGCGGTTGTTGCAAAGCCTACTATAAGAGACAGGTTAAGTGGGAATGATCCCCTGCTTATCATGCGTCTGCTGGATGTTTTTCCCGACTATTGTGACACTATAAATCCACTGAAGATAAAAAGGGAAGACCTGATTGAGAGAAGCGGAAGTATAACACGTCCTCCTTCTGAACGCAGGTATCACCAGTTACTAACCGGATGCCTGAAAAATGGGAATAATATCTGGACGCTGATAAGACAGGAGGAAAAGAGAATTCTTCCGATGCAGGTGAAACGAAATCGCTTTCTTTCCTACCTGGTTAAAAATCTCCATGGGAACAGATGTCAGATCTGTAAATTAACTGGAGAAGTAAAAGACGGACCTATTGAGGTCCATCATATTCAGCCATTATCCTTGGAGGGAAAAGATACTGCAGATAACATGCTGGTCACCTGCTTTTTTCATCATCAAATGATTCATGATGGCAATATTGTTGTTCAGATCAATTCAGGGAAGGTAGTAATCAGATACAATACTAAAGAAACTTCCATTCCTCTGAATAATGAAGAATCTTACCCGCAAATTATACAATAAACTCAGATAGACAGATAATGAGTATTGTCATGACCTTCAAGACTGGTACCCTCATCTTCCTAGTGAAAAAAACCAATTCGCTTGTAACGGGTTCTGGATTATCAGGACGGGAGATGTTGATCCACACAAGAGTATTACCACCTGGTGAGTGATTTCCGGTTTAATATTTCGGGCATGATTGAAAAGAATTGTCGAAAAGTAATTACAAAGATACTGCTGAATGGGAAAGGAATATTCCTGGTTTATAAGTGGTTCAGTAACGATGGCAGGGAGACAAATTTCTCTGAAATCGAATCGAAACACAGAGATATCGGGTAACATATACTAAAATGTCAGATGTTTGCACCGGTATTAAGCAATTGATATAGGTCCGGGATGAATAATTTTTTTAGAAGCGAAGAATTTCATCATAGTTACACAAGGTGAGATGGTGCAGTAAACCAGGGATCATTGAATATGGCACTCTATAGGGAAGTTCCATATATTCTGGTAGTCAACCATATTTTATGAAGAATGTTGAGATGAAGGTTGAAGGAAGTACTCTTACCATCACGGTGGATATATCAAAAGACTATGGTGAATCTAAATCAGGCAAATCAATAACCATTGCATCAACAGAAGGCAATATTTCCATTCCTGAACATGAAGATATTAAGATTGGTCTGAATATTTACCGAAAAAAGTAATTTTTTTCCCTTTTTGACTCTAAAAATCCTTTTCACTCCCCTGATGAAGCATTATTCTTTTAGTTGTTGAGAGAATTGTATTATTGCAACGTCAACTGTTGACACAGCAACATTTTATTCTATGAAACAATTATATATACGGGTGCTCTCTTCACATATTCCAGATTATCTGCCTCCAGGTCCTCTAATATCTATAATTAACAGGGCCAGGGTGATTTTCCTAAACGAGAAATTAAAACCATTTAACTTATCTGCTGCTCAATATCCCATTTTTATCTACCTCCTGAACCATCCGGATATCATCCAGGAGTCTATGGCAAGATTTTTTCATCTGGACAAAGGTGCCATAGCAAGAACACTGAAAAAAATGGAAGATTCAGGATATATTTCACGTATCGTGGATCCTGACAATCGTCGTGCCTTTAGAATATCACTAACTGAAAAAGCATATAAGATTGCCCCGGATATTTCTGCAATCGAAGAACAATGGGAGGTAAGGATTACCAGAGGACTTTCTCCGGATGAACAAGCACGTTATCTTTCTTTTCTCCACAACGCGGCTGATAACAGCATAATAGCGATAAAAAATCTCGAGTGTGAATCATGCAATCCGATACAACAAAATCTCCAGGCAAAGAAGAACCAGTAAAACAAGATACCATCGGGGTATCATTACTTCTTGGAGAACCGGAAAAAGCAATAAGAAAACTTTCCGGTCCAATGATTATCGCAATGATGTTGTACTCAACATACAACATCGTAAATGCTATCTGGGTTGCCGGTCTTGGTTCAGATGCACTTGCAGCTGTCGGGTTCATTTCTCCTCTCTTTCTGGTAATCATTGGTCTTGGAAATGGTCTTGGTGCCGGAACAACATCAGCGATTGCCAGAAAAATCGGAGCTCATGACCACGAAGGAGCAAATAATACTGCAATTCATGCAATCATTCTAACGGTCATAATATCAGTAATTGCAACAATTCCCCTTTTTTTATGGACGAAGGAGATTGCTTTTCTCTTTGGTGCTGGTGAAACGGCTACACTTGCTGCCGAATATGGAAGAGTGGTTTTTGCTGGAACCATTCTCCTGCTCCTGACAAATGTAGGATCTGCTATTCTCCGTGCTGAAGGAGACACAAAACGGACGATGTACATCATGGCCGCATCAGCGGTGATGAACATGATACTTGACCCGCTCCTTATTTACAATGCAGGAATGGGGATATCCGGTGCTGCATGGGGAATGATAATATCACAGATTTTTGTTACAATCGTCCTATTATACTGGTTTTTTGGTAAAAGGGACACCTATGTAACATTATCCAGGGCTTCTTTTGTTTACAAGCAAAAAACCATGCATGATATCCTAGGAGTTGGAATACCGGCTAGTTTTGAATTTTTCCTCATGTCACTTCTTGCCATTATTATTAATGGGTTACTGGTTAGTGTAGCAGGGACTGATGCCGTTGCCATATATGCAGCAGGATGGAGGGTTGTCATGTTTGCAATCATTCCCCTTGCGGCTATAGGAACATCAGTTGTGTCTGTCACCGGAGCATCCTTTGGTGGAAGAAAATTCAAAAAACTTCCGGTCATTCTAAATTATTCGGTAAAAACAGGAGCTTTCGTAGCAATAATTACCAGCCTTATTACCTGGTTATTTGCCATGCCCATCGCCTCGATTTTTTCATATTCACCTGAAAGTGCACATCTTGCACCTTCTATTGCAGCTTTTCTATCGACGATGTGTTTCTTTTACCCCTTTGTGTCTCCAGGTATCATGTCTTCCTCATTATTCCAGGGTGTTGGAAAGGGAATAACTTCTCTTTTCCTGACCTTTAGTAGAAATTTACTTTTTATTGCTGTATTTGCTTATATAATCGGGATTGTTTTAGGGTATGGTGAACATGGTATCTGGTGGGGAATTGTTGCAGGAGATATCCTGGGAGGAGCACTTGGATATGTCTGGGCCAGGTTGTATCTCTCAAGACTCCTGAAATACCACTAAATTTGTTCTAGTAGTTAATTCTTGAAAAATGAGAAATAAAGGCACGCCTCGTATTATTTGAACTGAATCAAAGAATTTACTAAAGCTATAAAAAATGATCACCCCTTCTTTTCCACTGGAGATGCGCTTCCTCCCTTATAGTATTGACATCAATGCCTAGTCATAACAGAATACCATATCATAATTAAAATAACAAATAAATAGAGAGTTTTTATCATGCAATTTTCCCTTAGCACGGATATCAGATCTTACCATTCATCAGTCCTTTTTCAGGGAAATTTATATTCATATTCAACAATTTTTTCAAAAAAAGTATCGAAGATTCTTGTTCACATTCAATGTGAAGAAAAAATATCAGTTCATGCACCGGTAGGAACGCAAAAAGAAGCGATAGAAGAAAAAATACTGGCTTATCTCAAGATACTTCTCACAAAAAAAGAGGATATCCGGCCCAATTCTCCTGATAATGTAAAGAGAGGAATTATCCATGTCAGGGGATATGATATACCTTACACCACAGTGATAAACCGGCGGAGAAAGGAACCCACCATATGTAGCGATAAAGGCACATTCAGGGTCGAAATTCCCGGCCCTATCTCACCAGAAAAACTGAAAAAATTTCTGTTAACTGAACAAGACTGGATATATAAACAATATTTTCTATCACTTCCTGAATGTCCCCTGGAACTTGAGCATCAGAGAATCTGTATCCATGGGATAGAAGTGCCTTATATTATCAGGAGAAATCCCCGAATAAAACGAACAACCCTGAAGATCCATGGAGATGGAACTGTTGAGGTATCAGCCCCCTTTGATGCTGAAACTGAACGAGTTGCCGGATTTGTCAATAAACAGGGTTCCTGGATCGCACACAGGATTGGGCTTGAAATAACAAACGAAATCTCTCAATTAGAAAAAATTCATTCACATTCAAAGAATAGTGTAGAAATTGACTCTGGTCAGGTGAACTATAAAGATTCCACCATTCCATACAGAATAACGTATAACCGACGTGCCAAACGGTTGATCATTAAGATTAACCGCCAGAGAGAAGTGTTGGTTGTATGCCCAATACATGCAAAGAAATCCGATATAACTACATTCGTAAACCAGAAAACGGAGTGGATATATGAACATACAATACAGAGTACCCGCCCACTCCCTCCAAAAAGAGAATATTGCAATGGTGAAGTATGGCCATTTATGGGGGAAGAAATTACTATCAGGATTAACAGAGGAGACAATCCTGATATGTTCCGGCAGGGAAAGGAACTGATAATCACGGTTCCAAAAGAATGTACAGAATTTAATGAAAAGGAGCTGATAAAACAGGTATTATCATCGTTTTTTGCCGAATCTCTCTACAAATACTCGCTCCCTGTCTTTGAAACTTTTGCATCAAAACTTGGTGTTGTTGTTCCTCAAATAAAAATACGCAACCAGAATACAAAGTGGGGAGCCTGTTCAACGAGGAGTATAACCTTAAACCTTCGTTTGTGTATGGCACCGACGCATATAGTCGACTATGTAGTTGCCCATGAAATATCCCATAAGAAAAACCCTGATCACTCCCCACAGTTCTGGAAAACAGTGGAACAGTTATTACCAAATTACCGGGATATCAGGGATGAACTGAAAAAAGAGAGTTATAAATGGGTCATTTAAAAATACACATTACATACCCTACAAGATAGTCAGCCTGTTTCCCTGACCGTTCCACGAATATAAGAAGTGACAATCCCTACAAATCCAATACAAACAAAAATCGTTAATATAACACTGGTGCTGAACTCGAGTTTCTGGAATACTTCAGGAGTGATTTTAACAGTTCCGATACATATGGAAAAAACCATCATTGCAATGGCAAGACTGATGATCTGACCTACATATCGCATGGTAGCAACCATCCCTGCCGCCATTCCAAGATCTTTCACATGGACAGAACTCATTATCGCATTGGTATTCGGAGAAGAAAATAACCCATATCCAAGTCCCAGTGTTGCAAGACTGACAATTACAAAGATAACCGGAGAATCAGGAAGCACAAGAAGGAGAAAAATGAGACCGATTGTGGTAATGCCCATTCCGATAGTTGCAATAATTGCAGGTTCAATTGAGTCAGACAGTCGGCCAGAAAGGGGAGAGACGATCATCTGGATGAGTGGTTGTGCAAGGAGAATCATACCGGTAGTAGCAGGATCCAGTCCCCGGTTATACTGCAGACTAAGGCTAACGAGAAACCCTACGGCAAATACTACTGCGTAATTGATCATTGCCGCTATATTTGAACAGAGAAAGGTTCTGTTTGTCCTGAAGGTAGTCAGATTAATCAAGGGTTTTTCCTGTTTCTGTTCCCACCAGCTAAAGAAATAGTATACACAGGCCCCCATAGCAATCCAGGTAAACCCTTTCAGGTCAGGAAGCAGCCGACACTCGGCGGGTAAATTTTCAGGAATAATATTTTAAAACCTCCGGCCCGAGCAATTGTGCAATTCCACGAATTTCATCATTGATATTCATCAACTTAGTCACTCTGGTTTTATCGACAACCAG
>JAAYCY010000050.1 GCA_012729535.1 Methanomicrobiales archaeon | reverse complement strand
TGAAGTCAAATCACTAGCTCAGGATTCACGGGGATCAGCAGAAGACATCAGTGAGATGATAGCAGGTCTACAGGCACTGACTGGCCAGGCGTCAGAAGCAATGGAACTATCATCACATGCAATAAATGAAGGAAATAGTGCACTTTCAGGAACTCTTGATTCATTTAAAACTTTAACTGATTCAGTTGAAACCATAAAAGCAAAGATGGAAGTTGTTGCCAGTGCTTCAGAGGAGCAGGCAGCTTCATTTGAAGAAATTACAGCAAATGTGAGTGACATGAGCAAACTAGTTGAAGAAACAGCCAAACAGGCTTTAAACTCTTCTGCTACAAGTGAAGAGGCACTCGCAATAGTAGGTCAGATCCATGAAGTCATTAATGAGATAAACGCGGTCTCATCAACGATATCCAACACCATGACAAGATTTACCATCCGAAAATAAAAATCCAGGGTTTAATTTTCAGAATGTGAAACTTCGACAGGACTGCCATTCAGGAATAATATTCCCAGTAGTAATGTCATCTCCTATCCATTTTTTAGGTTCTATGATAATCTCATAGTATGTTCCTGACTGGAAAAAATCCTAACAAATACAGAGTTCTTTTTGGCATATTTTTTCTACTTATTCTGACAGGTATCGTCTTTGCAGATGATACTACCATGGATGACCATAAAAATATCATCCTGTATGGGCTTTTTCCGACATCCGGTCCACTGACATCACAAGGAGAGGTTGCTCTTGCGGCATTTGAACTTGGAATATCTGATATCAATACATACCTTCTCTCCATCGGATCTGATATCACCGTGATCCCACATATAGAGAAAATGAGTTCAGAAACTGAATCTGCAATAGAAAAAGTAATAAAACTGGATGATGGCGGAGCAGGTGCCATAATTACCTATCTTTCAAGTTATCAGGCAGATGCAGTGGCTGATTATTGCAAGAGTCATGGAATTATGCTCTATGCAACCGGAGCTGATTCTCCCCTGCTTGCAATTCCTGAGGACAATCTCATCAGGATGAATTCAGGTGATTTAATACAGGCGGACGTAATTGCAAAATTGTTTTCAGAAAAAAAACTTACCCGGATTATACCAATTATTCGAGATGACTCGTGGGGAGGCGGTTTAATCAATGCTGTATCACATAGTCTTGGAAATAACATTATAATGGACGAGGGGATCAGGTACAAACCAGATAGTACCGATTATAGTAAATATGTATCAGAACTTGACCATAAACTAGGAGAGATATTATCATCAGTCCCTTCTGAAGAAATTGCTATATATGCTGTTACCGGAAGAGAAATCCAGGCAATCATGACAGAGGCAGAAAAAGATGAGTATGAAAACCTTGCTCGAGTACGATGGTTTGGTTGCAATGAAAATGCCCTGCTTCCTGAACTGACTGGTACATCAAAACCTGCACAATTTGCCGGTTCGCTTACCCTTACATCAGTTACTCTTGACTCTGAACCCGAGGTTCGAAATGAACGGGTATTTAGGGAATTACACCTCAAATTTGGAAAAAATAACCCGGACGGGCATGCTCTTGCAACATATGACACGACGTGGATTGTGTTTAAGGCTCATGCTATGGATGGGTTTACCGATAGTACATCAGTAGATTTTGCAGTACAAAAAATGGCAGAGCAACATGCCGGAATAAGTGGAGATTTTAAGATAAATGAAAACGGGGATCGTTATACCGGGATTTATTATATCTGGGAATTATCAAAAGGAAACGATGGATCTGACTGGAACATGGTGGCATATACCAATATCCGAAATGATAGTAAAAAACCAGAGAATATCGAACTTTCAATCTTAAACCAATAATAATAAAAGAAGATTTTATTGAATAGATGACCGATCTGGATTAATAAATCCTTTTTTTCCCATATTACCAAATAACAGCTATTCATCCCCTGATTGCGGCAAAATATCATTTAAAAAGAAATATATAGAGATGAGAAATCATGTCAATTAATACATAATACCCGGGGTATCTGATGTACTTTAACATCTTCTCAATTGTACCAGTCTTTCTGAATCGGATGGTAAATCAGATTATTCCTGGGTTAATTCCATTCAAACAGAAGTTTTTCTCTAAAAAACAGACGAAATTTGCAGAAATATTGCCGTTCATGATTCTTTTCCTGCCTCAAAATACCAACACAAGGATTCAAAGTTCTGCTAACTTAGTAAAAAAGACCTTTTTTCCCATCGTTTCTGAATTCGCCCACCTGAAGGTTCAACGGGGGTACGCGTGATTAACTATGCATATGAGATAACAGAGATATTAAGCCCTGTAATCGGAGAAGAACTCGCGGGAGAAACGGTGAGGATACAATGTGAAAGAATGGGCATTTCCCCTCAAGAAATAACCCGTAAAAATCTTATTAAAATCGCAGCATGGGTAGAGAAAGTTCTCACAATATTTGCAGACAGAGAGATTGCATCCGAAATTAAAGAACAAATACTTATGTTGCGCTAAAACCAGTTTAATACGTAGTAACGCGGAGTAAAGACGCGCCAAACAGGTTGAACAGTATTGCCTAATTGCTCTGAGTCGAATGTACCGAATAAAAAACCAGAAAAATGCGATATCATTACCTGATTTATACCCTGTGTTCAGAATAAGTATTATGCAATCTTCACCATATTAAAGAACATTGGAGAGAAAAAAAAGAAAGTTATTCGGTTGCTACAAATGCATTTTTTCCGACCTTAGCATAGACACCGCATATTGGACAAATATACGTGTCAGGCAGGTCTTCAAAAGACGTGCCAGGTTTGATCCCATTTTTGGGCTCACCCCTCTCCGGATCATACAAATATCCACAGGCAATACAGCGGTACCGGCCTGATGGTGCTTCCATTGCAACGAATTCCTTTTTGGTGATTTTTGCTTTTCCACAAACAGGACAGATATAAGTATCAGGGAGATCCTCAAACGCGGTGCCCGGTGGGATCCCATTCTTTGGTTCCCCACGAACAGGGTCATAAATGTATCCGCAAATTTCACATTTATAGGGTTTCATCTTCTTTTTCATGGTAACCACACATCACAAGTTTTGCGTTGTAACATGTTGATAAATGATGGATTTTCTATTAAAGATTTCCAATTTAATTTCCCATACAGCTATGATCATAGTTCTCTGGTATAAAAAGCAGAAGAATAGTCTCCAATTCAGCTTTCCATGCCGGAAAACCCAATTAGGTCAGTGATTAAAAATATTAACTCCAACGTACAAGTTATTGCCAGTGCATAATATTGACCTGATTCTCACGTTAACTGGCGGTTTTGCCGCTGCCCTTTTCTTCGGATTTATAACCCACCGTATCGGATTATCCCCAATCGTAGGGTATCTTATAGCAGGAATCATGGTCAGTCCAAACACACCCGGATTTGTTGCTAATTATGAGATGGCAGAACAATTGGCAGAGATAGGAGTAATCCTCCTGATGTTTGGTGTTGGTCTTCAATTTCATTTTAAAGAATTTTTTGCAGTACGAAAGATCGCATTACCTGGTGCATTACTCCAGAGTCTTTCAGCAACTCTGCTGGGTGCCCTGATAATGTATTGGCTTGGGTGGAGTATCGAAGCAGGTATTGTCTTTGGCCTGGCCATATCTGTTGCAAGCACGGTGGTTCTTACAAGAGTCCTCTCAGATAATAACGATCTCCATACCAAAACAGGGCATATCGCCATTGGATGGCTTGTTATGGAGGATCTTTTCACAGTGTTTGTGCTGGTGTTACTTCCGGTAATCTTTGGAAGTTCAATGGTCGGTTACAGTGGTATTGCCACTGCAACAGGTCTGGCATTTGTCAAGATCCTTGTTCTGGTAGGTTTTACCTTTATTTTCGGTGGTTGGCTAATCCCGAAAATTCTAACAAATATTGCAAAAACCGGATCAAGAGAACTTTTTACTCTCTCTATACTTGCAACAGCCATGTGTATTGCAGTTGGATCGACAATTTTATTTGATGTCTCCATGGCCCTTGGTGCATTCCTCGCCGGAATGGTTGTCGGTCGATCCGAATTCAGTTTACGGGCAGCAACAGAAGCACTCCCACTCCGTGACGCCTTTGCAGTACTGTTCTTTGTTTCGGTTGGTATGCTGTTTGACTGGTCAGGTTTTACGGAGTCTTTAGGGCTAGTAATTGCTACCCTGGCTGTTATCATCATCGGAAAACCGTTGATTGCTTTTCTGGTTGTGATTTTCATGAGATACCCACTCAAGGTTGCATTGTCTGTCGCAATTGTTCTGTCACAGATTGGAGAATTTTCCTTTATTCTTGCAACCATGGGGCGGGACCTTAACATATTACCGGAAAACGCATCAAATATTCTTATTTCTGCGGCAATTATTTCAATAACCATAAATCCCATCCTGTATCGGGGAGTTGGAAAACTGGAGTGCTGGGTAAATGATTGTTCACCCGGATTATCCAGAAAAATTCAGAACCGGTGTAGTATGATAGATTCATCCCCCTTAAAAACCGAATCATCGGAAAAAACACGTGCTATTGTTATTGGCTATGGTCCGGTAGGACAGACGGTGACCAGGCTTCTCAAAGAAAACAATATTGATCCAACAATCATCGAATTAAACGTAGAAACTGTACAATACCTGTTAAAGGAAGGGTGCAGGGCATTTTATGGAGATGCCAGCCGGATTGATACCCTCAGGGAGGCAGGAGTCAACAAGGCAGAAGTACTCATTATTAGTGCTGCAAATATACCCGGAAGCAATGAAATTGTGAAACAGGCAAGACGATTAAATCCGGATATCCGGATCATTGCCAGGACTGTTTACGTGTCAGATATCTCAAGTCTACGAAATGCAGGTGCAGATGTTGTCTTCTCTGACGAAGGTGAACTTGCTTTGTCGGTTACTGAATTTATACTAAGGCAGTCTGGTGCTACCCCGGAACAGATTGACCGTGAACGGGACAGGGTTCATGAAACACTTATCTTGAAGGCAGATGAAAACCAGTGATAATAAAACAGGAACAGATGAGGTCAACCATGTTTAAAAAAGTTATAATACCAATAGATTTCTCCGATGATTCCCAGTATGTTGTCAGATGCCTGTCAAAAATACCTCAAATCAGAGAAGTTGTTCTCCTTAATATTACAAAAAGCCTGTACCTGGTCAGACAACCGGAAACAGTAAACCCGGACGTGGATTACGCACGCCTGCGTCTTGAAGAATTAAAAAAGATTATCCATATGCCCAGGTCGAAGATCAGAGGACTGGTTGAAGAAATTAGCGGGGGATCAATCGCAGAAATAATAAACAACGTATCAATACGAGAAGATGTGAGCCTTGTCATGATGGGGAGAAGAGGGAGGAGTGTTATTGAGTCGCTTCTCATCGGCAGCACTGCTTCGGAGCTCCTGAAATATGGGACAAAAAACCTTCTGCTCATTCATCCCCCGGGAACCGAAAACGATCGTGGAGTCTTAACTGTTCCCTGTCCTGACCCGTTTTCCAAAATTCTGATATGCACGGACTTTTCCAGGCCGGAGATTGAACAACTTTGTGTTGCTGACATGATTACCAACAGATCAGTTGTATTGTTCCATGTAATCTCAACCGGAGATAGCAATGATGAGGTGCAAGAAAACATTAAACTGGCAAAAGAGAACCTAGAGAAAATAAAAGATAAACTGATCAGACATACAAAGGAGATCCATACTGAAGTTGTGATTGGTGATCCAGCACAGGAAATCCTTGCATATTCAGAACATGAAGATGTCTCGATGATTGTAATAAAGTCAACCGGAGAAAAAAACTTTATCAGGAATCTCCTTGGAACAACTGCCGAATCAGTTGCCAGGACCACCCAGAAACCAGTGTTAATCCTCAGGCAAAGGGATAGTGAAAGCTGCCAGGGTTAATCATCAGGCAGGTTTATCCTCATCGAGATTGCAGGTCATATGGACCCTTCCTGCTATTTTTTCAAGGTTTAAGACAAAGGCAATACCCATACCGGGAGTGCTTAGCTCAGCTGCCTGTTCAATGGCAGAGAGGATTTTATCAGTCTGGTCCACTTCCACTACCGTCAGAATTACTTCCTTTTCTGGTTCGATGGGAAGCCCGAACAGTGACTGGGTCTCGTGAATACCGGTACCCCGCCCCATCAGAATTGTTCCACCAGATGCTCCAGCTTCTCGTGAGGCATGGATTACTTTTTCTGACCAACCCTTTTTTACAATGGTTACAATCAGATTTTTACATCCTTCGTATATCATGATAGTTCTCCAGTTTTTTTCATTTTAAAGATTATTCCCAGAATAAGAATCGTGAGAATTGGGGTAAGTGCAATAAAGGCAATCATACCAAAACCGTCCAGGAAAGGATCTCTGCCACCTATAGAATCGGCTACACCTACTGCAAATGCCATAAGAAACGTGACTGCCATCGGTCCGGTGGCAACTCCCCCGGAATCAAAGGCAATCCCAATAAAATCATGGTCAGTAAACTGGATGAGAATTAATGCGAGTAGATATCCCCCGATAATGAAAGGCAGAAATGGAAACCCATAGAGTATCCTTACCATTCCAAGGCTGACTGATGTGGCAACTCCGATAGAAAGAGCATACAGAATAAGTGTACCCTTAATATATCCATTTGAAGAAGTTTCTACCTGGTAACAGAGCACCCGTACTGCAGGTTCGGCAAAAGTGGTCAGAAACCCGAGCAGGAAACCAAAAGGAATGAGAATCCAGATATGTTCCAGGGTTCCACAATATGCACCTATACTCTGGCCGGCTGGGAGAAAGGCAATTTTCACTCCCTGAAAAAAGAGCACCATGCCAATGAGAGTGATAAAAAGCCCTTTAAAAAGATTGAGAATATACTGTCCAGGTAGTTTAAGTGATACCAGCTGGGCAATGAGGAAAAAAACAACAAGGGGTAATAACGCCTGAATAACGTCAAGGATGACATGGTCTATTCCATCAGCGATAGGGATGTATATCATACAAAAATAACCCCCATGAGAAGCACCCCGATTATCGGACCGATTGAAGCAAGGCCTATTAAACCAAAGCCATCTGAAAGGGCAGATCTACCCCCCAGAATAGAGGTGACTCCGATACCCAAAGCCAGGATAAAAGGGACCGTTATCGGCCCGGTTGTAACGCCCCCTGCATCAAAAGCAATCGGAACATAATTAGAAGGCGAGATGAGAGAAAGGCCTATTATTGCAAGGTATCCAGCTGCAAAAAGGTACGCTATTGGAACATTATAGATGATCCGAAGTACTGAAGTTGCAACAAAAAACCCAACTCCTACTGCAATAACAAGGATCAATTGAGTTTTTAAGATACCATCTTCAGATACGGTCTGGATCATATCTGCAAGGACACGGACATCAGGTTCTGCGACTGTTGCTAAAAAACCAAAAAGGAAACCAGTAATTATGATAAGAATAATTGATCCACTTTTGGGTATTTCAGATCCAATAGCCTCACCCATGGGAAGCAGACCGATTTTCACTCCCATGAGAAAGAGGGTCATGCCAAGGATGACCATGATACTACCTGCGATAAACAAAAGAACCGTATGGGCCGATACTCCTGGCAGAAATGCATGAAGGATGAGGATCAGGAGTACGATTGGCAGGATTGCCTGGGTTACCTCAGTAAGCAGTGTTCGAAAATCTGACAGCATATTCGATTTACCAGGTGAGAGAAATATCAGGATCCAGGTATGTTATTTAAGATCCATGGATTAAAAAAAGTGTCGTATACCTCTGTTAATTCCATAAATATTCCACTACTAGTGCCACAAGTAATATCCCGACACCTGCAAGAGCTATAGGGATTGTATAATTCATTACAACGGTTTTCATATCATCACCAGTAGTCCGCTGGACTAGCCAGAAGTAGGGATCGGTTACATATGAAATCATACAGGAACCGGCACTGATAAGAAGAATCAGAGAAAGTGGAGAGATATCATGTACAATTGCTGAACCAGACAACACCTGACCGGTAATTACTGCTGTTACCACCCGTGAGCCCTGTGCTGTTTCGATGAGTGCTGCAAGGATGAAGGGAATTAAAATGACCGGGATGAGAAGAGTCAGGTGACCTACTGCACTTTGTGCAAACCCGCTTTTGACGATAACATACCCGAGTGCTCCGGCTCCACAGATGTCAAAGATGATAAGTCCTGCATGTTTGGCTCCCAGTGATATCCCGGAATTCCGGATACTGGAGGGAGATAGTGCAATGGCAACAGCTGCACCGGCAAGCATGATAAAATTAATCATACTGGTATGAGACAGACGGAGAAACAGAACAGAAACGGGTATTGCAAGCACAATCGCAATAAACGGTCCCCAGGCCCTCCAGTGAATACCAGGAACACTGCATGTGCATTTACTTGCACTACACTGCGGGATTTCTGTACTATTCCGAATAATATTCACGAACTTTTTATCAGGATACATGAACCTGAAGAACAGGAGTGTCCCTCCAAGGAGGAACAATGATAAAGGAATGGTCACCCCGTTAAAAAACATCGGACTCATTCCGGCTGAAAATGCAGTAAATAGAGGAATTACCACGGGAGTCGGATAAATCAGGGCATACGAGATGATACTACCAGCTGCTGCAAGGTAAAGAAGAATATTACATTTGTTCCGATCTTTTTCTAGAGTTTTTAGTATCGGATGGAGCATGATATATGCTGTGATACAACAGGTAATCGGAACAGAAAGCAGGTATCCAGAGAATCCGGCTATAATTCGAGGATTTTTACTAACTTTTCTGATATCTGATATGATATCCTGTATCTGGTTTTGTTCCTGCAGAAGTTTAGTTATAACTGCTCCACACAGGATAATGATACCAAATGCAGAAAATACCTTTCCAACACCATCTACTATCCCCTCCATGACCATATCCCAGGTCATACCGGTAATAAGCCCAAAAAATAGTGCACCACCAATCAGAATAAAAAACGGAGAGATGCGAAACCAGGTACTGACAATAGTGACACAGATAATTACAATAAAAAAAGCAGGGAGAGGATCCATAATAATATTCCTCAATACCTATTGAAATACAATCCGAAATAAGAATAGAAGTAAAAAAGAAGGATCACACAGATGGTAAACCTCCGAAATATGATAATATCGTTTTTTGTCTCCGGGTCAGCTTTGCTGGAACAATGACCGGTTGGTATGATTTAACCACACGGATATGTATCAGTTCTGCCATGAGAGCATCAATCGATGTTATATCATCAAATTTTGCCTGTTCAATCCGTTTCATGATGAGACCCTTGATCATAACAGAAAGGAAACAGATGAATAATATTCCAATTTTAATCCGTTCGATCTGGTGACCTGAAAGATCTCGTTTGAATTCTTTATACAATGAAAAAAGATCCCGTTCAATCTTCCATCTCGTATCAGTAAGAGAGAAACAATCCTGATAAGAAAAATCACCAAGGTAAAGCACACACGAACGGGATAACCTTCGTATCTCTCTAGTTATCATCTCCTTGTTTCGGATTACACCAGATTTCTGGGGTTTTCTGATGAAAAATTCATTTTGAACACCAGCAACTTCGCGGATTAGATCATCCAGAGTATCTGGATCATTTTCTGCCTGGAGAATCATATCGTGAATATTTTGTAAATTTTTTTCAAAAACGTGCCTGATTGCCAATTCCTTTTTCGGGTGATGAAGGATATACCCCCTGACCGGAGTATACCCTACCATTGCGATAAAATCTTTTAAAATACAATGTTCCCCATCATAGATACATTCTATTCCGGGGGACTTGTTCTCATCCCATTCAAGAATTTCCCTGCTTACCGGTTCGTAATTACTGTCCGGTCTGATAATAAAAGGGTAACCCATGGTTACCAGGTTTTGGATGAGCACCGGTGAAAAATAATCCCAATTTGGAAGCAGGGAAGATCCGGGTACCCTCCCTGAACTGATGATACTTAATGACTCATCAATAAAATTCCTCCTGATATCAGTGATTTCACACCCAGTCAGGATACCAGGACCAGGATCATAAAACATCCGGATACCCAGATCACCCTCAAGTAGATCCTTAAATGGGTACCCACTTCCTCGGGTCTTCTCAAATTGTGAAAAGTCGGTAATTCGTCCGGACATGATAATCCGGTTTTCTGAAAAGTCATTGATCATCGATATCATACGGGAAAAAAGCCCGATAACAGAGCGGTTTGAAACAACACTTAAAAGATTAAACACCGATGCCGGGTCGGGTTCAGCCCCGGGAATCAATTTTTTAAGCCAGGTTCCGGAAAACCAGGTCTGCATGTGGCGGGGAGAACATGGAAGAGTTATCCGGTTGGTTGCAACTATCAGTAATAATGCCACTTCCTCAGGACTGAAGCTACAAAGAAGAGCCTCTAAAAATTTATACTCACGAATAACCCAGTATATCGGGATATATTGCCCAAGATCATATACCTGCCCGGTTTTTGGTATACTAGCTCTTCTGACAGGTTCACCTGCCACATTTTTTCCTAAATACCGGGATTTTTGCTTCCATTTGCCTGTTGATTCGTCTAAATAGGGAGTGATCTCATACAGGTATTCATTTCCTTTAATTTTTTTTATCCGGGTAAAAGGTTTCATACTATGCAGACCTGGAAGATTTGATGCCTAACATATTATTCATCTGCTATCAAAAATACCTGTTGAATGGTTATCCCAGGTAATTTATTAATCTTAGCTGATTAAAAAATTTAAGAGATAAAGTTACCCACAAATTGTTGTCGTATTGATCTTACAGGATTTTTATGCTCCAATTACTCTAAAATCATACCTCTTTTTTGAATATCAGGCAGGTTTTAACCTATGAGAGTTAATAGGCAAACAAATCCAAAAAATTTCTCTTTTAAGGTAAAATCATGCCTAATTCTAAAAATTGAATATATTCATATAGAGAGATTCAAAGATTACTTTCCACGATCAGGACAACTGTATTTTATGCCTAATTCATATGGAAAAACTGCTTTTTCCTGATCCTGAATTGATATTATCCAAAGCGTTCTGGCGCTTTGACAGGTAGGATTTCGGGAGATCCTATGACAGCAAACAAAACGTTAAACATGATAACCCAACGGGCAGTAGAAGAAGGTATTGCCATGGAAATCGGAAAGACTTCCAAGCAGTACTTTGATGCCTGCAGTATCATCGAGATGAACGAACAGGACATGAAAGAACTTGGTATCATGAGAAATACCAATGTCCGTGTAAAAAGTGAATCCGGTGAGGTAGTTGTAAAAGCAACAGTTGGTCGCCAGGCCTGTTACCCGGGCCTTTGCCATATCAGGCAGGGAGTATGGGCAAACCAGGTTGTTCCACCACGGACCCAGTCAACCGGAGCACCACAGTACAGTGGATTTCCGGTAACGGTAGAACCGGCTCCTAATGATAAATTAAAAACAGCATTAGAGCTTGTTCAGGGTGCTGTCGGATTATGGAAGGGTGATTAATTATGCCGAAAGTAATAGAGAATGTTGGATGTCCATACTGTGGATGTTCCTGTGATGATGTCCGTGTAACGGTATCAGATGACGGAAAGGATATCCTTGAAGTAGAGAACGTATGTGCAATTGGCACAGAAATATTCAAACACGGCTGCTCGAAAGACAGAATTAAACTTCCACGGATGAGACAGCCGGACGGTTCAATGAAGGATATCTCATACGAGGAAGCAATCGACTGGACCGCCCGTCACCTGCTCAAAGCGAAGAAACCACTCATGTACGGGTTTGGTTCAACCAATTGTGAAGGACAGGCTGCAGCAGCACGTGTCATGGAAATTGCAGGTGGCATGCTTGATAACTGCGCAACCATCTGTCATGGACCGTCATTTCTTGCCATATTCGATAATGGATATCCGACCTGTACCCTTGGAGAAGTCAAGAACCGTGCAGACGTCATCGTGTACTGGGGATCCAACCCGGCACATGCACACCCGCGTCACATGTCCCGGTACTCTATCTTCCCCCGTGGATTCTTCACTGGAAAAGGGCAGAAAAAGAGGACTGTCATTGTTATCGATCCGCGTTTTACTGACACTGCAAACGTGGCAGACTACCACCTGCAGATAAAACAGGGTCACGACTATGAACTCTTCAATGCATTCCGGATGGTCATCCAAGGCCATGGAAATGACCTTCCCGATGAAGTTGCCGGAGTTAAAAAGGAGCAGATCCTTGAAGTTGCAGAGATCATGAAGAATGCCCGGTTTGGAACGGTATTCTTTGGTATGGGACTGACCCACTCTGACGGAAGAAACCATAACATCGACATTGCAATCTCCCTTACCCGTGACCTGAACAAAGTCTCAAAGTGGACCATAATGGCAATGCGGGGTCACTACAATATCACCGGCCCCGGAGTTGTCTGGTCATGGACGTTTGGGTTCCCGTACTGTCTTGATCTTACCAAGCAGAACCATGCACACATGAACCCGGGTGAAACCAGTTCGGTTGACATGGCAATGCGTGACGAAGTGGACATGTTCATTAACATTGGAACCGATGCAGGAGCACATTTCCCAATCCCGGCAGTAAAACACCTGAAAAAGCACCCCTGGGTCACCATCGATCCAAGCATTAACATGGCATCAGAGATATCAGACCTCCATATCCCAGTCTGTATCTGTGGTGTTGATGTTGGTGGTATCGTCTATCGTATGGACAATGTGCCAATCCAGTTCAGAAAAGTCATTGAACCACCGGAAGGTGTCATGGATGATGAAACACTCCTGAACAAGATCGCTGACCGTATGGAAGAACTGAAAGCAAAGGGTGAGGCCTGATGTCAGAACTTATTATCAAGAACGGGTATGTGTTTGATCCAATTTCAGGATTAAAGGGAGACAAGGCAGATATCTCAGTAAAAGACGGTAAGATCGTAGATAAAGTCTCAAACAAGGCAGAGGTCATCGATGCAGCAGGCAAGACTGTAATGGCCGGTGGTGTTGATATACATTGCCACGTTGCCGGACCAAAGGTAAACCTTGGTCGTGAGATGCGTCCGGAAGACAAATTCTTCCGGGGTGAATACCGGGGAGGCATCCTCAAGCAGGGTAAGCGTATGGAGATGGGATTTTCCATTCCGTCCACCTGGAAAACCGGTTATGCATACGCCCGCATGGGGTATACCTTTACCAACGAAGCAGCAATGCCACCACTCCTTGCACCCCACGTGCATGAAGAGTTCCGTGACACACCAATTCTTGACCAGGCAGCAATGCCGGTTTTTGGAAACAACTGGTTCTGCTTTGAATATATTAAGAATAAGGAACTTGAGAACAATGCTGCATACATTGCATGGCTGCTTAATGCAACCAAGGGTATTGGTATCAAGGTCGTAAACCCAGGTGGAACTGAAGCATGGGCATGGGGAGAGAATTGTACTACCATTAACGACCCGGTTCCGTACTTTGATATTACTCCTGCAGAGATCGTAAAAGGCCTTATCGAAGCCAACGAGTACCTTGGTCTTCCTCACTCTGTGCATATCCACGGAAACAATCTGGGAAATCCAGGTAACTATAAGGATACCATCGATACCCTGAAACTTGCTGAGGGGACAAAAGCCAAGAATAAGTTTGGCAGAGAACAGGTTCTTCATAACACTCACCTTCAGTTCCACAGCTACAAGGGTACTTCCTGGGCAGACTTTGAGTCTGGTGCAAAGGAAGTCATGGACTATGTAAACAGTAACAAAAATATTACCGTAGACATAGGACAGGTTACTCTTGATGAAACGACCACGATGACCGCAGATGGTCCATTCGAGTATCACCTCAACCAGTTAAACCACATCAAGTGGGCAAATGTTGATGTCGAACTTGAGACCGGATCAGGTATCGTGCCGTACATCTATGACAAGAATATCAAAGTCTGTGGCATTCAATGGGCAATCGGCCTTGAAATTGGTCTCTATGCTAAAGACCTGATGAGAGTCCATATCACCACCGATCATCCGAATGCAGGACCATTTACCCGGTACCCCCGTGTCATTAAGTGGCTCATGTCCCAGAAAGCACGTGAAGCAACCCTTGACACCATGAAGTGGAAGGACAAAGTCATCGCTGCAAGTAACATCGCTTCAATGGATCGTGAACTTGGTCTGTATGACATTGCTATGATGACCCGTGCAGGTCCGGCAAAGGCTCTTGGTTTATCAAGCATATACAGCCTTACAAAGGGAGCAGATGCCAACATTGCCATTTACAACCTTGATGCAAACAAGCTTCCGTCTGATCCGGAATTGATCGAAGCTGCATTCCAGAACACCGCGTATACCTTAAAAGAAGGTGTGGTTGTTGTCAAGGATGGTCAGATTGTTGCAGAGCCACCCAAGTACACTCTCTGGACAAAAGTGAACATGCCGGAGAATGCTCAGGTTATGCACGATATCAAGGAGAAGTTCTCCAGGAATTACACCGTTAACCTTGAGAACTATGCAGTATTTGATGAACACGTACACAATGCACGGGCAATTGAACTGGATGTAGCATAAGGGGGAAACAAGAATGGAAACCGTAACAATGACCTTGACCAGCCAGCCTGAACTCTTCCTTGAATGCTACAATGTAACACCTGACCAGTTTGCAGGAAAGAGCCTGGCAGAAATTGCAGCCCTTCCAGCACACGAAGGAAAAATCCAATGGAAACTTGGAGATTTCTTCAAGTTCGATGGAAAGGCCGGTGAGACTGCAGCAGATACGAAAATCGTTGTAAACGGCGATGTCCGTCGGATGAAGCGGTTTGGTCAGAAGATGTCTGCTGGTGAGATTGTCATCAATAATGATACCGATATGTATATCGGTGGCTGGATGACCGGCGGAAAGATCACCGTAAAAGGTAATGCAGATAGTTTCCTTGGCATTGCCATGGAAGGTGGAGAGATCCTGATTGAGGGAGATGCCCAGAACCATGTCGGCAGTGCATATCGTGGAGACTGGCGTGGTATGTCTGGTGGTCTTATCCGGGTAAAAGGAAAGGCTGGAAATGATATCGGAACCGCTATGACCGGAGGAACCATCATCATTGAAGGCGATGCATTTATTCATGTCCTGACCCACGCAGAAGGTGGAACCGTCATCATTAAGGGAGACGTAGAAGGACGTGTCGGTGGACAGATGGTAAAAGGAGATGCATACATCTTTGGAAACATTCTCTATCCGCTACCGGGCTTTAAAAAGATTGCAACCGTTGAGAAAGAAGTTGACGGAGCAACCTACACCTTTGACCAGTTCATCGGTGACCTTGGAGAACGGAAAACAAAGAAGAAAGGCGAGATTATTTACGGTAATATTTACCTGAAAAAATAACCTTTTTTCTTTCTTTCAATGTGTCTGCTGTATTTTCCCAGGAAGGTACATGTTCAGGCAGATAGTTAGCATACATGTTTGTTTGACTTTTCACAAAGTTGCGTATCAGTGATTGCCATGAGTATTGAGATGAATGAGATCCTGAAAATTCCGGAACTGCCGATTATTGAGATCATAGATGACCTCGTCCAGGTCTACAAGGAATACATGGTGGTTTGCGCTGCACTAAAACTTGACCTCTTTTCGTGGCTTGCGGAGAATGGACCAGCCTCTCCGGAGAAAATTGCAGCAGGAACCGGGGTTAAACCTGAATATATGACAAGTCTTCTTGGAATGCTCTATTACCTTGATATGGTTAGAAAGGCAGGAGATGAATTTTCGATATCACCTGCTGCCCAGATGAATTTTGTCAAAACAAGTCCTTTTTACCAGGGTGATTATATCATCAATCTCCCGAATGATGATTCACCCTGGAAGGATATTGATGTTTATCTGACAAAACCTGAAGAAAAAAAGGCATTTGATAATATATCCATGGGATCGGCCAGAGCCCAGGCTAACTATGCTCTCCGGGGAACAATTCAGAATGTTACCAATATCCTGAAAACCTGGGAAGGATTTTCTGATGCCCGGACATTCCTGGAAATAAATGGTGGTCACGGCTTGTATGCAATCGCTGCCTGCCAGAATAATCCTGAAATGACTGCAACGGTTCTATGTGGAACGATAGATACCGCGATAGCAAGGGAATATATTTCCCGGTTTAAAATGGATAACCGGATTACTGCAGTATCCGGAGATATGATGACATATTCTGGTCCACAATCCGATATTATTCTCATCGCTCACTCACTCTATTCCCAGGAAGATAACATGGATGAACTAATGAAGAATGTTGCATCCTCTCTATCGCCTGGTGGTCTCTTCCTTTCAAACCACTGGTTTACTGCACCTCCTGTCGGAACCGGAATGCAAGGCCTTTATGAACTTGAACTAGCTCTCCATACCCGGTACCACCAGCTTGCAGACAAAAAGAAATTCGAAGACATTTGTGAGAAAAACGCTCTGATGATACAAAAAACCGGTGTGATTCGATCACCATATGGAGAAGCAACCATTCACATGGCTGAAAAGAAAAGAGCGTAATTATTTTCTTCACTGATGAGAGAACATACCCATTACAGAGGTATCAATGAGCAAACCCGAAGTAGAAAAGTACACACCCTTTGACAAGCTGAGCGAAGAGGAATTACGAGAAGCAATGGTTATGCATATCAGGATGGGATATATCCTTAAATATCCGGGCAAATCTAAGGAAGCAGAAGAAATTGCCAGGGGTATAGTTAATAAGCTCAGTGTTGAGCAGTTAAACACCATTCATCCACACACCTTTTTTACGAATAAAACCGGAAGTGAACGCCCGAAAAATCCCTATGAATTAGCAATAGAACTGATAGGAACGTTACCGTAACCACTTTCACCCCACAGGAACGCAAAAAGCATGACACAAAAACGAACCCTGACCATGATAACCCAGCGGTCAATTGAAGAGGGTATTGCCATGGAAAAAGGCAAAAATTCCAGGGAATATTTCGATGCCTGCAGCGTTATCGAGATGAATGAACTTGATATGTCCAGGATGGGCATAGAGGAAAACACACCGGTCAGGGTTAGAAGCGAGTGTGGCGAGGTTGTTGTCAAAGCGATATGTGGGATTCAGACATTAAATCCGGGAATCTGCCATATCAGGCAGGGTGTCTGGGCTAACCAGGTTGTCCCGTGTAAAACCCAGTCAACCGGTGTTCCCCAGTATAGCGGGTTTCCGGTTTGCGTTTTTCCTGCACCACATGAAAAGGTTCTCAGCGCAAAGGAACTGATTTTTCAAGCAGTAGGCATGGGATGGATTTCAGATGCCAAAAATTCTTGAAGATATTGGTTGTCCGTATTGTGGCTGTTCATGTGACGATGTGAGGGTTGTAGTATCTGATGACGGAAAAAAGATCCTTGAAGTAGAAAATGCCTGTGCAATAGGGACTGAAATTTTTTTGCAGGCTACCAGTTCCGACCGGATAACAAGGCCAAGACTTCGCCAGCCAGATGGATCATGGAAGGAGATCTCTTACGAAGAAGCTTTTGATTATGCAGCAAAGGCAATAATTGCAGCAAAAAAACCACTCATGTACGGGTTTGGATCCACAACCTGTGAAGCACAACGGGAAGCTGCACGACTCATGGAAATTGGGTGTGGCATTCTTGATAATTGTGCATCCATTTGTCATGGCCCATCCTTGATCGCTCATTTTGATAACGGGTATCCAAGCTGCACCCTTGGAGAGGTGAAGAACCGAGCTGATGTAATCCTGTACTGGGGTGCAAATCCCATCCATGCCCATCCAAGGCACATGTCACGGTATGCAATATATCCTCTGGGATTTTTCAAAGGGAATGGATTTGTTGAACGTACGGTTATTGTTGTTGACCCACGTAAAACAGATACCGCTGGAATTGCAGATTACCACCTCCAGGTTAAGCCCGGACATGATTATGAACTCTTCAATGCATTCCGAATGGTCATGTATGGTCATGAAAAGGACATCCCGGAAAATGTTGCAGAAATTCCAAAACAAACAATCCTTGAAGTTGCAGGCATTTTAAAACAAGCAAAATTCGGAGTCTTCTTTTTTGGGATGGGCCTGACGCATACCGATGGCAGGAATCACAATATTGACATCGCAATCTCGCTTACCCGGGATTTGAACCAGATATCAAAATGGTCTATTATGGCCATGCGGGGTCATTTTAATGTAGCCGGGGCAAATCGTGTCTGGTGCTGGTCATACGGATTCCCCTACTGTCTTGATTTAACCAAAGGTGACCATGCCCATATGAATCCGGGAGAGACCAGCACGATAGACCTTGCAAACCGTGATGAAATTGATCTGTTCATAAATATCGGAACCGATGCAGCAGCACATTTCCCGATTGATGCTGTCCGGCACCTGAAAAAACACACCTGGATAACTATCGATCCGAACATGAGCATGGCAGCAGAGGTTGCAGATCTTCATATCCCGGTCGGAATATCCGGAGTAGAAGTTCCAGGGATTGTGTACCGGATGGATAATGTTCCAATCCAGTATAGGAAAGTTGTTGATATGCCTGAAGGTATGCTATCAGATGAAGAGGTGCTATCAGGTATTGCAGACCGCATTGAAGTATTACTTCAGGAACAAATTTCCGGGATAAATAAATGTAATGATGAAGTTACGGTTCATTGTAACTGAATTTCTTTTTTTATACTTTTACCGCTCGGATCAATAAGGTAAACATCATTACATTTCTCATTCTGATGATAAATGAGGATAAATTACTTGTATAATGCAATTATAAACGCAGAATCTCATTAAAATTCGTAGTTAAATTAATGTAATGAACTTATTGATCATTTGATCCATTATATTAAACAATACTTCTAACTGATACATGGAATGGTATCTGTTCAGGTCCGATGGGTAGAAAAAAACATGGTATCCCTCGGGATAGTATGCATTATTCTTTCCCCTTTCATTCTTGCAGTTATTTCGCTCTTCATTGGTCAATACTCCCTCGATCCGATAACGGTACTTACAATTCTCTTTTCTCCGGTGATTCATTCAGATCCAACATGGACAGAGGCTCAGTCAAATGTTATCTTCAACATTCGAATTCCCCGGATTCTTGGAGCATTGTTAATTGGAGGTGGCCTTTCTGTTGCTGGAGCTGTTTATCAAAGCCTCTTTCGAAACCCCATGGTTTCTCCGGACATCCTCGGGGTATCTTCCGGAGCCGGATTTGGTGCAGCAGTAGCAATACTATTCTCTCTCCCGCTTCTCCTGATTGAAGGTTCTGCCTTTTTTTTTGGATTATTGTCCGTCGGATTTGCGATACTGCTTTCACAGATATACAAAGGTGAGTCGATACTGGTCCTGGTCCTATCAGGGATCATCATGGGATCCTTTTTCACTTCACTTATTTCACTGGTAAAATTCGTTGCTGACCCTACGTCAAAACTTCCTGCCATCACGTACTGGCTTATGGGATCTCTGAGTGCAGTCTCAATGCCGGACATCTTATTTGCATTCATTTTTATCGTCCCCGGATCTCTCTATTGCATGATAATTGGCTGGCGTCTTAACGCTTTTTCACTGGGGGATGAGGAAGCCGGAGCTCTTGGCGTAGATACCAGGAGGATGAAGTACATACTCATCCTTATCTCCACGATGATTACTGCGTATTCAGTCTGCATATGTGGAATTATCGGATGGATAGGACTCGTGATCCCCCATCTCGGCCGGATGATGGTCGGGCCTGATAATGCCCGTTTAATTCCGGTTTCTTTCTTTTTGGGGGCAGCATATCTGATTCTTATCGATAATATCGCAAGGAATGCAACTACTGCAGAAATTCCACTTGGAATTCTTACGGCAATCGTTGGTGTTCCATTTTTTGCGTATATTATGGCAAGACGTGATGTCGGGTGGACATAAATGTTTTCGATTAAAAATGGTGGATTCTCATATAATCCAGAAAAGGAGATTTTTAAGAATGTGACGTTCTCTCTTAAAAAGGGAGAGATCCTGTGTATATTAGGTCCGAATGGTATTGGAAAATCTACCCTTCTCAAATGTTGCGGGAGGGTTATGCCGATGCATACCGGAGAAGTGTTCATTGAAGGAAAAGGCATTACGGAATTATCACGACAAAGACTTGCTCAAAAAGTAGGATATGTTCCGCAGGCCCATAAAATGGTCTTTCCATTTTCCGTTTTGCAACTGGTCCTTCTCGGCCGGACCCCTCATATTCCTGCATATTCACGACCCGGAAAAAGAGATATTGAGATTGCCATGAAATCTATGGAAATTGTGGGAATTGAGCACCTGAAGGATGCTCCGGTCAATAGGATCAGTGGCGGTGAATGTCAGCTTGCCATGATTGCAAGAGCTCTGGCCCAGGAGCCATCCATTCTTATCCTGGATGAACCAACAAACCATCTTGACTTTGGAAACCAGGTTAAAATCCTTCATATACTGGATAAACTAGCAAAAACCCAAAAAATTACCATTATCATGTCAACCCATTATCCGGACCATACGTTTCTCCTCTCCTGTCAGGTCGGAATCATGCAAAACGGTGTTGTATCACTGGTCGGACAGGCAGAAAAAGTGGTTACTGAAAAATCTCTTGAAGATACTTACCAGATATCTATCGGAGTTCATTTCATCAAGCAGGCTAATAGAAATGTATGTGTACCCTCTTATCCCTAAAAAGGGGAAATTTAGGGTTACTCTTTTATTATCATTACTTTTCTGGAAGAATCGCCATAGAAATGATAACCGGATCCGCCTTCTATAAGGACATCTAGTATTTTTTCCGGTATAACTACCCGGTTTCCTGCAAGGACAGTTACTTTTCTTGAGAAAAAACTCTCCGGAAGCATGGTTGCAGTCGGACCGATGAGCATAATATTCGCTGCCGGATTGCATGAAAAAAGAATACTCTCCAGGGTATCATTGAGCAGGGTTGTTCCGGAGATAATGACCATGTCAGCAGTTGAAAGTTCTCCGGGGAGATCCTCCTGGCTTACAAAGAACGGTAATTCTTCTTCTTTTAATGTCCGGATATCCAGTTCAGCAATCCGGTACGGGATCTCTTTTTCTTTAAACGATTTAATCACCGGAATTAAGGCCCCGACGATTACCGCTTTTTTAATCGAATCCAGGTCAACTATAGAAAAGATATCATCTCCTTCTTCTATCCGGTACTTTCCGGCACCTTCTTCCGGATTGTTCCGCCAAATCCCGTCTGAAAGGGCATTCAGTGTTGCAATAGCAATAGCACGTTTAATGGGAGCGGGCTGTGTCAGATACTGAAAAATATCAGTTACCTTCATCCCTTTCAGCCTGCCAGCCCGTGGCATTGCACGTGCAGATGAAGGACAGCAAACTGATTCCGGAATCGCCTTGATAGGAGTAAAACAGATACCTGATGAGCCGTCAGACAACAGGACACCGGTGTAGAAAATTCCAATTACCACCCGGTCAAGGGTAAGGTTATCTAATTTTTCTCCATATCTATCGATTAACCGGTCTTTTGTCTCCTGGAGAATAGAGCCTCCCTGGTACCGGTCTTTTTCGGCAGAATAAAGATCAAATGACTTTTCTACCTGATTACGGGCCTGGAATTCGCTACTCATAATTTACCCTTTTGTGCTGCATGAAGCATGGATGTTCCATTGGCTGTTTCAATGGTCCCTGTCCGAATACAACTAAGTCCATATTTTTCAAACAATTCGGCAAAATGTTCAGGATGACAGAGAGGATGACCGGCACTCTGGAGCGAACGTTCAAGTTCATTCACCGGGTCCTGTGAAGGAAGGCATCCTGGTGAGCAGAACCAGTGATTGGAAACAAGAATGCCGTTTTCTGTAAGGCCTCCACTTACCAGCCTGAAAATCTCATCAAGGTCATTTCGAAATTTGTAGAGAAGATGTGATATCAGAATAATGTCATACTCCGGTTTATAGGCTTCAGTCCTGATATCTCCGGGTTTTGACAAAATTCTATTTTCCATCTCATATTTTTGAATATACTGTTTTGTGAGATCGGTAACATGGGGCTGGTCTAAGATAACTCCTTTCATATCAGGGTTTATCTGGCAGATGCCGATGGTATACAGGCCATGTCCTCCTCCGATATCCAACATTTTTCTCATCCCGGAAAAACCCGGAAGGTCTGATATCCACGTAGTGAGTGCCTGGGCTTCGCCCTGGATTACCCGCTGGGCAAGAGTATTAAGATGATCTAAAGATGGTCCAGGTCCGGGGGTTTTGGCCATACCATCACTGCTCTGCATTGCTTCAGAGAGAAGATCCCACCGTGAGCCGGATTTTGAGTTGCCAAGAATCAGATCGCCCTGGTAATACGGACTTTTCTTCGTTAAAAAATTCTGTGATATCCGGGAGTTCTGATATTTATCTCCCCCTTCTATGAGGAGGTTCATTGAGACGAGTGCATTCAGATAACTTCTGCTCAGCATTCCACACATCGGAAGAGATGTAACAATCTCCTCCCTGGTTAAAACACCTTTTTCCTCAAGATGATCAAAAAGTCCCATTTTCAGGGCACTGGCAAGGATCATATGCCGTTTATATCCGGAAATATTTGTTTCAATCTCCTGAAAACCATCCGGAAAATTTAGTGAAGAAATGATAGTATTTTGGGAATTATCCATTTCATGCACCTCAATTGTTCACCGAAAGTATTGAATTTGCCTCATCATCAGAGAGGGAATACCGGTAGTAATTCTTAAAGAACGATTTCATCTCACTCACCATGTCAACGTCATTGAATGTGTCCGGATAGAGAGTCTTTGCAAGCCATAAAAATCCAAGTGCACTTTCCGGTGATGGCCTATCCCACCAGAACCCACCAATAGGTACATTATAGACATCACCATTTTTAATTGCAGAAAGACCCGCTAATTGCGGATTGTTTAAAATTTCCTGGTCTGGATAACTTCCATCAGTGTTACCCCGGACAATGATTACATCCGGATCCCATTCAGCCAGTTTTTCCGGATTGACTTTCGCATCTCCCAGGTTTTTGGCAACATTAATGCCTCCGGATGATGCAACATACGAGACACCCCAATTGGTATCAGTTCCCAAATCCTTATTTGAGGTATAAAAGACGGTCTTTCTCTCATCTTCCGGAATGGATTTCATCCGGTTATTAATGAATTCTTTCTTTTCGTCCCAGTAGGAGATGAGTTCTTCAGCTTTTTCCGGATTATTCAGTAATTCTCCAAAAGCCCTGAACTCATTGTAGATAGTATCTGCTGCTGCCCTTCCGGTATAGGCCTGGAAAACCGGAATATCATTCTCAGTAATTTTTGCATTTCCTTTTGATGCCGTAACACTGTTAATAACAACATCAGGTTTTAATTTGAGAATTGTTTCCATATTGAGGTCATCAAAACTTCCTGCATTTGGTAATTCCTTAAAATTCGGGTACATTTTTACAAACATAGGAAACAGGTTCATTGATGACATTGCAACGGGCATATCCGCATTCCCCATAATGACAATTTCCTGGGCTACTCCGCCCTGGCAGGCAACTACGATTCGCTCAATATCAGTTGGAATGGTTATTTCATTGCCACTCATGTCGGTGAGTGTCCGGGTCGTTGTATCACCAAGAACGGGAGAAATAAAAATTGATCCAACGATAAAAAGGACCAATACTATCATAGATTTAAAATTCATGTTCATAAATACCACTTCAGAATAAGATCCTGATTTATCCTGATAATACAAGATCTGCATAAAAACTTATTAACTTGCTGATTTTGTAAATTATTAAAATATGTTTCTATTAATAATACTCAATTGTAAAGTATATAAAAGTAAATTCCTGAATAAACAAAATTTTTTTGATTTTACAAAGATTCGATACTATTTTCGATGTGCAAAAAAGGAGAAATTCTCGATAATAACATTAATTGTTCACCGATAGAATTTCGTTGGCTTCTTCATCAGAGATATCGTACCGGTAAAATTCTTTAAAGAAGTACTTCATCTCATGTACCATATCGACATCCTCGAATATATCCGGATAGAGAGTCTTTGACAACCATAAATATCCAAGTGGCCACTCAGGGGAAGGACAATCCCACCAAAATCCTCCAAAAGGAACGTTATATACCTCGCCATTCTTGATTGCAGATAGACCGGACAACTGAGGATTGGTTTTTATCTCCTGATCAGGATAGGTACCATCAGTACATCTTCGAAGGATGATAACATCCGGATCCCATTCTGCTAATTGTTCTGGATTTATTTCGGGATTGAATGTAGCATCATCCAAATCCCTGGCAACATTGATCCCACCAGATAATTCAACAAAAGATATACCCCATGGAATACCCGTTACAAGTTTTTTATTTGAGGCAAAATTCGAGTCATAAAATACCGTTTTCCTCTCACTTTCCGGAATTTTATTCATCCGTTCGCTGATGAATTGTTTCTTTTCATACCAATAGGTTACAAGTTCTTCTGATTTTTCAGTATTATTCAGAAGTTCTCCAAAAGCCCGGAACTCATTATAGATGTTGTCTGATGTAGCTTTTCCTGTAAATGCCTGGAAGACCGGGATATCATTTTCAGTAAGTTTGGCATTCCCTTTCGATGATGTAATACTGTTAATAACAACATCTGGTTTTAATTTGAGAATGGTTTCCATATTCAGGTCATCAAAACCACCTGGATTTGGGACTTCTTTAAAATGAGGAAACATTTTTGCGAATATTGGAAACAGATATGTTGAATCCATAGCAACGACCGAATCCGGATTGCCCAATATTGCAATCTCCTGGGCTACTCCACCCTGGCATGCAACTACAATTCGCTCAATATTAGTTGGAACAGTTATTTCACTACCGCTCATATCAGTGATAGTATGGGTACTTACATCGGACATCACCGGTGCGATTAAGATTATCACACCCATACAAAATAACGTAAAAACTGTTAGTATTCGTTCAGATTTCATAATATCACATCAGGATTTCGTTACTACACTTCCCTGTTCATATAAATTCAGTGTTACATCTAATTAATATATTGATTTAATAAACTTCAAAAGTTAATGTTGAATAATTAAAAAAGGAAATAGAAAATTACACATAAAATATGGTTATATTTTAGCATTTCCGCTTAAAATTTCCTTTGTTTGCTCCATATTAGTTCGAACACCAAAGAATTTTTCGTAAAAATCTGCGGTCTCTTTTTCAATATCGAAATCCTTGAATTTTTCTGGATAAATGGTTTTTGCGGTCCAAATTACCATTAATGGTAATTCTATTCCGCGATTAGCCCACTTGTGTGCACCAAAGGGAGCGTTATAAAGAGCGTTGTTTTTCACTGCAGTGATGTCAGATAATCGTACATCATCGAGTATTCCTGTGATATCACTCTCTTTAGAGACAATTATCACATCAGGGTTCCACTGGTTAATCTGTTCAGGTTCTGTTTCAAAAGATACCGTATTCGTTGGCATGTTGGTAACACTTACCCCTCCTGCTCTTGTGATCCACCATTCTGATATTTTATGAGGAACAGACATGGAATCATATGATAGTGATAATACTTTTTTACGTTCATTCTCCGGAATTGTGCTTACAACTGCATCAACCCGTTTTATCGTATCATTAAAATAATCCAGGTATTCTGATGCAAGTTCCTCTTTGTCATATACCTCTCCGAGAAGATTCATAAGACCATATACGTCATCATCATCGACCCATGAAAGATATATCACCGGAATACCTCTGCTTTCGAGTAGTTCGACTGTTGGTTTATCCATGGTAAAACAAACTTCAGGACCCATTGCGATTATCTGTTCTACATTTGGCTCATTTGTCGATACCTGAACAGATTGTCCCTCGGAGAGTTGAGGAGCAAAAATGTACTGGTATTTCCATCTCCCTTGTTTTTTAAACGATTCAGGGAGGTCATTCATAATTGTGTCCCCTTCTCCTATGGTAAAAATGAAACTATTCTGAACAGGCACAGATCCCAGAGTGATGACATGTTCAAGGGGAACAGGAATTTCAACAATCCGCCCATCCATGTCTGTCACAGTTTTCATTGTTTTTTCTGCTGAAACAGGTAAAAAACCAGAAGTTGCAAGAATTGATATTGCAACAACAAGAAGTGATAATCTCCTAATCAGGAGATTCATTCTTTCCTTCATATCACTATTGTGAATTTATGGAGATTTAATTTTTATGGTTTAATTTTTTTGAAATTTATAATTTTAAGTTAACTCTCTATCTTTATTACATCAGATCCTGAAAATTTTAAATAAATTAAAAAAAAGGGTGAAATATTGGGAAAAAATGATCAGGCCGGAGGCAGGTGATGCAATATCCTTTCTGCTTCATCATAAGTTAAAGAATAACCATAAAATTTTGCATAGTATTCCTTTATCTCATCATTCATATTGATGTTTTCAAATTTTTCCGGATGAAATAATTTTGCCAGATATTCTAACAATAATACTCCTTCACTTGAGTAATCCCAATACATTACTCCTTCAGGATTTGTATACACTTTTCCTGTTTTTACAGCACTAATATCACTCCAGGTTGGATCATCCAGAATGGGTGAGGTTGAATTAACTCTTCCCATTACAATAATATCCGGATTCCAGGATATTACTTGTTCTATTGATACTTTTGGAACCCCTTCAGAGATATCTGCTGAAACCAGTTTTCCTCCAGCCATTTCCACCCACCACTGAGTATACATGTTTTTTCCATGAGTAGTAAGAGGATCCGGACCTCGAACATAATATACCTTTGGACGTTCACTTTCAGGGATTAACGAAGTTACCTTCAGGATCCGATCTACTTTTTCATCAAAAAAATTGTTATAGTCTTCAACCTTTTTCTGGGCATCCTGACCCAATACTTCACCAAAAAGAGTTACTTCGCCTTTTATGAGTTCTCTAAATTGTTCAATTGATTGTGCTTGTTGATCAGTTGTGGTTGTCTGAGTCACTACTACCGGTATACCAATATCGTTCATCTTATCAACAGGTTTTGGAAAATCCCAAAAAAATACCAGATCTACATTCTGGTTTACAAGTTCTTCCATATTAGGGTCTTGTGCAGAAGTAACTGAGGGAATATTCGATAAATTAGGAATAACCCTCTTGGCCCATGGCATTTGTTTTGGTAAAGGATGTGTCAGACAAATTTTATCAAGAGCTCCCAGAAGGAAGATTTTTTCATATGATGGACCAACAAGTGCTGCAACCCTATCGACATCAGTTGGAATATCAACGGTCCGTCCTGCAAGATCGGAAATAGTTTTACTTGTTTTGTCTGCTGAAACTTGAAAAAGACTAATGGTACCCACAAGTGTTCCAAAAACTAAGAGAATAAAAATAATTTTCCGGAACGAAACAACTCTCATATCATTCATACCAGTAGAGTGATAATCTTAAAGAATTTAACATCTTTGATTTTATTTTCTTATAGTTAATCTAATATTATTTATTGGCATTCTCCCTTGAATTCTATGATAAAGTCTTCTCTAAATCTATTTTACAAATAATCAGGGTAAATTAAAAATATTTATTTAGTTAGGATATCAGACTATTTCTCAATACATTAAACAGGTGATTAAAATTCCACGAATTACTCTTCATACAAATCTAGTTCCTTTGAAAGAAGCGAAAAAAATTCTTCTAAATACCTTTACCAGACCAGAAAATTCTATTCAAGTACCTGTAATTGATGCGTCAGGATTTGTCCTAACTCAACCGGTACATTCAAAAATTAATAATCCTCCGGTTTTTCTGAGTATGCCCGACGGAATTGCTGTAAAAAGTAATGAAACGATGAATGCAGGCCCTGATAATCCTATTGAAATTGATGCTGTCAGAGTAAATACCGGTATGCCAATGCCAGAGGGATTTGATGCAGTAATCAGAATAGAAGATGTAACAGAGATTGGTAATGAACGGTACCGGATACAAACTCCTGTTACAGCATTCCAGAATACTGTATCTGTTGGAGATGACATCAAAAAAGATGCCCTGGTAATGGAGACCGGACATCTCATGAATCCGTTTGATGTCGGTGCATTACTTAGTTATGGAATACATAATGTGAAGGTCCAAAAGGTAAATGTAGGTCTGATTGCAACTGGTGATGAAGTAATTCCATTGCAGAAAAAACCTCTTCCCGGCCAGATCGTTGATACAAACTCACATATGATTGCATCTTATCTGAGAGAGGTTGGAGTCACTCCGGTATTTGGTCAGGTTGTTCCTGATGATCTTGTGTCAATAAGCGAAGAACTGGAGACAATGACCAATTCATGTGATATGGTGCTTGTCTTTGGGGGATCATCAGCAGGGTCAAAAGATTTCACGGTAGATGCTATTGAAAATGGTGGGAAGTTAATTTATCATGGAGTCGGTATGGCACCGGGCAAACCAGTATCTCTTGGAATAATAAATGGAAAACCGGTTTTCGGAATGCCCGGACCTTCAATTGGATCGCTCATTGTCCTCTATGAATTAATTTATCCCCTGCTCAAATCATGGGGATTACCAACACCTCTGGAAACATACAAAGAGGGAGAACTCGCAGAGACAATTGAGCCGTTTCCCGGCTTTGATCTCTTTCTGATGATGCAGGTATTAAACACAAATAGTAAAACTATGATAAAACCTGTACCCAGAGTTTTTGGACAAATGATGGGCGTCAGAGCTAATGCTATCTATCATCACATAGATGGATCAGGACCAATAAAGAAAGGATCCGAAGTTGTTGTCAGAATGATCAGACAATAATTTTTTCTCTCCTTTTTATTCCTCTTTCATAAAAAAACCGTAAGTGTTCAGTGATCTGAAGCACTGAACACTTACAAAAATAATAATAATATCGGACTAAATGCGTGAAATAGTCACACAGAAAAAATATAATGCATAGTGCCCACAAAAAATATTAATTACTTTTTCCACCATATTAAAGACCAGACCGGTTTACTATCCGGAACAAGATACATGCCATTATCCTGTTTAATAAGGGTTTTTTCAAGATATAATCGTGTAATTTCAAGATCTTTAGATGAAAGATGTAAAAGAGAGGCATAATTTTGAACTGCATCTTCCAGTGTTGGGTATGTTGTCCTGCTATTACAATTAATCTGCTCAACATTTGGTCTTATTCCCATACTATGAAGGATATTAAAGACGTAAACATAATCAGCGATATTGTGATATGTATATCCCAGTGCCTCCATTAGACCACGATTAAGGATTCTTTCACTTCCTCCCCATGCTGTAACATAAGCATATTTTATTGCAGCCTGGTTAATTTTTGTCAGTGATTCCCTTAAGTCTCCAATTCTGGCAAGAGATCTTGAGGTTATCACGATATCGTGTGGCATTATGTCAGTGCCAATCCTGATATCCTGCCAGGGAGAATGTACACAGGTAATGTTACTGATATTTCTATTTTTTGCATCTGATTTTAAAATATCAAGCATTTGATTAGAAATATCAAGGGCAGTGACAGATTTTGATCTCTTCGCAGCTTCTATTGTGATGGTTCCGGTACCACATCCGATATCAAGAACCGACCAGTCTGAATGTAACTGTGTTCGTGATATAAGTTTTTCTGGATAATCATCCACTTCCATCCATTGTTTGAACAGAGGTGCAATGGTATCCCAATGATTCTTTTCATCAATATCAGATAATGGCAATAGGGTATTTTTTCGATCTTTTTTCCAGATATCATTCCAGTCGATAGTTTCCAATATCATATAATTACCCGTTTTGAAAATTCACAAAGCCTTTTTAGAGAAAACGACAAGTTTTGCTAAATATGTATACTGTTGGGGATATTTAATTATTTTTTATTTATCACCTGGATCTTTTCGGTTTAAAATATTAAATTTGAAGAACAGAGAAAAAAATTAGGTAAAAAGGGATTTATTCACTTGGATCTTTTGCTGCAAGGATTATATTAATCTCATCATCAGATAATTCTACACCATAAAAATCACTGAAAAAGTCTTTCGTTTCTTTTACCATATCGATATCGCTAAACGTTTCCGGATAAAGGGTTTTTGCAAGCCATAAGAATCCGAGCGGACTTTCCGGAGAAGGCCGGTCCCACCAGAATCCACCAATCGGAATATGATACACTTCTCCGTTTTTAATCGCTTTTAAACCTGCAAGTTGTGGATCACTATTGATAGTCTCATCAGATACGTATGAACCCTCATTGGCACTTACCACAATTAGGTCCGGATCCCACTGTGCAAGTTGTTCTGCATTGATATCTCTGACATCACCAATATCTGCAGCAACATTTATGCCTCCGGCAATGGTAACAAAGGAATCTCCCCACCATTTCTCACCATTTGTATGCAAAGGACTTCCGAGCATGTAATAGACCGTTTTTCTCTTATCTTTTGGGATTTTACTGATTCTTTCATGTAATAATCCCTTCTTCTCATCCCAATACGAAATGAGCTGTTCGGCCCTGACCGGTTCATTCAGAAGATCTCCCACCATTCTGAATTCATTATAAATATTGTTTAAATTTGCCTTCCGTGTATAAACCTGAATTACCGGAATCGAGTTTTCCTTAAGTTTTGCATTTCCTTTAGATCCAGTTACACTATTAATTACCACATCAGGATTGAGTTCCATGATGGATTCAATATTGAGTTCGTCAAATTTTCCTACATCTGGAACGCTTGTGAGATCCGGATAGATCTTCAGAAATGCTGGGAAACTCTGGGGAGGTTGAGCGATGATCTTACTTTCACCATCCATTACTGCAACTTCCTGTGTAGCTCCACCATAACAGGTAATGATGATACGCTGTATATCTGCAGGGATCGTAACATCATTACCACCCATATCAGTGATGATCTTTGTTTTCCCCGTCTCCCCACTTACCGGGCAGAAACTCATACACCCCAAAATGAGGAATATAACCAGAATAAGAGAACAAAAATTCTTTTGCATGTGATTCACTTCAGGAAGATAGTACCTATCATCCCTGTTGATTATCGGTGTTTACCTATAAAGTAATTTATCATCGAATATGGTTAATCATAATTATTGAACATTAATTTTTCTCTTTGAAATTATCCTGAATTTCTACAGAAACGTGAGAGAAATGAGAAGTAACTAACCGGATCAAAATAGTATTCTTTTTTAATTAATAGGCTATACCTCATAACTAAGTTTACTAAAATTAGTAACTTAAGATGAGGAAAAGGTATGATCAAAAAAGGATTAATAATTGCATTCATTGCAATAATCGCAAGTATTCTGTGTATATCACCATTGTATGCAGACACTGTCTCTTCTGACCAGGTGATATCCGATGCTCTTGGAAGAGAACTCACCATACCGGCAGAAATTACAAGTATCGTCAGTACTGCCCCACCAACTACCATGACTTTGTACCTGGTAGCTCCTGAACTACTCACAGCATGGAACTCAGAGCCCACTGCTCTGACAAAACAATACATGCCTGAACAATTCCATAACCTTCCGGTAGTAGGCGGATGGTTTGGAAAAACAGATGGCAACTATGAAACCTTCATTGCAATGAATCCAGACATTATTTTTGAAGGACGAACTATTACCGGAGATCCAAAGAACATAGACGAGGTGGAAGAGCGACAGGTACGGTTTGGTGAAATTCCGCTTGTAACTGTTCAGGATACCGCTAACGTATCCAAATATTCCGGCCCAATTACCTTTATTGGTTCTGTCCTTGGAAAAGAAGAGAGGGCAAATGCGCTGAATGCATATTATAAAGAGGCTCTAAAAACAGTAGAAGATACTGTATCAACCATCCCGGAAACAGATAAAGTGAGAGTATTTTATGCTGAAGGACCAGATGGCCTTGCAACCGACCCGAGCGGATCACAACACTCACTACTCATAGACTTTTGTGGTGGCAAAAATGTTGCAGAAACGACCATTACTCCCGGATATGGTATGACCCCGGTTTCTCTTGAACAGGTTATGACCTGGAAACCGGATGTTATTATCGCCAGTGATGCATCCTTTGCATCATCAGTCCTTGACGATCCCCTTTGGCAGGATGTTCCTGCAGTAAAGTCTGAAAGAGTATATGCAGTACCTGCTGCACCATTCTCATGGTTTGACCGGCCACCGGGAACCAACCAGATTCCGGGACTGTACTGGATGCTGCACACCCTGTATCCTGAAAAATACACAACCGACCAGCTTCGGGAAAAAGTATCAGAGTTTTATGAATCTTTTTACGGTGTTACCCTGACATCTTCAGAGCTTGATGGCCTGTTAAAAAGAGTTCCTGAATATTTGTGAGATAATTGAAGAGCATGGTAGAAAAATCAGCTATGAAAATGGGGAAAAAAGATAGTAAACATTTTTTATCAATTGCAGATACAATCTTTGCTCCCATTTATCCGGTTATTGCAGAACAGATCATTAAAAATACTGGAATATCTTCTGGAAAAGCCCTGGAAATCGGATGTGGTCCAGGACATCTGGGCACATCCCTTGCTGCGGTTTCAGAATTAACCGTATATGCCCTTGATGTATCCCCGGATATGATCCAGACATGTACCGAGCGGATAACTGAAAAAGGACTCTCAAAAAAAGTAATCCCCACGTTAGGGGATGTTTGTGAGATTCCTTTTGATGATGAAACCTTTGATGTAGTTTTCAGCAGGGGATCATGGTTCTTCTGGGAGGACTTATCAAAGGGTCTTAAAGAGATATACCGGGTATTAAAACCCGGAGGGGTCTCTTATGTAGGGGGAGGATTTGGAAATGCTTCTCTTAAAAGAGACATAGTAGAAAAGATGAAAGAGCGGGATCCGGAGTTTGAAAATTCAATAAAAGAACGATTTATCTCACGTTCTCCTGAAGTGATCTCATCGGCATTACAGAAGGCAGGAGTTAAAAAATATTCAATTGTTGATGATGATTCAGGATTCTGGCTTATGATGGAGCGAACATGACAAAGTGTCTCTATTGTCCGCATCATTGTGACATTTCAGAAGGAAGTACAGGCAGATGTGCCATGTATACTTCATCCAATAATGAGATAATAGAGAGATATCCGGACCATTGGCTTGTTGTAACACCGGTCTGTGTAGACCATTCCTTTTGTTCATGGATGGCCAAAGGCAAAATCCCTTCAGATTAGTACGGTAGGTTGTAATCTTTCCTGTCCGGGATGTGTTTCAGAAATTCTTGCCAGTACTCCTGAAGCAATCGGGACAGGACTTCGCCATAAAAGTGCAGAAGAACTTATAAAACCTGCAAAAGAAGAAGAATGCCTGGGAATTTTCTTATGCTCCTTGCTAAATCCTTTCATCCGGAAAGATGCTCATGGGATGTCACATCTGAAGCAGACAGTATTTACCAGCGTTTTTATGGAGTCCCATTTGAAAAAATCCATCCTACACGCTCGTTCATCAAAGAGTCTGCCAGTTAATATCAAACCACTTGGTTGTTTATACCAACCAAACGGACTATCATTTTTTAAATAGCGTTTCGCTCAACATCTGTTGTTCTCTGAAGATCACAATTGTAAGGGAATTGATACCATGAAATCAATCATCAGAATATTTGGAATCATTTGTCTGTTTGCTCTCCTCATCAGCGGAGTTTACGCAGCAGATCCGGCTCCACAGGGTCAGCCCCCACAGGACTGTACTGATTATGCAAAGGCTGCAGCAACACTTGGTGTTACTGAAGATGCTCTGAAGTCAGCAATTCATCCGGGACCGGACTTTGTATCTGCTGCAAAAACTCTTGGTGTAACTGAAGACGCACTCAAAGCGGCAATGGGCAATGGCGAGAAGGGAATGGATTTTGCATCTGCTGCAAAGACACTTGGTGTGTCTGAAGATGCCCTTAAAGTAGCAATGGGTATGAAAGAACAGCCAGAAAGAGATTTTGCTACAATGGCAACTAAACTTGGGTGTACCGAGGATGCACTCAAAGCAGCTATGGGTGAACCAAAAAATGGTCAACCCGGTGAAAGACCAGACAATGCAGCAATTGCAGCAAAACTTGGCGTTTCTGAAGAAGCATTACATGAAGTAATGGGAACACCTGGTGACGGTGGACACTTTACAGATGCAGCAAAGAAACTTGGTGTGTCTGAAGATGCTCTCAAGGCTGCAATAGAGGCATCAAAAACCTGTTAATGAGTTATTCCTTACAACCCTGAATTATCAGGATCTTTTTTTGTTTCTTGTCCTGACTCTCTCGTATCATGAGAATAATTACATCACCCGTAAAAACAACGCATCTATGATCTTGTGTGATTATTCATAAAACCCTCCGAATCTAGTTAATCAGGATCGGTATTTTTCGAACCGATTACCAATTATCAGGGAAAATAACGCTGAAAATTTAAACACCCTTTCACAAGGGACCCTTATTATTACCAGATACCAGTACCTGACGCCTGTTTACCTCATTGAAAAACCTGATGATATTCACATAAGTAGTATTCTTAATAGCGATGTAATCCGGGTTACATATCCGGAAAAAAATGCACACTATGTCGAGGATTTCTATCCACTCTTCTTGAACTCATTCCGGAAAGTCAATCCTCTGGATCATTTATCATAACATATTATAGAGACATAAAAAATTATTTTAATCTGAAATTCCGCAAAAATAGATCCCAGAATCCGGAATTCAACAAAATTATGGGGTTTATTATAGATTAGTTAACTAAGTTAATGTTGTTCCATTTTTTTATGGATCAAATTAGGTAATTTCATAAGTTAAAGTTAACATAACATTCTGAGATCATGAGATCACTAAATGGTGTGTGTATGAAATTATCCCTGATTCATATTTGTTGTATCCTTCTTACAGGAATTGTATTGCTGACAGGATGTGCAGTAGCCGAAGAAATTACGATTACTGACATTACCGGAACAGAAGTCCAGATACCTGCTGATGCGAGCAGGGTTGTTACTGTTGATCCTTTCTCCAGCCAGTTTATTTATGTCATCGGGGCAGATGACCGTCTGGTTGCAACATGTATCGGACCCGCAAATCGCGAGTTGGTTAATAAAACACAAAAAAGACTTGGTTCATTACCCTCAGCCGGTTGTAAAACCAATGTAAATCTTGAAGAATTAATGAAACTTGAGCCGGAAGTTGTGATTTCTTCAGTTGACTATACCAAGATCAACGATGATATTGAAAGAGTAGGTATTCCAATTGTAAAAATTGATCTTGAACAGGCCGATAATCTTGCAAAAAGTTACGATATCATCGGAAAAGTATTTGGTAAAGAAGAAGAAGCACAGGAATTCATTGATTATTACAATCAGAAGATGAAATCCATTCAGGAAACCGGAGATTCAATCACGGACGCAGATAAGAAGACCATTTACTTTGGTCAGCGGTCCCCTCTCCAGACACTGGGTGATAACTATTATGAGGCGGAAATTGCACGTATCATCGGTTCAGCAAATGCAGCACAGGGGCTATCCGGTGGAGATAACACCGTTTCCATCGATCAGGTTTACAACTGGGATCCATCGGTTGTAATACTCCTCCCGTATAATTCAGCTACTGTTGAAGATATTTTAGCTGACCCTGCCTGGGAATCACTTCCGGCTGTTCAGGAGAAACAGGTTTACCAGATGCCAAAGTATCTCATGAGCTGGGAACTTCCGGTTCCGGAATCAATCCTTGGAACCATGTGGCTGCAGAGCATGGTTTACCCGGATGCAGTTACCTTTGATCTTACACAAGAAATCCAGGAATTTTACAAGAAATTCTATCGGATTGAACTTTCAGACGAGGATGTTAAGACCCTTCTTCAGGATAAGAGTAAGGTTGTACTGAATAAACCTTCATCATCATAATTTCCTGATGAAATCAATTTTTTTTGAATTTTTCAATAATATTCGGTTTTCCTGATATTCTATCTTAATCCTGCGTATAATCCCTGAAATCGGATTAATCACGTAATAGCCCCATTCCAATCTTATTATTCGGTCCAACCATAACATCTTCCTCATTTCAACAAATCCATTTGAGGAAAAAAGCCAATTCCAGAAACGAACTTATCGAACAATTAGCCGGTTGTAATAGTATACAATAATTACTTGCCATGCATTCATAGAGGGCGATACAAATAAAAAAAGCAAGAATAACAAGTAAAAATAATTTAAACTCGTTAAAATCGGATATTTTTTAGGAATCAAAATTCGATTAGGTAATACCAGTCTGTTGTCATACCAGTCCGGTTATCTGATATTTGCTGGATGTAGAATATCCATTCAGATAAAAAAAAATTAATTTTGTAAAACTTTCACAATTTCAGTGACTTGGACTTTGATTCTCTGTTTTAAAGGAGATGCTGGCTTTTTTGCTCCGTTCCATGAATATCCGGTCATCTCACATTTAACCTGTGTTCCAGCAATATTTCGTTCAAGCAGGGTTCCTTTTCCATTATCCTGATTAACCTGGAACTGTTTTACAACTGAATTCCACTCAGCCGGATACAAAGATATCTCGTAGATGTCATTTACTTTTACCATCAGTCAACTCCTAACGGTTATACATTAACATGGAACACCATCCCATTTATCTATTCTGTTTTGAATAGAGGGATTACTCACTGAATCTGAATAAACTTCAATTCTGATCCAGAAAAAAGGCAATAACTTAAGATTTGAATAGAAAGTGGTGGTTAGTCCGTTTGTTCCTGATGAATGAGAAGCAACCGGGTAAACAAAAGGCATGATCGGATTGTATTCTTTTTCCCGGTTTGGGATTACCACATGATATTTCTCTGGTCATATCATAACTTTGCAGGAAGTACTAAACACCACATATTAATTTATACTTTGATATTATTAAAACTGTTTGACTCGTGTTGAATTTTAATGAAAATTAAAAGTAAAAAAAATATATTTAATAAAGTAAATAGGTACACTGAAGATGAATGCAATTACCATTCTTTTAGAGAAGGCAAGACAGTTCCATGGCGATATCTGTCCGGGGATTGCTACCGGAACCAGGATGACCATAGCCGCAATGAGAGAACTTGATATGGACCCTTTAGAAAAAAACCATGATCTTATCGTTTACGTTGAGATAGATAGGTGTGCAACAGATGCAATCCAGGCAATTACCGGGTGTTCACTTGGCCACCGGACATTAAAGGTTCTAAATTATGGAAAATTTGCTGCTACTTTTGTTGATACACGGAATGGGAAAGCCATCCGCGTTTCACAACTTCCTAAAAAAACGGATCAGCCTACTGATATGAATGAACTTCGTGATATGATCCTGAATGCACCAGAAGAACAAATAATCCGGATTCAGGAGGTTTCTATCAAGATTCCTCCGGAAGATATGCCCGGATTTCCTTCAAGGTCTGTAACATGCTCCAAATGCAAAGAACAAATTATGGATGGCAGAGATATACAAAAAGGGGATCTTATACTCTGTAAAAGTTGTTCCGGAGAATCATATTACTCCTCCGTATGATCAAAATTTTTGAAAATGAAATTTCTCTCAATATAATGAGTAAATAATGACAGAAATTAAAAAACCGGAACAAGACCTTATCCTGAAAGAAACCCTTGAATTATTCGCACAAAACCTTCCTACACCTTTTTCTGATATTACCATTGAAAAAGTAGCCGTTGGAGTTTTTTTCACCGGAGTAAAGTTATCAAATGGATACGGAGGTATATGTTACACTCCAATTGATCTTATACCCGAAACGGTATGTTGCACAACTTCAGCAAGTTCAATGCCATATTGCGGAAAAATGGAAGGTGTTCTGATCAAAGACATTCTCTCTTACATAGATTCTCCTGCCCCTCTTGTAAGAGGAGTGATAATCAGTATTGTTAATGCGTTATCTGCATGGTACATCGATATCAGCCAAAAAGAAAGGTATAATATTGAATATGACAAAGATGCATTTGATCTCGTTGATTCTAAAGATCCCACAAAACCGGTGATAGTAGTTGGTGCTCTCTGGCCTGTTATTCACCGGCTAAAAGAAAAAAATATTCCGTATCGAATCTTTGAGTTGAATAAAGCAGCATTACGAGACGATGAACTCCCATTTTATGTACCACCTGAAAAACAGGACAAAGCTCTGGCAGAGGCTGGATCAGTAGTAATGACTGGTGCTACTATGGTAACTAGTACTCTTGAAGGGCTACTTTCAAAAATACCCTCCGGAGTGCCGGTAATTATCGGAGGCCCTACGATAAGTATCATTCCTGACCGGTTATTTGCACGAGGTGTTACTGCCATCGGTGGAGTAACAGTCACCGATCCTGATAACCTCATATCTGCAATAATGCAGGGAGGATCAGGATACCATTTCTTTGGAGTATCGGCGAAAAAGATTCTGATAAGAAAAAGCAGAGAATGAATAGTTCCTGAATGAAAAATGACACATACCAATGCAGAAAAAAGCTACCACCTGCTCACTTCCCACCCGGATTATTTCCGTAGGATATGTTCCGCTGAAGAGTATGCCAGTCATTTACTTCCGTTCATTCCACGCGGACTGCCGGTGTTTCAATCACATGGAATCGGTCATTCACAAGCAATTACTACGTATATAAATGAATTATTAATCTCTTTTCCACTTCCACTCCAACAGCAGGAGATATTTCTCCTCTACCTTGCAGCATGGTTCCATGATATCGGGTTTCTCCATCCTCTTTCCATCCATGACAGGGGAAGACATCCGGAACTATCTGAAGATATGATAATGAGAGATCCTTTTCTATCGGAATTACTCTCTCCTGAGGAGCGGGAAAATCTTGGAGTTATTGTCCGGTTTCATGATACTCACTCTGACCTGTTAAAAATCAGAACTACTTCTAGGCTTAAAATCCCCCTTCTTGCAGGATTATTCCGTCTGACTGATGCAATAGATATCGGAAAAGACAGGTGTCCTCCTGAAGTTTTCTGTCTTATTGAAGATGGTCTTGATGAGCATAGCAGAAGACACTGGAAGGCTCATCAGAATGTCAAAGGATGCAGTATTGCTTACCCGGAGATTGTTATCACGATGTATGATCCGGAGAATCCATTTTTCCGGAGAAGAATTGTTCCTCACCTGGAAGATGACTGTAAATCATCAGGGATTATTTGCAGGAAGTATGGCATATCTCCATTTCGGATTGTCTATCAAAGAGATGAAGATACCATACCTGAGAGCTCATCAACGAGTATCGAAAAAAACCGCTCTTTTGCTTCTGCTTCCATCCAGGGACAATGACCACAATGCTCTAAAAGAATGAACCAGAATTCAGGAATTATTGTTGAAAGAGGAATATTTACTCCTTTGGCAGGATGAGGATCATAATCTCCATGTATGGCAATAACCAGACATCGGATCTGACTACAGATCTTAATTAACTCTCCGCTTTCTCTTAATTTAGCTGCTTCGTTCCAAATCCGGGTAAATATATCAGGGTTACAGAAAAGCATGTCATCGTCTCTTCTTAAATCCGGACCCGGATTATATATATCGGTTTTACCCATGAACTCTCCAAATTTTTTAAACGCCAGGTCTTTTTCACTCCTGTCTGGATCATTCATAATCTTAATTATGTCAAAAACCTCCTGTTGTTCTTTAGATGTCAGTCTTTTCATTCGGTTTTTGAAAACCGAGGCATACTTTTCCTCAAAAGGTCCTGCGGATACAAGAATCAATGAATGTATCAGATCAATGTAACGAGCAGCAACCGGTATTGAAAGCCAGGCACCCCATGAATATCCTATTAAAATAGCGGGTTTATCCGTTTCTTTTACCAGGATTTCTGCAAGTTCTTCGATTTGACCCTGAACGGTAACCGCTGTCTGCATTGGCTCGACAATTCCATAATGATGGCTTAAATATCGAGCGACGATGGCCATTTCACCCGCTGCCCCCGGACCTCCATGTATGACCGCTATCCGGTATGGATGTTCTCCATATTTTCTTACATTCATGATTTATTCATTCAAAAATGGGAATTAGTGTTTTTCGAGCATGCTTCACTAATGATTTCCAGAACCGTTATGAATTCAAGGTAATAATCAGCATTCAACGCATTAAAGGTATTCTGGAAATTTTTTTCCTTGAGATAATAAGTTGTCATCAAGGATGAGGGAATAATAAGAGAATAATTCGTTTTAACTAAATAAGCCTTATATGTTGGCATTTAGAAAATTAATCCAATTATGGATGATAAAATTGCAGAAAACGAATTTGGAAGTCTCTGGTTGATTAACCGATTTTCCTTTTAATTCACCAAAGAAAAAATTTTAACTGGTTTTATGAAAAATTAAGCAGGATTGAAATTATAATCTTTCAATACTGATTTTCCTTCCTCTGATGTGAGCAGGCCGATGTATTCATCAGCAAGTTCCTCATTCACTGACTCTGAAAGAATACCTGCCTTATATGTGGCAACTACATTAAGATCTTCAGGGATATCAATGATTATAATCTTGTCTGCAAGATCTTTGGTAACATCTGAATAATACGTGATTCCTGCATCTGCTTCTCCAAGTGCTACCTTGGTTGTGGCACCTGCAACATTTGTCTCTTCTGAAAAAACATTTGCTCTGAAAGCATCAACAAATGCCTGTCCATATTCAGTACTGTTCAGGGTTTTGTTGAGAACCTGCTCGGTATATTTTCTAACCGGAACTTCAGAGGTCTCACTGACTATCTTAACACCTGGTTTAGCAAGGTCAGCAAGACCGGTAATTTCTGCCGGGTTGTCAATTGGAACGATGATTGCAAGCTTATTGGTTCCATATAGAGTCACCGACTCAGTATCAATCATCTCCTCTTTCACAAGGTTGTCCATGTTCTTAACACTTGCCGGTAGATATACATCTGCATATGCACCCTCTTTTATCTGGGTTTCCAGGGTCGCTGAACTGTCACAGTTGGTTGTAACACTCACTCCCGGATGAGACTCTTCAAAGATGGTTTCAATGTCTCCGACAACACCGGTCAGTGATGCCGCTGCAAAGATCATTAGTTCTTTCTGCTCGGTTTCCTCAGCAAAAACACAGCCTGCCTGCATAAAGAGCAGGAGAAAAGCCAGACCTATCATGAGGTATGAAATCGTTTTCATAGGTACACTCCTAAACCCAAGTATCATGGGATTTAATGTTGTATAAATCCGATCATTTATCCCGCAAGTTAACCATAATAATTAAAGGAGAATTGGCAATATGCAACAGAAATGTAAATTTTAATACTGAAAAAAGATTCAGGATCATATTGCGGACAAAAAACAGGATAATTAATCGATAGCAACCATTACTTCACTGGATTTCATAACTGCGTATGCAGTTTTCCCTTCTGTAAGCCCCAGGTTTTCTGCAGCGTGGGCGGTGATTACTGAAGTGACTGTGGCACCATTACCAATATCCATGACAATCTCTGCCATAACCGGTCCCTTGGTAATTGATTTAATTGTGCCTTTGAGACAGTTTCTTGCACTGATTTTCATAATCTTTCTTCCTCTATTACCATAACAATGGCAAATCCTTGTATACAATATTATATATTAAACCTTCTTTTAATCTCTTTAAATTAACAAAAATAAAAAATTTGTCTATTAATTTATTAAAAAACAAAAAAAATTTACATTTTTTTAGATTTTAAAAAGACATTCATTTCATTTTTCATTGATGTGAAAAGTCTCATGATCGACACCCGGTTCTCATGAAACAGAGAAATTCTCATGTCTTTCAAGTTCCAGATCTCACATTGTCATATCTCGCACAAAATGGATATCAGCCTGTAATGATAAAATAGGACTAACCACACACCATTCACCAGTTTTTCTCTTTCTCTCTCTTCTTAATAATCCCCTTTAATAAACATCCATATGACAAATCATCTCTAAAAAGTATATTAATTATGAGCCAGAATTAAACAAAAATTATTATTTACCTGTGTGACCAACAATATCAATAACGAACGAATTTTCCAGGAATCAATGCTAGATAAAAATTTACTGAACTATCAGGTATTACATCCTTTTGTAATCAAGTAATCATTGCCTATTCATTATGGTATTTTCCAAAATCATCATAAAATTTTTGATATTTGTGTAAATGCAGGAATTATTGACATGAAAAAATCAGAGACAGATATATCAATACAATGTAACTATTGTGAATGCAGGTGTCAGATCCCGGAACACAAGACCGGAAAATGCTCAATGTACAGGCATGAAAACGGGCAAATATCAGAAATATACCCGGATTGTTATCTCAATATTTATCCCGTTACTACTGAATCCATTCCTCTCCTTCATTTTTATCCGAATAACAGATTCCTTCTTATCAGTACAATCGGTTGTAACTTTGCATGTGAAGGGTGTATCTCTGAATTTCAGTCATATGGCAATAAAACGCTATCAGATACATTGATAAAATATACTCCTGAGGAAATACTGAATATCGCACGAAAAGGTAACTGCCGGGGAATTGCCTTTTGTCTGAATGAACCAACTGTTTCCCTGCCTACATTTATCCGGGTTGCAAAAGCAGCCAAAGAGGCCGGATTTCTTGTCGGATGTTCAAGTAATGGATATATGACAGAGGATACGGTTAATACTCTCATTCCATATCTTGATTATATCAACATCGGGCTGAAGGGATATTCTGATGAAAGATATCAGGAATGTGGTGCTATTTCAGCCTCCCCGGTATATCGCAATGTCCGGCTGTTTCATGATGCCGGAATAGCGGTTGAACTCTCTATAATGTACCTGAAGGGGCGGGAAAGGGAAGTTATCCAGGCAGTAGAACAGATAAAAGGGATCTCCTCTGATATACCTCTTCAGGTCATGCGTTTTATGGCACCTGACCGGGAAAAACTCGGATTTTTGGAGCCATCAACAGAAGATGGAGAAAAACTATGTCGCGAGTTACAACGGTATCTTCATCATGTTTACCTGTTTAACACCGTTGCAACAACCATGCTTGATTCACTCTGTCCTGTCTGCGGTAAGGTAATTATTCATCGGGTTTTCTTTGGTCCGATGGCAGCCAGGGTTCTATCCTGCGAACAGGACGGAGTATGTTCCTGCGGGTATAAGTTCCCGTATATAGGAGAAATCACCCCGGTTAAAAAGGATGAACCTGAAGTCCTCGGGGGATACCGTTCAATTATGGGTGTCAGGTTTATTGCAGAGATACTTAAAATACTGGGAGTTACTGAAAAAAACCAGATTGATACGTATTGCAATACGATAATTGCGAACGGATATCTTCACTCCAAACAGGAACAAAAAAGTAATCCGGACACATACTGCGAGATGGTAAACTATCTTGCTCATTTATCCGGTCGGGAAATCCAGGGAACTGCTTTTGTGAATTATATCCGATTGATCATTTCTGATATCTCCCGAAAGGTTTCCATCGCTCGAAAACCTCGTGTCATGATTGTCCTGAGCCATCCGTTATTCCCCCTGTATGCGGAAAAATTTGATAACAATCTCGTGGAAATTGCCGGAGGAATTAGTCTTAACAAAGAAATCAACTACAATGAGAAGGAACATGCAGAGTACACAGTATCTGAATTCAATACCATTAATCCGGAGATAATCCTGATATCTGGTCATTTCTCAACCCAGGTTCAGGATTTTATCAATACCTGCAGAAAGATTGGGATTAACGCTGATGCAATCCAGAAAAACCGGATATATGCCCTGAATAAAAAGTATATGCCCACCACTCCACACTGGATCATCGGCCTTATGGAAATTGCAAATATTCAGCATCCGGACCTTTTTCAGTATTCTCTTCATGACGAGGAAGAACGACTAAATAATCTATTTGAGAGTTTCCTTCTGGAGTCTGACTTGCCTGGAGACAATGGTATTGTTCTTCCAGATCAACTGGCAGATTCCGCTTATTAATTTCATAAAATCAGTATGAGTAAAAATGAATAAGGATATATCTGCGATTTCCGGCCAACGTTCGCCATTATTTATCATTACCGGAGAACAGGGAGAAGGAAAAACTACCTATCTTAAACAGATTCTTGATAAACTCTCAAATGAGGATATCCGGATAAGTGGCATTGTAGCTCCCGGATATTTCCAGGGTAGTCTTCGTTCAGGATTTGACCTGATTGATATTTATACTGGAATGTCAGAAGAACTGTGCTCAGTAGTACCAACTCATGATTCTGAATTACATGGGAGGTATTATTTCAGGAATTCAGGCATTTCTTTTGGATGTAATGCCATTCTCAACCCAATAAAAGAAGGAACACCAGATCTTGTGGTAATTGATGAAGTTGGAAGGTTTGAACTTAACGGAGTAATGTGGGCCGGATGTATTGATCTCCTGTATGAAATGAACCATCCTCCAATGATATGGACTGTCCGGAGTTGTTTCGTGGATGATGTGTTAAAGAGATGGCCTTATCCAAAGAGTGTTATCGTGGATATTGATTCTGTCCCCCAGTCTGAAGTAATCCCGGAAATTCTAAATGAGATCAGGGAATTCAGATCAATTTTGCCAATAAAATGTAAATAGGCCGGTAATGGGGAGATTTTGATTTTTCTACATTTCAACCGTGTTTTCGAGACCGGATAAGTATTACCTGACTACATCTATGAAGGAGAAGCAATCAGGTCTAAACCGGTATAACCGTATTACTATCACCGTTCACTGCAGGAAATTTTCCATCCTGTTTTTCAGACAGAACCTATCCTGGATGGGTTTTCGAAGTCGGATGATGATATAGAACTTCCTGTCATCATCATAAGAAAAAAAATTGACTTGGCATACTCATAAAAGAACCATTACGTATCTGAATAAACGATATACAGAATACCTCTTATGAACATTGATAGAGTTACAGTCCCATTCCTTCCGGGAGTGATTTTGCTAAGGGAAATGAATTATTTCAAAGGTATCAATCATTTCCTCGTCTTTGACCTTGATGGAACTATTAGTGATCCTTTAACCGGCATTACCCATTCATTGAATTGCGCTATTGGGGCATTTGGATATCCGGAAATGGATAAGAGTACTGTTGCTCAATATATTGGACCACCTCTTGACATTATCATGAGAAAAATCATCAATTCTGATTCTAGTGAGCTTATTTCAAATATTATCGGCCATTATCGGGATTATTACAACCGGATAGGATATGCTGAAAATACCCTCTATCCGGAGATATATGGAACTCTGCAATATCTCATAGCAAATAATATTCCTATGGGAATCTGTACCTCAAAAAGAGTTGATTTCGCAGAGAAAATTCTTAAACTCTTTCAATTACTGACATTCTTTTCTTTTATCAGCGGAGGGGATGACGGGATACAAAAAACGAATCAACTCCGGCTCCTCCTTGAAAATGAGATTATTGATAAAACTGCCATAATGATTGGTGACCGTGCAGTTGATATCCAGGCAGCTCATGAAAACGGTCTCAAATCAATAGGTGTTCTCTGGGGATATGGAAGTAAAGAAGAACTATGTGAAGCATTCCCTGAAAAAATACTGCATAATCCAGAGGAACTAAAAAAAATCATATGATGAGGTATTGTTTTTTATGTAAAAAAACGGACTCATATTTTTCAAACCGGATTTTCTCCCAAATTCTTACATTATGACCTGACTGATGATGAGATCAATACTATTATTACTGGTTCTAGTCTTAAGTAAAAACTGAATATAATCCTTCAATTCTCCGGATTATCTCAATTCCTTTTTTTAAAAAAATATTCAAGTGATCCTAACGGACTTAAATGTTTAATGATGATGGTTAATAAACTGAAGGAATAATCATTTCAATTAATTTATACCTCAATAACGGCAACCTTTAGATAATAATGATACAGGATGAGAACGTACAATGCTGGATTAATTGCTGGAATTCCACTGCAGACACAATTAATTTTCTTTCAGATGACATACAGGCAGAACGATGGAACAAACGTGCCGACAGCTTTGGAAAGAATCTGGAAGAAAAAAGAAAAAAGCAAAAAGATGCTGATTTTTTTAAACTACTGGATGAAGTGGGTTTCAATCCGGAAGGTGCCACCGTTCTTGATATCGGTTGTGGTCCCGGATCTCTTACATTACCTCTTGCCAGGGCCGGGGCAAAGGTAACATCACTGGATATATCCTCCAAAATGCTTGAGAGACTAAAAGAAACAGCAGAAAACGAAGACCTTTCTATCAGCCCTATCGAGTGCTCATGGTGGACCGCCGATATTGATACCATGAAATTTCGTAATAAATTTGATTTGGTCATTGCATCATTTACTCCGGGCATACGGGATGTTGAAACCTTTGACCGGATGATATCCTGTTCTAAGAAATATTGTTATTACAGCAACTTTATACGGAGGGATCCAGTGAAAATTCCACCCGATATATACATCAGGATTTTACAAAAAGTTCCGGAACAGGAATTCTTTGCCGCCGGTTTTTTTTATCCCTTTATGTACCTTTATACCTTAGGATTTCAGCCGATAGTAAAAATCAATCATAAAACTGAAGACCAGAACCAGAGTTGGGAGGAAGCAGCGAACAGTACAATTGGTTATCTGGAAATGAAACATGAAATATCTGATGAAAACCGGAATAAAATCATGGAATACTACAAAAACTGCTCTGAAAATGGGATCTATACCACGCATTCAGAAACATACAAGGGAATGATGGCCTGGGCCCTTGACAACCGGAAAAAAATCGGAAAATAGCACCCATTTCTCTTTTATTCAGGGTAGTATTATTGTTTTTCAGCGATCAGGATCATTCTCTTTGAAGTACTATCAAAGGGTTTGCTATCCCAATTGCCATAGACCTTTTTCAGGACCAGTCCCTCCTGTTTCAGAAGGGAAATAATTTCAGTTGGATTATAGAGTCGAAGGAAGAAAGGAGTATCTTTTCTCTTTCCATCCCGGATGATGATACGGGAATTATACAACCTTCCGGAGAGCGGTTCGAACCGGTTCTGATCAATCATAAAATCTCCATTCTTTTCAAGAACCGAATATTGTGGAAAATCATTTACAAATGCATCCCGGTTTAGAATATCAAGACAGAACCTTCCACCGGGATTGAGAGAAACGGCGATATTTCGTATTACCAGTTCATTTTCTTCATCCGGAAAATAACCAAAGGAACTAAAGAGATGAATAATACAATCATATTCACCCGGAGACGAGAATTTCCTGGAATCCTCACAGATATATCTGACATCCACCCCTGAATCTTTCGCTCCTTTTCCTGCAATATCTAGAAAATCCTGGTTATTATCAACCCCGGTGACAATATGTCCAAAGCGGGCAAGATAATTTGCATGTCGTCCATACCCGCAGGCAAGGTCAAGAATTTTTTCAGGTTTTTCAAGAAGCAGTTCACGGATGAGAAACTGGATCTCTTCTTTTGTATACTCCGGTTTCAGATGCTGTTCATAAAAATACAGATAATCTTCGGCATTAAAAACCGACGTAAAATCAAATTCAGTGTCAACAAAAGAAGGATTCGATTCGGTTAATTTTGTCATTTTTTCAGGGTAATTTATCCAGATAATTCTGTATTCATATCGAGCCTTTTCTTTTCCTCTTCCAGGGAATAATTACACACCTCCGGATGGAGAAGGTTTGCTATATCCAAAATTCCGATAAGCCAGCCGAAATCCCCCGTAATGTTATCACTGTCCATGAGATATACCCTGTTTTCATTCATTGCCCGGCAGGATATGCCAAGTTCGTTGCAGGTAGCAATAAACGTATCAATTGAAGGAGCAAATGGCCCTGAAACCAGGATGACATCCGGATTGAGTCGGTTTAATTCAGAAACCGTATACTCGGCATTCTCACTCTCCTTAAAGTCTTCCTGTATATTCAGGCTGAATCCTCCGGCCATTTCAACCTGTATACTTCCAAACTTCCTTGCATATGTGGGAGAAAGCGGATGACAAAAAACCATCAGTACCCGTGGCCTATCAAGACCCCGGACCCTGTTTTCCACATCCTGAATAATGGAAGTCACAAATGATATGATTCGCTCACCCTGATTTTCCTGTCCGGCAAGAGAGGCCAGATACCGGATCATTGAAATGAAGGTGTCTACATTGTCTTTTTCTTCCTGGATTGCCCGGAGATATCCGTTAGAAATGACTATATTGCAGAATTGGTCTATCTCTGAATCTTCAGTAACTCCCAGTAACCTGAAATACCTGGCTATATACTTCACTCCCAGAATTGATCTGTATCCTCCGAGAATTTTAGAATCTTCATTCTGAATTGGCAGTATTTCTCCCCTACAGGGATATGTATATCCACATGAACAGACTCCGTCTGGCATGCATGAAAGGACTCTTGCACCCATCGGACCAAAAAATACCCGGTGAATAATTATTTCATTACATATCGGGCACCTGGAATCCAGTTCTGTTGTTGCCGGAGTATTAAAGAGGTACACATGATCAAGGATTTGACGCAATCGTAGACAGAGGTTTTCTCCCTGTATCCGATCAGGTGAAAGTTCCTTGAGATCCTCATTCGGTGACATAAACCGCATAACCTGAAAAGGGATAGTCGGAGATATTTCCCGAATACGGTTTGCAGCCCCGATAACTTCGTCTTCTCTATTGTTCAGGTACATGGTTGAGATTTCAATCCACACCCCGGCTTCATGCAGGATCCTGGCATTTCGATAGACCGGATCGGCACAAAGAACACCACATTCCCGGTACCGATCATCTGTTGAACCTTTCAAACCAATATTGACAAAATCCAGGAAGGGGATTATTCTTTCCAGTGTTTCCTTGGTCATGTATCCATTACTGGAACAGCCAACAAGCAACCCCTCCTTTTTAGCCGCCTTTGCTACCCGGAGAAACGAGGGCAGGGAAACCGTTGGTTCATTAAGACAAAACGTGATTCCGATACAATTACTCTCCCGTGCAAGGCCAAGAATATCATCAGGACTATAGGGTGTGAGCACTTTCTGTAATGTTCCGGGGCGTGTTGTCTGAAATTCTGAATAACATCCTTCACATGCAAAATTACATCCGATAGTACTGATTAGCAGGAAAGCTCCATTAGGGTAAAAATGGAGAAGTGGAATGGATTCACTTGAGACCGGGTATACATTGAGGTATGAATCAGGGTAATTTTCTGTTATCACTCCGAGTTTGTTGCTGTACATCCTGCAATAGCCATTCATATCTTCAGGAATATCGCACATACGTTCACAAAAAGAGCATTTCATATATTGTTCTTCCATTTTTCCCCAAAAGAAATCCTTTCCCGGATATGGGGATAGTAATTAGTACTTATTAATTTACAAGTAAATCAACAATGTGTTTCTCATTCAAAAAAACGTAAACACTGATAATTCAGTAGATTTCAGATCTTCTTTTAGACCATATCTGTGTTTATATTCTCTAATCAATTGCAATTCCTGAAAAACTGATATATTCTTCTGATACGAAATTAACTGCTGAATCGTCAGGTATCGTTGATAATGACTTCAAATCACTGGCTTTTCCACTCCAGATAACCTTTCCTTTTTCCAGCATCATGACTTTATCCCCAATAATTCTTGCATCCTTAAGTGAATGAGTAACCAGAATCGAAGGCTGATTACTGTTTACTAATTGTGTCCGGAGTTCAAGCCTTATCTTTTCTCTTGCCGACTGATCTAATGCTGTAAGAGGTTCATCAAGCAAAAGAAGATGTGGCCGGATAATTAACGCACGTGCAAGAGCCACTCGTTGTCGTTGTCCTCCGGAAAGATTGGTAACCCGTTCGCATTTCACATGCGCAATCCCTAAATCCTCGAGAAAACGATCCACTTCCTCGTTAAACTGATTTTTAGGAATCCTTCGCATCCGAAGTCCGAACGAGATATTATCAAAAACGGTCATGTGGGGAAACAGGGCATAGTTTTGAAAAACATACCCGATATTACGCTCTTCAGGCGGAACGAAGATCCCTTTTTCGCTGGAAAATAATTCAATATTATTCAGAATGATATTCCCTTCATCCGGAACCAACAGCCCGGAAAGGAGATTTAATACCGTTGACTTTCCTGACCCGTTCTCTCCAAGAAGAACCATGACCTCTCCGTCATTAACCGATAAATCAATATCCAGTTCAAAATCCCGTAATTTCTTTATCAGAGTTGCGTTAAGCATCAGGACGACCTCCCCGAAAGGATTCTGATGATGATGAGGATAATACACGACATCGCAATAAGAACTATTGAAAGGGCAATAGACGCCGTAAGATCACTTTGCATCATCCCGTAAATTGCAAGTGGCATGGTCTGTGTCTTTCCTGGCAGATTTCCGGCAACCATGATAGTTGCTCCAAACTCCCCTATTCCCCGGGCAAATCCTAAAATTACTCCGGAAACAAGTCCGGTCCACGCAAGGGGAATCGTAACTTTAACGAACGTTACAAACGGGCCGGCACCAAGAGTCCGGGCTGCATTTTCATACACCCGGTCTACCATTGCAAATGCAGTTTTTGCCTGCCTGATATAGAGTGGTCCTGCAACAAATACCTGGGCCAGCACTACTGCAAATGTGGTAAATATAATGGTAATCCCGATATCATTGAGAAATCCTCCAATCAGCCCACGCCTGCCAAAAAGAACCAGTAGTGCAAGACCGGCAACGGACGGAGGAAGAACAATTGGCAGGTCAAGCAGCGTTTCAACAAAATTTCTTCCACGATATTCATATCTTGCATTCAGATAGGCTATTGGTGTCCCAAGGAGTACGATAATCGTTGTTGCCATCGCTGCCGTAATAAGTGAGAGCATTATGGCGTTATTGACATCCGGATCAAGGATTGCAGCAATAAAATCTTCAGGTGAAATCCGAAGAAGGAGGGAGAATAGTGGGAGAGTAAAAAAAAGAATGGTAATGATAATAATGAGGGCAAAAATAATAATAGCAATGGTTGTTTTCAACTTTTTTGAATTCCTTGTTCCTTTTTGTGTAAAACTCATTGTCAGACTACCCGGAGTTTAAGATTTTTCTGAAGTACCATTCATGAATACACATATTTGAGTTTATTGATTATGATAATCTACTATTTTTATTCCACCAAATTTGAGCGAGAAAAACTAAAAAACACGAACTGCTATTTATTTTTCACCGATTTAGAAAAAAGAGGTTACTTTTTTTAGTGATTAATCAACGGCAACCAAAACTTCACTTGCTTTAACTATTGCATAAACCGATTTTCCTTCTGTAAGGCCCAGACTATCAACGGACTTATGAGTGATTATTGAAGTGATGAGATTTCCACCACCGATATCGATGAGAATTTCAGCATTAATAGGGCCGGTTGTTATAGATTTAACTGTTCCTTTGAGAGCATTTCTTGCACTAATTTTCATGATTGAATTTCTCCGTTTATGTACACAAGCCAATCCGGAAGGGGAGATTACCTATATAATTATTTTTCTGGCTGTTAGAATGTTTCATTTTAATGATCTCATAATAGGTACCTGATATAAACATATTGATTCAACATATAACCCTCTCTTATGATTCATCAATGAATGAAGAAGATACCTTTTTATTTTTGTGAACTAATTAAATCATATTTTGTAAATTATCATGCCAAAAACTTTCCATCCTGACACGCTTATTCCTATGAAAAAGGCTCAAAAAATCATATTGTCTTCTTTCCAGCACACTTTGCAAACGAAAAATATTCCAGTAAAAGATGCCAAAGGATATATCCTGGCCGAACCGGTATTCTCTCAACGCCCCATACCCCCTCTGCCACTTGCCGGAATAGATGGCATTGCAATCCAGAGTAAAAATACCAAAGGTGCCTCATAAATACACCCTCGTCTGATTGAAGGCATAAGAGTCAGTGTAGGGCTTCCCATGCCGGAAGGATACGACGCGGTAGTCTCTGATGAAGAAATCCAAGAAAAAGGTCCGGATCACTGGATTATCAGATCTTTTGTATTTCCCCACTATAATGTCACAAAAAGGGTCTGATGCGATGAAAGGCCAGATGGTTATCCAAAAAGATCAGTATATCATCCCCCATGACATTGCAATACTTTCGCATTTTGGAATCCGAATTGTATAGGTAAAAATGAAAGATTGGACTTATCGCGACCGGAGATGAAATCATTCCCTTAAAAAAAGATACCCTCCCCGGACAAATTACCGATACCATTACCATCATGATATCCAAATATATCAGGGATTATAAAGTACTCACTGAACTCTTTTTTTTCATACATCCATGGAGATAACCTAACATCAGAGTAAAATCACTATTTTTATTTAATAGACTATACTAATTTATTAGGTTAATCAAATTTTATTTCCATGAGATAAGGAGATCGCATGATCAAAAAAAGATTATCGTTGACATTTATAGGATTGCTTATCGGTATCTTTTGCAGTTCCCTGGTTTCTGCAGAAACAACATCGGCAGAGCGGACCATAACTGATGCTCTTGGAAGAGAACTCACCATGTTCCTGCAGTACAATCCGGAAACGTGTATACAGTTCCCCTTACACCGTTCTCATGGTTTGACCGGTTACCGGGAACTAACCAGATCCCCGGCCTGTACTGGATGCTGCACACCCTGTATCCTGAAAAATACACAACCGAACAATTAAAGGAGAAAGTATCGAATTTTTACACTTCGTTTTATGAAAGTTCCCTGACACAGGCACAACTTGATGGACTTATTAAAAGATTCCGGAGAATAATTAAACAGAGTGATTGAAGGAAAATGAAAAACAATAGCTGTAAGATAATGGGCAAAAAAGATACCAAAGGTTTTTTGAAGGTTGCAGATACAGTATTTGCTCCGATTTACCCGATAATTGCCAACCAGATTGTTAAAAAAACCGGGATTCGTAAAGGAAAAGCCCTTGATGTCGGCTGCGGTCCGGGACATCTTGGTATCGCTCTCGCAACCGAATCCGAATGCACCGTGCATGGACTAGACATTTCACAGGATATGATTCAGACATGTATTGAAAAGATCAAAGAAAAAGGACTTTCAGGAAGGGTCATACCCACACAGGGAGATGTTTGTGACATCCCATTTGATGATGAAACTTTTGACCTGGTTATCAGCAGGGGTTCCTGGTTCTTCTGGGAAGACCTGCCATGTAGCTTAAAAGAGATATACCGGGTGTTAAAGCCTGGTGGAACTACATACATCGGGGGAGGGTTTGGGAATAGTGCCCTCAAAAAACAGATCGTCTCAAAGATGAAAGAAAAGGAACCTGATTTTGAAAACGCTATGAAAGACCGGATAAAATCCCGTTCTCCTGAAGTGGTTTCCTCAGCCCTTAAGGAGGCGGGTATTCAAAAATATTCGATTATCAATGATGAATCAGGGTTCTGGCTTATGATGGAGCGTACATGACTCAGTGTCCATATTGTCCGCACCATTGCCAGATCCCCGAAGGTGGGATCGGCAGATGTGTCATGTATACCTCAACCAATCATGAAATTGTTGAGAGGTTCCCGGACCAGTGGCTTATTGTAACCCCAGTCTCAATTGAAACCATCCCATTTGTCCATGGCTGGCCAAAGGCAAAAGCCCTTCAGATCAGCACAGTAGGATGCAACCTGAACTGTCCTGGTTGTGTTTCTGAGGTCCTTGTCCGGACTCCGGAGACCATTGGAACCGGTCTTCGCCATTGTAGTGCAGAAAAAATTATTGAACAGGCTGAAAAGGATGCATGCCAGGGGATTATCTTCTGCCTGAATGAACCTACCGTCTCTCTTCCATCTTTTCTCAGGGTGGCAACCCTTGCAAAAGAGAGAGGAATGTTTGTTGCTTGTTCATCAAACGGGTACTTTTCCGACTATACCCTGCAACTTCTGCTTCCGGTTCTTGATATGATAAATATCGGGCTTAAGGGAATTAATCCGGATAACCTCAAACAATGTGGAATTATTAACCGAAATATCGTTATTGATAACATAAAAAAACTCTTTTCAAGCGGTGTTCACGTTGAAGTTGCCCTCATGCATGCAACCGGCCTTGCTGAAGACCTGCTCCGGGAGGCACGGGAGATTGTCTCAATATCTGATGACATTCCGATTCAGATAATGCGATGTATGGCATTTGGAGATCTTGGACAGGAATATGAACCACCCATTCCTGATTCCGAAGAGCTTTGTAACAGGATACGCGAATTTGCACCTCATGTGTACCTGTTTAATTCTCCCGGAACCTCCTGCCTTGATACCATCTGTCCGGATTGTCGGGAAATATTGGCGAGGAGGGAAATGTTCGGCCCTATGGGATGCAGACCGGTATCATTCAATGAAAATGGAAGTTGTCGATGTGGGTACCAGCTTCCATTAACCGGACAGATATCTCACGAGCGGTATGAAGAAGAGGGCATGGATGGTGGATACAGACCTACCCGTGCTCTTGAATTTATCCAGGGAGTCGTATCCTGTCTGGGTGTGGATGATCCAACCTGTGCTCCAGGACTTTGGCGTTCTTTTCTAGCTGAAGGAGGAATCAACTCAATACATGAGCGTATCCAGAAAATATCTTCATATTATGACATAATTACTGAGGTTGCCGGCCTGGTTGATCGAAGAGAGAAAGGTGAAGAGTTAATCTTAGTTCTCAAAGAGATGACTGACCGGGTTACCACTGCTGTTTCCGGAGCAGAAAAGCCTCGTGTCCTGTATACCATGGGATACCCGGTATTTTCCCTGAACGGAGGAAGATTTGAAAACCATCTTGTGGAAACTGCCGGAGGAAACCCGGTAAACCGGATGATTAAGCGAACTGGAAAACCAGGAATAAATATCACCCGGGAAGAATTTAAACTACTAAATCCAGACTGGATCTGTATTTCAGGACTATTTTCTCTTCCAAAAGAGGCTTGTGTTGCTTATTGTGTCAAAAATGATCTGATTGTTCCAGCTATCGAAAAGAATAGTGTACTAGAGATGCCTGCATCGTGGGATTTTGGCAGTCCAAGGTGGATACTGGGTCTTATGCTCCTTGCAAAAACCTTTCATCCGGACAAATGCCCATGGGATATCACAGCTGAAGCAGATCGGTTTTATCAGCGCTTTTATCGAGTTCCATTTAATGAGATTCATCCCACACGTTCGTTCATCAAAGCTTCTGCCCGTTAGTATCGAACCATATGGTTGTCTGTTCCAACCATCGGGATTTTTTTTAAATAGCCTTTCGCTCAACATCAGTTGTTCTCTGAAGAACACTATCATTAGGGAATTGATACATGAAATCAATCATCAGAATATTGGGAATCATTAGTCTGTTTGCTCTCCTCGTCAGTGGAGTTTATGCAGCAGATCCGGCTCCACAGGGTCAGCCACCTCAGGACTGCACTGATTATGCATAGGCTGCAGTAACACTTAGTGTGCCTGAGGATGCTCTCAAGGCTGCAATAGAGGCATCAAAAACCTGTTAATTAGTAATTACCCATAATTCCTGATTATTCAGGATCTTTTTTTCCCGTCTGTTTGAAACAACGCTATCTGAAGTATGAAGAAATAAATTCTTTACCCACGGGAACAACGTATCTATGATCTCATGTGATAATCCATAAAACCCTCCGGACCCAGTTAATCAGGATAGAATATTTTCGAACCGATTACCAGTTATCAGGGAAAATAACACTGGAAAATTTAAACATCCTTTCACAGGGTACCCATATTATTACTGGATACCAATACATGACACCAGTGTACCTTATCGAAAAACCCGATGATATTCAGATAAGTGGCATTCTTGATAGCGATGTAATCTGGGTTACATATCCGGAAAAAAATGCACACTATGTCGAGGATTATCTATCCGCTCTTCTCATGCTTATTCCGGAAAATCAACCTTCAAATTCCATTATTATAACCTTTTATAGAGACATAAAAAATTATTTGAAAATTAAATTACGCAGGAATATGAAATCCAAGCAGGAATTCAATGAAATTGGGGATCTTTTTATAGATTAATTAACTGAGTTAATATTTTTTTGAACTTATCGATAAAATTTTGGTGATTTATTAAGGTTAAATCAACATAACATATTCAGATCACTCAATCTGTTAATGATGTTTGTATGAGATTGTCCCTTATTCATCTATGTTTAATCCTTTGGGCAGGAATTTTTTAGCTAATCGGATGTGCAGGCGCTCAAGAAATCACGATTACCGATATTACCGGTCAGGAGGTTATTATACCTGCAGATGTTACCAGGGTGGTTACCGTTAATCCCTTCTCCAGCCAGTTTATTTACGTAATTGGGGCTGATGATCGCTTGGTTGCAACCTGTATCGGCCCTGCCAACAGGGAACTTATCAATAAAACCCAGGTCAGGTTGGGATCCCTGCCATCTGCAGGTTGTAAAACTAATGTGAATCTAGTGCCCCTCGTCACTTAAAATTGTGGATAAAGATGATGTAATTTTATCCTTGCATCATCAGTTTTGAATTGCCAATTCACTGATTTTTGATTAGTATTTCGTTTGTGTTGCCAAACTTTTATTT
>JAAYCY010000049.1 GCA_012729535.1 Methanomicrobiales archaeon | reverse complement strand
CTGGTTGTCGATAAAACCAGAGTGACTAAGTTGATGAATATCAATGATGAAATTCGTGGAATTGCACAATTGCTCGGGCCGGAGGTTTTAAAATATTATTCCTGAAAATTTACCCGCCGAGTGTCGGGTGAAGGTTAATATTATTGATTTGTCTTTTTCACTGTCTCTCACCAGGATTAAAGAGTATTGCAACCTCCCCTGGCCCGGTTTGGAAAACAGTAAGATCATAGGTTTTAGTAGTATTACCAGATATTATCTGAACTTCTGAAAAACACTTTGTTCCTCCTTCACGTGCAATATTATGGCATACCGAGCATATCCTTTCTTTATCTGTTCCGGAAAACAAATATTCAATAGGAATTCCCGCTTCACATTCCCTGTCGGATCCAAAAATATTTTTTGATGCCGGATTTCCCTTATAACAAATCAGCTGTCCCTGATCATCGGTTCTGAAAATATGTACACCAACCGGGAGGTGCGTGATAATTCTCCTAAGTTTTTCTTCCGAAGCTTTCTGACGGGTGATATCCCGCAGACTCTCAATTGCTCCTGCAGGTTTTCCGGCTTTTTCAAATAAAAAAGAGGCTCTTGCAAGAAACACATGATCTTTGTCTGATAGATGGAGAACACCTTCAGCAGTAATAGTAGAATCTTCACGTTGAATGGATGGGTATTGCCGTTCAAAATCAGGGTCTGGGTGAAGAAGGAGATCGATAATCATCGGTCGTCTTTTACCATAAAAAGGAACTGAATGAGTATATCCTCTCCTTCCTATCATTTTTTCGGCTTTTGTTCCGGTTATTCTCTCAATCTCACGATTCCAGGCGATAATATCTCCCTCCATATTAATCGCAAAGGTAGCATCCGGAAGAAAATTTATGATATCATAAAACCTTTGCTCAGATTCTCTTATTGCAAGGAGTGCCCGTCGCCGTTCTACTGCAGTTTCGATCTTATGACCAATATCGGCAAATTGTAACTTAGGATCTCCACCTTTCTGAACATAAAAATTCACTCCCATATTCACTGCTTCCCCGGCAACATCCTCTCTCCCACGACCGGTGAAAAGAATAAATGGGATATCTCCGTACTCATTTCTTACAATCTTTAATAGATCGATACCATTCATGCCAGGCATCTGGTAATCAGAGATGATTACATCATATGAATGTTTCTGAAGGAGATTAACCGCTTCTTCTGCTGAAAAACAACCAGTTACTGAAAAATCTCCGGATCGTTGCAGGAAAAGACGACCTACATCAACAAGAACCGGTTCGTCATCGACGAAAAGCACTGATATCATTGGATGGAATTATTCATGACAGGAGAAAAAGGTTATTTAATACCATATCCAATCCGGTATTTATTCTCTCTAACTCCTTTCTGATTTGATTCTCCGGTTGTCAGACTGACGGCTTCTTCATCATAAAAAAAATCTGGTTTTTTCATTAGAAATAAGAATTGATTCCTTGAGGTAAAACAAAAGAACATGTAATGTTACCTGCACAAGGCATGCAGGTACGGGAAACAGCAATAATTACAGATAATTATTTCTGCGTAACCAGTCCCTTTGAGGTGGGGTATACCGGTACGTGATGTCACATTTGTCATCCTGAAAACTCCAGGGTACAATGATAATGATATCACCCTCTCGAATCCATGCCCTTTTTTTCATTTTTCCCTTAATTCTGCCAAGACGAGTAACACCATCTGAACAGCGAACACGGATATGATTAGCTCCCATCATAAGTTCAGCAATTGCAAACTGTTCATTATTGCTTTTTTTTGGCAGACGAACACGAATAACCTCGTCTTCCGGGTTTACAGCATCTGATACGACTATATCCTCGCCAATATCTTCTTCCATAAGACTAATCGGACCCACTCCGAAATAATAATTTTATACATTAGTAGTAATAGCAGAAGAAAGTATGTGTAATTATAGAGATTGTAAGGCGTCTGTTCCGGACTCCAGATAAATGCACCAGCATCAATGTCAATATTCATATTTTAGCACCACAATAGATTATCATGGTAACCACTCTGTCCGGATATAAAGACCTGATTACCCTTCTTGATGATATTTCTAATGGTCACCGATTAACAATTCCTGAAACAATTAAACTCTTTAAAACACGCGATCGTGCTGCTTTCCTGATTTCCTCATATGCAGATGCAATCAGGGAACAAAAAAATGGAGATCTGGTCACCTGGGTTAAGAATCAGAATATTAATTGTTCGAATATTTGTGTAAACAAATGCGGATTCTGTGGTTTCTCAGTTAATCCAGATGATCCAAGAGCCTATGAACTTGATTCAAAAGATATTGCAGAAAAAGCTCGGGAAGCAAAGAACCGTGGTGTTACTGAGATTTGTACGGTAAGTGGACTTCATCCTGCTTACAATCTTGATTCATATACATCGGTATATAACACCATCAGGAAACATGCACCAGGTGTTCATATCCATGCATCAAACCCTATGGAGGTTGCATATGCAGCCAGAAAATCCGCCTGCTCAACAAGAGAAGTACTTGAAGCATTCAAGGAAGCAGGCGTCGGAACCTTATGTGGTACAGCTGCAGAAATACTCGTGGACAGTGTAAGGAACACCATCTGTCCGGATAAGATTTCTACCAGTGAATGGATAAAAATTATTAGGGAATCTCATGAAATCGGTTTAAAATCTACCGCTACTATCATGTACGGACATTGTGAATCCATTGAAGACCAGGTCACCCATCTCTCAATTCTTCGGGAAATACAGGATGAAACACATGGTTTTACTGAATTTGTTCCATTGTCATTTATTCACTCCGGCACACCAATCTATAAACGGGGCCAGGCAAGACCGGGAGCAACAGGCAGGGAGGACATGCTTATGATCGCAATATCACGCCTGTTTCTCGATAATTTTAAAAATATCCAGGTCTCCTGGGTAAAACTGGGAGTTAAAATGGTGCAAATCGGTCTCATGTCTGGTGCGAATGACATCGGAGGCACCCTGTACGAAGAGAGTATTTCACAGTCTGCTGGTGCAAAAGCAGGTGAATATCTTGACCCCCAGGAGATGAATTACCTTGTCACAGATCTTGGAAGAAAATTAGTGCAACGGAAAACAGATTATTCATTTATCTGAATATTAGATTCCAAATTCACTTTACATACATTTTTTAAAAAAGGGAAGGGTTCTGATTAGACTGGAAATATCTTTCTTCCAAATATTTCATTGATAACCTGACCCATTCCGATATATAATGCAAGAAGACCTGCAATAACTCCTGCAACCCCTCCAAGATTTGTAAAGAGGGTTAATTCAGTCAATTCACCAATAACCAGGAAAACTACCAGAAGAACTACCATAAGTAGTGTAAACTGAAGCACTTTGTGCATTTTAAAGGTACAGATAAAGAGTCCCAGAGCAAATAGTCCCCAAACACTTAAGAATGCTGCAAGTTCAAGATTCGTTGGTGGATCAGACAGTCCGAGTTTTGGCAGGAATCCAATAAAGGCAAATGAGATCCAGAAAAATCCAAAACTTCCGAATGTCACCATTCCAAAGGTATTGTTCTTTTTCCATTCAAGAATTCCGGCAATGACCTGGGCGATTCCTCCGTAAAACATGGCCATTGCAAAAACCGGGCTTCCTGCTTCAGTAAACCCGGCATTGTGAAGACTCAGAAGTATGGTCGTCATTCCAAATGCACATAATCCCAGTGGAGCGGGATTTGCGGTGTCATCGATGAGAAATATATTATTTCTGCTTTTTTCATCCATGTGTTCCATGTTATCAGTCTGCCTGGCCATCATGAGATTTTCTGTCAACCGGTGCAGACCCCCATAACATTTGCACCAGAAACGCATCTAAAGATTGTCATTTGAACCACACACCCGGATTACATATTGATTGATACACCAGAACGAGAGGTTATTTCACAGACAACCTGATGAGGTCATACGATAATAGAATGTGTATGGCAGTCTATCGAGGTCAGAAAACAAGAAGAACCTGGATGTTCTTTCTGATTATTTTCATGACAGGCATCATAGCCTGTTCTTGTATCTGTTCAGCGGATCAAGAAAGAACCTCTACGGAGATTTCAATCGCGTTGGATCCTGCTACACCAACGGTGGATCAGGAATTTTTTATCACCGGGACCCTTTATACCAGTGAGGGAGATCCCCTTGGGAATAAATGGGTAATCCTTGAATCCACTGCAGCTGGTGCAACCCCTGGAAAGTTTCAGTATCTGAAAGTTACAAGAACAGAACTTGATGGTTCGTTTTCATTTTACCGCCCAGCAGCATCCCCCCCGGAAGACCTGAAAGTGGTTTTTAAGGGGCTGTATGGGTATGCAGGTTCGGAAAGTGAAGTTGTATCGGCAAAAAAATAATGGATTAGTAAAACCAGAATCGTTGCAGTCTGGTAAAGATGACGTATGGAATCCTCTCCATAGGTTAAAATCAATTGTGGGAATATTGAAAAAATATCTTCCCATATTCATCTGTTTTTTTCCTGCTCTGACAGGAGCGTATGAAATTTGCAAACAAGCTGTCTGTAACTTGTTCATGGGGAACAGAGAAAACCATAATGTCCATATCAGAACAGTTTGTCCATGATCATTGGTGCTATATGTTTGTATGAGACTTTTGGAACCGATGACATTAAGTACTGAACATGAGTACACCTCACAGGAGGAATCAGACATGGATGACTCAAAAAAGTATAACCTGCCAGCACTTTCATTCGGGTATGGTGACCTGGCACCCCATATCTCCGAACAACAACTCACCCTTCACCATCAGAAACATCACCAGGCATATGTAAACGGTGCAAATGCTATCTTTGAAAAATTAGAGAAATCACGGAGTGAAGGTTCAGACCTTGACCAGAAAGCAGTCCTTAAGGAACTCTCGTTTCATATTGGAGGTCACCGGTTACATACCCTGTTCTGGGAAAACCTGGCTCCTGCAGGAAAGGGAGGGGGAGGGACTCCATCCGGAACCCTTGCAGAATGGATAACAAGAGACTTTGGATCAACTGACCGGTTTAAAAAGGAGTTTAACCAGGCTGCATCTTCAGTGGAAGGTTCTGGTTGGGCAGTCTTGTCAGTCTGTCTTGGAACTTCACGGCTCCTGATCATGCAGGTAGAAAAACACAACGTTAATGTCTATCCAGGATTTCGGATCCTTATGGTTCTGGATGTCTGGGAACATGCATATTACCTTGATTACCAGAACGATCGGGGAAAATTCATCGAAAACTTTTGGAACATCGTCAAATGGGACGTCATTAATAAGCGTCTGGTTGATTCCTTAAAATAATGAATTTTCCATTACCTTTTTCTTCTTTACTATCCATTCTATCGTAGTATAGTTTTATGCAGCACCATCTGGAATAAATTGCGAGTGGCTGCCTTAACTATTGAGTGTTGTGAACCACTGGCTTTGAGATATAAACGTTTCACGGTGAAATTTCAAAACCTTTAAAACAAGCATTAAAATCATTTCAGGGAGCGATACAAGATATATGAACGAGACATATCAGGATAAACCAGACCCGGGCAGCTGTATGAATGATGAGTACGGGAAAATACTGGATGATATTCCCATACCGCTTTTCGTACTCAAAGACAACAGGATTCTTTTTGGAAATGCTGCATCGGTGAATTTATTCAAAGCGCACAGTTGTCAGGAATTTCTGAATAAGCAGCTTGACAATATCTCACCCTCTATACAACCGGATGGTTCCTCAAGTAGTGAGGGGTTGCATACTATTCTGCAATCTGTTCAAAAAGGAAAGAATACCCGATTTGAATGGCTGTTTAAAAGGTTTGACGGGGAAGAACTCTCCGCCAGGATCACAATCACGCAGTCAGATCGTGATTATAACAGTCTTCTCATTTCTATTGTGGATAATACCGCTGAATACCATGCAATAAAAGACGTCATGGCTCTTGCTGATGAGATGAAAAAAGGCAACCTGCGCTCCCGGTTGTCAGCGGATGAATATTCAGGGGATATGTATAAACTCATGGTCGGCATCAATACCATGCTTGATGGTACCCTCCACCCGTTCAGGGATATGAATAAAATCATCCAAAAAATTTCAAAAGGTGATATGAGCGCCAGGATTGACCAGGAATTCTCAGGCGAACATGAAAAAATCCGCAATGCAGTCAACAGCGTATCAGAGGTTACAAAAGGGGTTCATGAAGAGATATCCAGGATGGTTGAAGCAGCAAGACGTGGGGATCTTGCTGCCCGGGGAAAACCGGAACTGTTTCCGGGAGAATATGCAGAAACCATCCAGGGTATCAATGAGATGCTCAATGCAATTCTCACTCCGATACGGGCAGGGAACAGAATACTTCAAAAAATTAGCAAAGGTGACCTTCGTGAACGGGTTGAGATCGAATGCATTGGTGACCATGCAAAAATAAAAGATGGAATTAATGCGGTGTATGACTGGCTTAGTGAACTCATTAGGTATGTAACCCGTATCTCTGAAGGTGACATGACCGCTGATTTTCAGAAAGCATCAGAAAATGACCAGATATATGAGCCTCTGATCCTCATGCGGGATAACATAAAGAGTGTCATTTCGGATGTAAACATGCTGGTAACTGCGGGAACAGAAGGAAAACTGATGACCCGTGCTGATCCTTCAAAACACCAGGGTGATTACAGGAAAATTATCGAAGGAATTAATAAAACACTGGACACCGTGGTAATCCCGGTACGGGAAGCAATGGATGTGTCAAATGAATATGCAGGGTATAACTTCACGAAAAGGATGGATACGGCACTTGTTTATTCTGGAGACTGGCAGGATTTCCAGAAAGCCCTTGATGATGTTGGTCACCATGTTTCAGAAGCGATTGTCATCATAGCCAAACAAATAGAGGTTCTTAACCATGCTGCAGAGCAGGCTTCTTCCAGTATTACCGATGTCTCATCAGGTTCTGCACTTCTTGCTGAAATCGCACAGAATGTGAGTATGAAAGCAGAACAGGGAGGAGATGGACTATCACAGATCCTCCGGGCCATGGAAGATCTTGCAGTCAATGTATCTGACGTTTCAACAAGAGCCGGGGAAGTAAACCAGATATCATCAGAAACAAATGAACTCTCCAAGAAAGGATCTTCACTTGCACAGGAAGCAGAACGGGGGATGAATGAAATCACCATTTCTACTGATACCGTTACTGCTCTTGTACATGAAATAATGGAAGAAATGGGAAAAATCAGCAAGATATCCCAGGTTATATCAGATATTGCATCACAGACAAACCTTTTGGCACTCAATGCAGCAATTGAAGCTGCACGGGCAGGAGAAGCAGGAAGGGGATTTGCCGTTGTTGCAAGTGAAGTGAAATCCCTGGCACTTGAATCCAGGCAGTCTGCTGAAAATATTTCAGATATGATTGAAGGACTGACAAAAAAGACAGAACAGGCCTCGGAAACGATGGACAATAGTGTCCTGGTTGTTCGCGAGGGAGGAAAGGCCCTGAAGGAAACCCTCGTGGTATTCAATAGTATCATAGATTCAGTAAATACCGTCAGTCTTCAGATGGATAATGTTGCCAGAGCCGCAGAGCAACAGGCAGCAGCAGTGGAAGAGATTACTGCATCCATAAACGAAGTAAACACCCTGGTATCAGGAACTGCCAAAGATGCGGTTGCTTCTGCTGCTGCAAGTGAAGAAGCAGCGGCAGGCATTGACCAGATATCTGCACAGATTAACCAGGTACATGAGGTAGCTGTCAGATTGAATTCTGAAACTGGAAAATTTAAAACATAACCAGTTTTTCATCCGGTCAGAAATCCGGATTAATTTCAGTTACAAATCGTTTTTTTATCTCATACGGAGTTAAGGGAATGTTGGAGACATTCCGGTTTCCAGGTATTATCACCACATGGATGAACGATGGACCTTTGACCAGAGCTTGAGGATATGCAAGAGAGAGCTCATCAGAAGTGTGAACTTTAAAGGTTTGTGAAATGCCACTGGCCTTAGCTAAGAGTTCCAGATCAACGGTCTTATATGCAGGTGAGCACTGGTTTCCAGTGCTTCCATAAACGCCGTTGTCAAGGCAGACGATTACCAGGTTTTCAGGAGATTCTGCCCCGATAACCGGCAAAACCGCAGTTCCGAGAAGACTTCCGTCACCATCAAGAACAACTACCTTCCGGTTGGTACCACAGGCAATTCCAAGTCCGAGAGGACTGGCCTGTGTGTAGGAACCAAGCATGTAAAAATGGGAAGGGTCGTCGCGGACATGGTAGAGTTCTTTTGATGGAACACCGATATTTGAAACAACAAGTTCATCGGTCATCATCGATGCCAGAACTGATATAGCATCACCCCGCTGCATTACCGGTTTTTTAAATACTCCCCTGTATGAAAGGGTAACAAGTCGTTCCCGAACAGGAAATTCTTGACAGGAGCGATTTTCTTCTTCACCTTCCCAGACAGCTGGTGAGATGAGGGCAACATGAGGCCTGTTTTTTTTCCAGGCATCACGAATAACTGAAGAAATAAGGTTAAATTCTGCAGGTTCCCTGATAATGGTGCAGGGAATGCCATACAAAGAAAGAAGATCAGGGATTTTTTCATTGAAAGGTATTTGTGCAGCAATTTTTTCCTGGTAATACCCTCTCCAGCTTGCCAGGACAGGAAGCGGCAGGGAATAAAGGAAAGGGAGAGTCATCAGGGCATTGAGCGAATTTCCAAGACCGGAACTCTGCATCTGCAGGATTCCGCGTTTACCTGTTAGAGACAGTCCGGATAAAATTCCAATACCATCTTCTTCGCGTGATATCGTAATATAATGGAATTGTTTTTCGAGGATTTCACAGAGTATCTTTGTCCGGTCACAGGGAAGGGAGATAATATATTCTATTCCTTCTTTTACGAGAATATCAGATACTATATCCTCATACATATAATATAATCCATTCCTTGATTTTGAGAGATATTATCTCAAACGGGGTATCTTTTGTGGCGATAATATCAGGCTCTTTCTCATACCGTGAAAGGTCTCGTTTTCCGGATTCATATCCACCACCAGTAATATTAAGTAAAACCGTTTCATCCGGATTAATAATGCCAGATTGGACAGATTTTAACAATCCGGCAACACAAACCGCAGCAGCAGGATCCAGATCTATTCCTTCCTGTGATAAAAAGATTTTTCCTGCCTCCTCTGCTTCAGATGTAGTTACCCCGCCCATAATTCCATCCGTAGCAACAAGGGCATCAAATAATCCACCTGCAATCCCGTACGGAGGAGTCCGATTGGTAAGAACATCAGAAAAAACCTGTGCAATTGCCCTCTTGGCATCTGGCATATCCTCATCCCTGACATCCTGTCTCTTCTCCTGCCAGGCCCTGACCAAGGGAATGAACGGTTCGTTCTGGAATAAGAGCAGCCGGGGCATTTTTGTACCAAACCGTCCATCTTCAATTAACCGGAGTGAGGCTTCATATGCTGCAATACCACCGGTCCCACTCCCAACCGCCTGGACGTACAAGTCAGGAAGATGACCAATGTTCACGGTTCCGGCCAGCATCACCGTGCCCATTCCGTCTCTTCGGGCCACATTTTTTGCACCACCTTCCGGACAGATACCGGGGATGGAGCAGATTTTATTACCAAGATTTATTGCGTCGGTGTAATCGCCGGAGATCGTGATGAGGAGAACATGCGGGGCTGGTCTGGTTGTCCATATCCGGTCATGTGCTGACTGTGGAATAACAATGATTACCGGCTGGCCGGTCTGGGCAGAAACCTCAGCAAACGCTCGTCCGGTATTTCCTGCTGATGCTACCTGGATGACGCCAGAAACACATTCCTTCATTCTCTGCACCGTAGGGAATGCTTCAAACTCCTTGAATGAACCACTTAGAACTAATGCACTTTTCTCAGGCCAGTAACCAGAAAAAACTATCCAGAGCCTGGAGAGACCCATAACTCTTGCCAGATGAGAACTTTTATAACAGACAGGTTCTGCTTTCGTTGTCAGGGTATCGTGAACCGGTAGCCAGTCCTTATATTTAAAAATACCCGGAATAGGATGGATTGTAATATGCTTTGCAGAATATTCTGCCCGAAGAAGACTATTGCACCCATTCGGGCAGGAAAGCAGATAGGTGTCAGGGAATATCTGCCCGCATGCAAGGCATCTGAGCAGATGAGTCATATCGAAAACTCCCCGTCAATGAGCAATTTTTTGACCTTTTTGCATAAAATCTCTGCTCTTCTCCTGTCAGACTGTCGGAGAACTATAGGAATTTTTATACCCCGGACATCAAGTGAACCAAAATGTCCTTTATATGCTAATCCTTTACAGACCTGAACACAGGTTCCGCAGACAAAGCAGCTATGATGGCTTATTGTCCGGTCATCCTTAATGGCCTGAACCGGACAGGATTTTATGGCATTGCAGGGAGAACAATTCAGGCATCTTTCAGGATGAAATGTTATCCGGGAAGCAGTATTTGTCCATACCTCATTGTATCTTGCCATACCAAATGGTTGACGGGTGGCGATATCGACGACAGGCATGTGAATATCAGCATCGCGGATACACAGATTGCGGATAGTCATGTCATCAACTAGTGGAATGGCCGTACCTATACTGGTGATACACTCAGGACCTGCTGACGTTACAAAACCGCCACAATATTGCGGATCCATCTCTTTCATATCAGCATGCACAGAAAGATTTGGTTTTTCAGGCGAACTTCTGGTACCTGTCCCGATTACCCTTCCAACACTCCCGTTCATTACCACGGGGGCTCCAGGGGAGAGAAAACGCATGCAGGGATCATTTTCAAGCGGATTTATCTCACCACATCCGGAAACGGTGGCCTGTTTACCTGATCCCTCCAGAGGCAGGACAGAAAAAATTGTTTGAACTGGTTCACTTCCCTCGTTTGTTATCGCGGTATAGTTTTTAAAAGCGCTTCTGGTTGTAAAAAGCCTGGCCAGTGGAAGATCATCCAGAAAAATTTCAGCAGAATACACTTTTCCTCCAGCAGTAACTTCCACATCAACTGGTTTTCTGCTGATGAGATCCCTGAAGAGATGGCCTCCACCGTACCGATTATGTGCATAAGCCGTCCCGAATACCATGAAATCCACAAGGCCTAACCGCTCATTCGGACAGGGGCCGGGGATTCCCGGGACTCCCTGAATGGTTACAGAATCAGCACGGGCAAACGTTCCGGGTGAAGCAACCGGAACCGAAAGAACAGCATAGGTTCCGGACATGATACCACAGGTACCACAGGTCACAACATCAACATCAGAAATATCATCCCCCCTGACAACTCTGTTTTTTAGTTCAGATGCCGTGACAATAACCGCATTTTTGGATTTCAACCGGTTACGAATCTCGTTGATAGATCTCATAAAATCCTGATATCCTCTACTCTGACCTGTAGCTTTTCTTTCCGCGATATTATCTGGTTAACAACCCCGGTATGTCCAAGGTTCATCATACAATATGCCGGAAGAAACTTCATTCTTTTTCCGATAACTGGTTCATCACGTACAATTTCTGCAAGACCCTCAAACCCGATGACGTGATATGCTTCCAGGTCTTTGACCTCTTTTCCCCTTGAAAAAACGGGACCCACTACATGGGTTATGATAACTCCGGATACATAACTTGCAGAGAGTACGGTAAGGACATGCTGAACCGGGCAACCAGCACCCATTGGTCTTCCAGTCAGGATATCACCCGGCTTAATGTCCCACCGTTCAACAATATCTGGTCGGAAAGGGAGTATTATTTTTCGTGCAGAGCATTCTCCAGGCAGGGGGAAAAGGATAAAATCAAAGGAATTTCCTAAAATATCAATTGCATCAGGTCTGGAATCGGTACATTCAGTGCAATATTTCATTGTGATAGACGTGGAAAAAAAGGGACATTCTTCTTTCTTCCGGTAACCTAGTCGGACAACATCAAGAAATTCTTCACAGGTACCATACCCACACGCTCCACAGTTTCTTCCCGGAGGTATCCAGCCCTGTTCCATCAGTCTCCCCTGAACATAAGTTCATCACCGTCCAGCTGGCGAAGAACACCAGAATGGTTTTTCCACCCGATATTCTTCTTTCCAATACAGACCGTACATACACCAAGAGGAGGAATCCCACGAAGCATGATTGAGGATGGATCAGTTATCTCACAGGCAGTCTCAATGGATCGTGTTAGATACCGCATCCCGGTGCCCTGGACCGCATTAGTCTCAACAATATCAATATCGCTTCTGATACCCCGAATTTTCTCCCGGAAAACCTCCTTTTCAGCCTGTGAAACTAAGTCAATCCTGGTAACCACAGCAATATCAGCAAGAGCAATCATGGGTGCCATCTTTGCTGGTGACTGAATGCCGGATATCGCTGATAAAACCACGATTCCAAGCGATTGAGTCGTGTATGGAGTGCAGCGGAGGCATAACCCGGCACTCTCGACAACCAGCATGTCAGATCCTTCTTTTATTGCCCAGGTGATTGCATCGTCAAGGATCATGATCCCTGCATGGTCTGGACAGAGGTCACCAGAATAAATTTTTCGGGAGGGGATACAAAATTCCTCCCTGATCTCTTCGTCTTCTGTTGCACACACCACATCTATTTTCAGGAAAGCAGCCCTGATTTGTGAAAGGGAACGAATAATCTGCCTGACAACTGCCGTTTTTCCTGCAGAAGGAGGGCCTGCGATAATGATGAGTTTCATTACAGGGATACCGGGAGAGGGGCGGTAATCATTTCACCGGCACGGATCATCTCTCTTAATTGACCAATCATGGTCTCTACAGATATCATCTGCCGTATTGCCTTTTCTTCTGCCCCATCCGGTACAATGACACGTGATACTGCTCCGTCCTGCATGACAATCCTCCTGTCAGAAAGAAGAGAAACAAGTGGATCATGAGTTACGAAGAGCAATGCCTTGTGATGCTGACGGAGGACCTGGATAACCTTCTCTTTGAAGATACCGGCATTTTCTACTTCATCTAGAAGGATGATTGGAGTATTGGAGATCAAAATGGCATCTGCGACCATCAGGGACCTGGTCTGACCACCAGATAGGCTGGTCATCCGGACAGTTCCTGTTATTGGTTCACCGGTAAACTGGTTGGCAAGAAGGATCGTATCCTGAATACAGGATTCATTCATACATCCCCGGGAAGAAAGATGCATTCGAAGGAAATCAGAAACCGAGAGATCACACAGGCACCGGGTATTCTGAGTAATTAGAGCGACAGGTTTTGCAGCAGGATCGCGGACAAATGCTTCGGGGGGAAGTGAACCATTAACCAGTATTGTACGGCCGGTAATGGTATCCCGATTAGCAAATATTTCAATGTCATTGATAAATGCACTTTTTCCGGATCCAGTAGGTCCTACTATTGAAAGAGTATCCCCTGGCCTTATCGTGATTTCATCAAAAAATTCTTCTTTTCCCTGCCTGTTTTTTCCTGGAAGTATAGTAATCTCCCTGATCTCTTCCCTCGTCATCATATTCTTACACTATTGGAGGAAACTATATTTCATGATATCTAAAAAAATGAGAGAGATAATCCCTATAAGGGCAATTTTTCTTCTATTAACGATACATAAATATAAAATTTTTAACAAAAAAGATTGATGTCATGAAAAAAACCAGTATCAATTTCTACTCTGGCAATGGTTCACCATATATCTCTATAGTTCACAATATTATCTATAGTTCACAATAATCTATAGAACATAAACTGATGTATCTTACCGAGGTATCATACTTAACCTCTGCCATAGGATTTTCTGATAATACTTCTAAAAACGTCATATTCCCTGATTGATTTAAATCCTGATATGTCCTGAATGAGGAGTCGGACTATTGTGACATCCGGAAAAGAGAGTATTTTAAGACAGAACTGGAGACAAAGGCCATTTGAACATGTTATGCACATGTTTTGGTTTATTTGTGCCATATCCTCGATCATCGGAATATTTTTTATCCTGTTTTTTCTTCTGTGTGATGCCTTCCCGGCTTTTCTGGACATTGGTTTTATTCCTATCCTAACCGGAGAGAGATGGGATCCGGCAAGTGCTATCCCGAAATATGGCCTTGTGCCCCTCATAGCCGGGACACTTATGGTGACTATCGGGGCAATGGTATTAGCTGTTCCGTTTGGAATTGCCTGTGCAATTTATATTGCGGAACTTGCTTCCCCACGGATGAGGAACGTCCTGAAACCTGCGGTTGAACTCCTGGCAGGCATCCCATCAGTGGTTTACGGTTTTTTCGGATTGATAATCCTTGTAAAAACCCTTCAGGATCTCCTTCAGATTCCAACCGGAGAGTCGGTTCTCGCCGGCTCCATTCTCCTTGGTATTATGTCACTTCCAACCATCATCAGTGTGTCAGAAGATGCAATAAGTTCAGTTCCACGTTATTTAAAAGAAGGATCACTTGCACTAGGAGCAACCCACTGGCAGACAATATCAAGGATTATCATTCCGGCAGCACTTTCCGGTATCACTGCAGCCGTTATCCTTGGAATTGGCCGGGCTGTGGGAGAGACCATGGCCGTGATCATGGTGACAGGAAATGCGGCGATTGTTCCGGAGCCTTTATGGAATATCCTCTCACCAGTCCGGACTCTGACGGGAACACTGGGAATAGAGATGGGTGAAGTAGCAGTTGGTTCACTCCACTATCATGCTCTGTTCGGTGTGGCAGTTGTACTGCTCCTGATAACACTTCTCATTAATCTTGCTGCTCTGACGGTGATGAAACGAATTAAAAATTCCCAAACAGGAGGGGAAGGAAAAAAGGGATTAATTCCGGCATTTATGATGCCTGATATCCTGTCAGGTACGAGCAGGTATCTCCCATATATAATCGTTGTAATCCTTTGTATCTGCCTTATATGTATAGGAATATGGCAGGGGGCACTCATTGTCGCCATAATCTTCGCGATATCACAGATTATTGACATTCTTATGGTCAGGCAACAGATTCAGAGACTGTGGTTTAGTATAATCACGGGTATGATGGGCATTGTAACAATCATCCTGTGTCTGATTCTCTATGATATTTTTTCGCATGGTGTTCCATATGTTACCCTGGACTTTCTTACCCAATCTCCGAAAAACCTTGGGAGAGGGGGAGGCATATTCCCAGCCATTGTCGGAACCTTCCTTTTAGTCACCGGTTCAATTCTGATAGCCCTACCTCTTGGTATCGGTGCAGCGATTTACCTAGTTGAATACACCAGGGAAAATTTTCTGACACGAATCATCCGAACCGCTACTGATCTACTCAACGGAACACCATCAATCGTTTTTGGATTGTTTGGTTTTACATTTCTGGTTCTTTACATGGGTTTTGGAATCTCTCTTTTGGCTGGAATGATTACACTTGGCCTGATGGTCCTTCCGACAGTAATAAGGACAACAGAAGAGGCACTCCGTAGTGTACCTGACGGCCTGCGGGAAGGATCCTATGCATTAGGTGCAACCAGGTGGCAGACCGTCCGCCGGGTGGTTATTCCTCCATCAATTCCGGGGATTATTACCGGAACAATCCTTTCCATTGGAAGGGCTGCCGGAGAAACAGCACCGATTATGTTTACTGCAGTTGTATTCATGCAAAGACGACTTCCGGACTCAGTGCTGGACCCGGTTATGGCCCTTCCGTACCATCTTTTTATCCTGGCAACCAATGTTCCCGGTGCCAGAAATAACCAGTATGCAACAGCAGTTGTGTTACTGATCCTTGTAATTTTGATTTATGGTGTTGCAATCATGATCCGTTATCATTATGATAAAGATACCAGGTGGTAACTCACATGGATAAAGATATAATTCTTAAAGTTTCGGAACTGGATCTCTGGTACGGAGAAGTTCATGCTCTCCATCAGGTGAACCTTCCAATTGCAAACCGTAAAGTGACATCCCTCATAGGACCATCTGGTTGTGGAAAATCAACCCTTATCAGGTGTTTTAACCGCATGAATGACCTGGTAAATGGATGCAGGATATCAGGTTGTGTTGAATTCCATGGGGAAAACATCTATGGAACCTTCGCTGATCCCGTGGATCTGAGGAAAAAGATCGGGATGGTCTTTCAAAAACCAAACCCTTTTCCAAAAACAATTTATGAGAATATTGCTTACGGCCCCAGAATACATGGATTGAAAGACAGAAAAGAACTGGACCGGATAGTCGAGGGATGTCTCCGGAAAGCGGCTTTATGGAATGAGGTTAAAGACCGGCTCTATGAATCTGCAATGGGTCTCTCTGGAGGACAACAACAACGCCTCTGTATTGCCAGAACACTGGCAGTAAACCCGGAGATAATCCTGATGGATGAACCATGCAGTGCTTTGGATCCGATTGCCACGTCAAAGATTGAAGACCTGATAGATGAACTAAAAAAAGAATACTGCGTGATTATCGTTACCCATAGCATGTCTCAGGCAGCAAGGGTTTCGGACTATACTGCATTTATGTATCTTGGAGACCTGATAGAATTTGGAGAGACAAGACAAATTTTTGAAAACCCTCGAAAAGAGTTGACTGAAAACTACATAACCGGGAGGTTTGGATAATAACATGAGTGTAAAAATTCGTTCTGAACTGATGCAGATACACGATCAAGCCTGCAATCTTGGAAATTTTGCCATCGACATGTTGCAAGACAGTATCAATGCATTTGAACAGGCTGATGCAGACCTCGCAGCAGATGTCTGTATCAGGAAAAAAGAACTCAAAATAAAATTTATAACTGCTGAAGAGTCAATGTTTCAATATCTTGCACTCTACCAACCAGTTGCAAGAGATATGAGGGAAATTGTTGCATCACTCCGGATCATCTATAATTTTGAGCGAATTGGAAGGATGGGATATGATATCGGCGAGACAATAAAGGTATTATCACAGTGCTGTGAACTGGCCGACCCTGACAAGCTTATAATTGTTGCAAGAAAAGTCCTGACAATGATAGAGGATGCAATGGAGGCATTCTCAAGGCGTGATGTTTCACAAATAAAAACCATGCGTCAGCGGGACTCTGAAATTGACCGACTCTATTGTGAAGTAATGAGAGACATCATTAAAAGAATGGAGCAGAATAAAGAAAATGTCTCAGCACTGGCTCGTTATGTCATAATTGACCGGTACCTGGAGCGGTGTGGTGACCAGGCATGCAATATTGCCGAAATGACAACCTACATGGTTACCGGTGAAAGAATTGAGATGAGTTAAAGACATTTTTTCTATTTTAAAAAATTTACCGGGTAATTGGAATAAACCCTTCTCCAATGATAATCTGTTCGATTTCAGGAGTTGAGAGAAAACTGATAAAATCAGATGTAATGCCTGCAGGCTCTCCATTTGTTATAAGGTTAAGAGGCCTTGCCACCGGATATAAACCATTTTTGACTGTTTCAATGGAGGGTTTAATTTCTTTACCCTCAACAAGAATTGGAACAGCATACACATCATCATCAATGTAACCAAGACTGACATACCCGATGGCTGAAGGAGTCTGACGAACACTCTGCCAGACTGCACCGTTTGAATTCTTTTCCAGTTGATTCTGCAAAAAATCTTCCCGGTTCATGATCTCGACATGAAAAAATTCCCGGGTACCTGACGCACTATCACGGCCTGTTACAACAATTACTCCGTCTTTTCCACCAACTTCTTTCCAATTCCTGATAGTGCCGTTGTATATCGCTTTAATCTGCGCAAGTGTCAGCGATGGAACAGGATTTGTAATATGGGTAATAATTACCATACCATCAATTGCGATACGGTGTTCGACTAATCCAGGATATTTCTCATTCTCTTCTCTTTTGATATCACGGGATGCCATACCTACCATGGCTGTTCCTTCACCAGCTGACATTACCCCTACACCTGATCCCCCACCTGTAACAAGTACTTCAATATCCGGATTTTTATCCATGAATATTTCTGCTGCCTGGGCAATTACCGGGAGTACTGTGGTAGAACCAGTAATAGTCAGAACTTCAGACTGCCCTACACGCATTGCTGGTTCCCTGCTCTGGTTTTCTATGCAGCCACAAAGAAGAACCATACAAAAACATAATCCTAATACGAGCAAAACGGATTTTATGGAAATATTTAACGACATGGTATCACTCCACACCACAAACAATAGAATGGATTAATGAGCATATTACCCCATGAGAATAAAGAACATATATCATCAAACTTACCATGAGAGGAAATGAGATGCATCAGGATGGATTTTAATAGAGCGTGTCAGATACATAATAATCAAGAGTGCTTTGTCTAATCATAAATTGATACTTTTAGAGGTAAATCATTTCATCCACCAGTAAACAGGACTTTTTATGTACCGCGTGCTCTATGTAGATGATGAACCTGGCATTCTTGAACTGGTCCAGATGTACCTGGAAAGTTTTGGAAACATGCTGGTTGATATCTGTCCTTCAGCAGATGATGCAGGAGAACTGGTTGAAAAGACTGCATATGACGCAATAGTTCTGGATTACTACATGCCTGATGTGAATGGTATAGAATTTTTAAAAATTGTCAGGCAAAACGGTCTCGAATGTCCAATAATCATCTATACCGGCAGGGGGCGGGAAGATGTTGTCATTGATGCACTCAATAATGGTGCAGATTTTTATCTTCAGAAAGCAGGAGAACCGACACAGGAATTTGCAGACCTCTATTCAAAAGTTACACAGGCGGTTCATAAATTCAATGCAGAAAAGAGGGTAAAAGAAACCTCAGCTTTACTCCGCTCAACCCTGGAATCTACAGCTGACGGTATACTGGTTGTTAATGTAGATGGCAAGGTTTCAGCATGGAACCGTAAATTTGTCCAGATGTGGAATATACCCTATCATATCATAGAGGAAGGTAATTATTCTCAAATTTTAAGTTACCTTCTTCCCCAGATCTCAAATCGTGACCAATTTTTCCAACACAATGATTGGCAACCACGGGAAAGTATCAGACCAGGAATTGATATTATTACCCTTCGGGATGGAAAAATATTTGAACGCTATTCCCAACCTCAGATGATTGACGGAGTCCTGGTGGGTAAAGTCTGGAGCTACCGGGATATCACCATTAAAAATTCATTTGAGACTGCTCTTAGAGAAAGTGAAGAAAGATTTCGATTGTTGTTTGAGCAGGGCCCAGTACCATACCAGTCTCTTGATGAACATGGCAATATTATTGAAGTGAACGAGGCATGGACCAGGCTGATGGGGTATAAGAAAATTGACGTGTCCAGCCGTCCATTTTTTGAATATATTCCATCAAACTGGAAAAAGGTTTTTTTTGATTACCTTGAGTATCTCAACATCACGGGAAATGTGGGTCTTTCAGAAATGGAAGTAATCCACCAGACTGGGAAATCTATTCCTATTTTAATCACAGGAAACATCTTAAAAGGTGTCAGTGGCATGAAATTTCGAACACTCTGGACATTTTCTGATATTTCTGAATTAAAACTCATTGAATCCCAAAAAAATGAAGCCCTTTCGCAAATCCAGAAAAACCTGGCCGAACTGGCAATATTAAATGATGGAATAAGAAATCCTCTTACGGTTATTGCCGGACATGCAGAACTGATCCTTGGAGATCAAGCGGACCTGATATTAAAACAAGTCAAGATAATTGATAAAATGGTAAGCCAGCTGGACCAGAGATGGCATGAATCAGGCAAGATCCTTAATTTTTTGCGCAGGCACCATGATATCCATATGACCGATCATGATTCTTCTGAAAAATCGAAAATAATTTGATCTGGTTCAAATGATCTAAAATCAGGAAATAAGCAGTTCAAAAATGATTTGCCATGGTCATTACTATCCTGATGCGAAGACCTAACTTCTTAGAAAACTGACCATAACAATGAAATGAGTTTTGCCTTTTTTGATATTATCCTTCATATCGATTCTTACCTGGAACAGATGGCGGGAGAACTGGGGATCCTGATTTATGCAATTTTATTTCTAATAATTTTTTGTGAGACCGGTCTTGTCATAGCACCTTTTTTACCAGGAGATTCACTTTTGTTTGTTTCTGGTACACTTGCCGGTACCGGGGTACTTGATATCTGGCTGCTTATCGCAATTATATTCCTTGCTGCAGTTGTTGGAGATACTACCAATTTCTGGATTGGAAGATATGCGGGATGTAGGATGTTTGAAGGCAGGCTTGCTGCCATTATTCACAAAGAATGGCTCGAAAAGACACATTCATTTTATGAAAGATTTGGGGGCATTACTATTGTAATAGCTCGTTTTGTGCCGATTGTCAGAACCTTTGCTCCCTTCCTTGCAGGAGTAGGTAACATGAATTACCGGTGGTTTCTTGCATATAATATCCTAGGGGGATTCATGTGGACAGCCGGGTTTGTGGGAGGAGGGTTTTTGATTGGAAATATTCCAGTGATTCAGGATCATGTCTCAATGGTTATGTGGCTGGTTCTTGGTCTCTGTTTATTCTCAATTGGCATGGTTATCCGATCAGTAATATCTGTTATGACGACAAAGAAGGAGAAAAGTAAGGGAGAAACTGCAGCAGATATCTGCTATAATATAAAAAATGAAAAATAACAGGATAGCGGTTTTAACGAATTAATATCCCAGAAATGTGAGGTCTTGTATGCATTGTGATAATAGATCCATTAAAGAACCTGGTTTTGCCCGCTTCGCAGCAGAAACAATGCTTCCACTTCTTTCACAATTAGACCAGGAATTATCCGGGGTAGTCTCTTCGGATGACATTGAATATATACACCGGGCAAGAGTGGCGACAAGGCGTCTTCGCGCCTGTCTGGGTATTTTTTCATCGTGTTTTCCAAAACCGATAACTAAAAAATGGAGTTCTGACATCCGGTTAATTACTCGTGCATTAGGTGAGGCCCGAGACCTTGATGTGCAGATTGATTTTATACAGTCGTATATATCATCACACATACAGGACACCGGGAATAATCAAACGTTATTTTTTACTGAACCGGATTGCAATAGTGCTATTCCTGCGATTTTATCATCTCAAACAGAGCCAGATAACAATATAAAAGAACCGATGAACCGTGTCCTTTTTTATTACCTGTTAGCACCTGAAAATGACGATATTGTCGAGAAAAAAGTTGACGCGGGCCTGATTTTTACACCTGCTGATCCAATAAGGCCCGGCCTTGAATGTCTTTTACTCCGGTTACAACAACGCAGGAGTAACATCCAGCAGGATGTCGTGAAAACTGTGGAAAGATTTGAATCTGACCGCATTACTAAATCCATGAGAATGTATCTTCATGAACAGAAGATCCGTGCAGAACTTGAAGGCGTGGGAATTCATACTCAAGTCGCATATCAGGAAGCTTTTCTTCATATCATGGCTGCCAAATCTGTTTTGTTCTCCTTTGAACCATCGCTTTCAGATCCAACAATGGTCCACCGGCATCATGAAATGCGAATAGCAGGAAAAAAACTGAGATATACCCTTGAATCATTCTCCGGACTGTTTGAATGCAAATTGAAAAGTGAGATAAAAACCTTCAAAGAACTCCAGGATATCCTTGGCGATATGCATGATTGTGATGTCTGGATTGAAAACCTGCCAACAATTGCTGCGAGGGAAGAAAAGAGAACATTCCGATATTTTGGAAACCATCTATTTTTTTCCCTGTTAAAACCGGGCTTTCATGAACTATTGGAGAGCAGGATTCAAAAGAGAAAAAAACTCTTTTCAGATCTTCAAAAACTCTGGAATTCATTAAAAGAAGATAAATTCTGGGAGCAACTGGAAGAAAAGATTACTAAACCTATACATTACTCATTCCAGGCAGAGACTGGAAACTGCACGGATAAACCTCTGACTCTTGCACTTATTTCAGATGTTCATGCAAATCTTCCTGCATTAGAAGCAGTCCTTACTGATGCAAAAGAGAAAGGGGCAACTGCAGTGTGCAATGCAGGAGACAGTATTGGATATGGTGCATTTCCTGATGAGGTTGTAACCAGACTGAGAAATGCTCATGTTCTTTCAGTTATGGGAAATTATGACCGTTCAGTACTGACTCAAAAGTGGAAATTGAAAAAAATTCGTTCCAGCGAGAAAAAGGAAGCCATGCAATTTGCTTACCGGCATCTTTCCAAGGAAAATAGAGAATACCTGAAAAATCTCCCCAGGCAGATAAAATTAAGAATACGGGATAAAAATCTGCTTATTACCCATGGAAGTCCGGATTCATTAACTGAGTACCTGGTTATGGAGACGCCTGATTCAAGGTATTCAGAAATAGTAGACAAGACTGATGCAGATGTGATTATTACCGGTCATTCACATCTTCCCTCGATAAAAAGTGTAAACGGAGTCTGGTTTATAAACTGCGGAAGTGTGGGGAGGAGTGAAGATGGTGATCCCCGTGCATGTTATGCTCTGTTAACTGTTGATCCGTTTTCAATAATACATATCAGAGTTCCATATGAAATTGATAAGGCAATAGAGGCGATATATGAGAGACATCTTCCTGAGTCATTTGCCAAAGTAATTTCAGAAGGAAAACCACTGGATCTCATTTCAGATCGAAAGGAAGGAGATTGATGAAACCAGGCCTCTGGCAGGCAATCACAGATTTTTCTGAAAAATTAGACCCTGATCCCGAACATGCCCTGCAGGTCTGCAGAATCTCTCTCATGCTCTTTGATTGTCTGTCAGATCTTCATAAACTGAATGAAAAGGAACGTAACCTGCTCAAAGCCGCCTCACTCCTCCATGATGTTGGATGGAGTTTTCCAGGAAAACCTCACCACAAGGCATCTAGAGACTGGATATTATCAGAAGAGAACCTTCCTTTTAATAAAAATGAACGGATAATAGTTGCCCTCATCGCCAGATATCACAGAAAATCGTGTCCTGAACCGGATCATGCATATTATTGTGAACTGAACCAGGAACAAAAGAAAGTTGTTCTGTATTTAAGCGGAATTCTAAGAATTGCTGACGGTCTTGACAGAGCACACAGGAAAATTGTGCAATCACTCCATTGCATCATTACACCAGAAACCATACAGATTTTTCTGACAACGAGCACTCTCTTTATCCTTGATTGGGATATTTTCTCGGAAAAGGCTGTACTACTTGAATCTATTTCTAAGCGCAGGATATATGTGAAATGCAATTGACAACTCACAAAATTGTAGGATTCATTGATCTTGGAACAAACTCAGTTCGTCTTCTTGTTGTTCGGTTGAGTCCGAATGGCACGTATGCAATTCTCGCCCAGCAAAAGGAAGTAATCAGGTTAGGAGAAGGAGAATATAAGGAAAACAGACTGACAAAAGATGCTATTTCTCGTGCTACAGAGGTTATAACACGGCTAATAGACCTTGCAAAAAGCAGAGGGGTAAAGCAGTTTATAGCTGTTGCAACATCTGCTGCAAGAGAAGCAAGTAACGGAGAAGAACTCTGTAATGATATTGAAAGATTAACAGGAGTCAAAATCAATATAATATCAGGAACCGAAGAAGCAAGACTTATTTGGCTTGGTGTTTCAAGCGGGGTTGACCTGAGGGATGAAACTGCTCTCTTTGTGGATATTGGGGGGGGATCAACCGAAATTATCGTTGGAAACCAATATGAACCGTTTTTTATTCGAAGCCTGAAACTTGGGGCGATTAGAAGTACCGGGACATCAGTTACGGTTGAAAAAAATGGAAGTGTATCAATTGAATCCCTGAAAATTTTCAGGAGATATGTGCAGAATGAGATTGTCCATTTATCACGACATCTCAAAAAATCGGCTATTTCAAGGGCGTATGGAAGCTCAGGCACAATTCTCTCTCTTGAATCAATTGCAGGATCATATAAGCCGCTCGCAAACAAGCATACTCCCGGATTTCTCGGAACTAATGAACTTGAAACGGTTATCTCATATCTTTCCGGTCTGCCACTGGAAATGAGAAAACAATTGCCAGGTTTAAACCCGGAACGGGCTGACATAATTATTGCCGGGGGAGTAATATTACATGAGATCTTAAAATCTTCCAATTTAAAAGGAATTCTAACCTCATCACGAAGTCTCCGTGACGGACTACTGGTAGATTATATCTCACGTATTCCCGGCTTTCCACACGCTGAGTATGTTTCCATTAGGGAACGATCAGTCAGACAACTCGGAAAAACATGCAACATCGATGAAGAACATGCCCAGCATATTCAGACACTGTGCCTCCAGATGTTTCAGTCTGCTAAAAAAACCGGATTAATTTCATATTCTGATGAGATCAGAGAGATTTTATTATGTGCTTCCTATCTTCATGATGCCGGACAATTCATCTCTTTTTCAAATCATCATCAACATTCATATTACCTGATTACTGAAATCTCCCTGTTAGGCTTTAACCAGCATGAGACAATCCTTATAGCCCTTATTGCACGGTATCACAGGAAAAAACTCCCCCGAAGCAGTGATCCCGGGTTCAAGGATCTAAACCGTACAGACAGGAGAATGGTAAGGGTATTATCACTCTTCCTTAGATTTGCAGAAAACCTTGACCGGAGTCATAACAGGCGGGTATTAAAGGTAAAATTCTCCAGGGAGAAAAATAATGTGGTAATGAAAGTGAACAGTGTTTCAGATTGTTCCCTGGAAATATGGGCTGCTGAATCTGATATTAATTCTTTTCACAGAACTTTTAGAATGCCATTGAGGATTGAACTGGATACCATTGATTGACAACCATCAGGATATATCCCTCTCATTCAGATTCCCAGTGCAGATGAGATCATTGATAGTAGCATCCACTAATCTTTGCATCTGTTCATCATTTTTAACATCTCCAGGCTTGTATCCATGACCTGACACAGACCTGATAATTTTCATTTCATGTGCCTGAGCCCAGATTCGCAGGGTTTCAAGAGTCCTCTCTTCTCCTAGTTCAGCAGACACTGCAACAGGAATGACTCTTTTTCCACGCAGTTGTTTTTCATGCCATAAAGAAAAACTCCTGTCAACCAGATTTTTTATCTGCCCACAGACATCATGGAAATAAACCGGTGAACCGATAATGATCAGATCACTTTTTTGTATTTTTTTTACTATTGAATGAAAATCATCTTTAATCACACATTTGCCGGATTTCCTACATTTTTCACAACCTCTGCACGGATGTATTCTTACACCAGATAGTGAAATTTTTTTTATTTTCAGATTGGGTATACCGGAATTTTCCAACTTTTCAACAAGGGATTTTATCACAAGAGACGTATTTCCATCCTTTTTGTAACTTCCGGAAATGCATGCTACGCGCATACTTACCACCATGATACCAGATAATATATTGGTTTTGTCTCATACGTGTTAGGACATAGAGAAAAACTGAATTTTTTTTATAACTTTTAAAAGGAGCAGGTTCTCTTAATATCTCTTAATTTATCTAGCCCTGAATTCACCTCACCATTAAAATAATCAGGAAAAATTCATTATAACCAAAAGTAAATTCCCCCTCTGAGAGGCTAACATGAGATGATAGAATATTCGGTTTTGGTTGGAGGAAAAGCAGGAGACGGAATATCTCAGGCAGGACAAATAATCGGTTCAATATTTTCTTCCATGGGGTATTATGTCTACCAGTATGTTGATTATCCGTCACTAATCCGGGGTGGACATAATTATTGCATCATCAGGGCTGCAGACCACCCTGTTGCAGCATACCGCAACGAGATTGATGTCATTCTTGCTTTTGATCAACAATCTACCGATAAACATGCTCATCGCCTGAAACCAGATGGGATTATCATATATGATACAAACCGGGTGAAAGCAAAAGGAATCGGAATCTCTCTGTCGGGTATCATAGATCAGTTTCAGGGACTGCCGGTTATGGGGAATACCGCGATGATTGGAGCTCTTTTCCAATATCTGGGCGTGCCATGGGAAACAATTGAACCGGTCCTGGTAAAAAAAATGCCCAAAAAAACTGAAATAAACCTGAATATTGCAAAATCAGCCTTTTCACAAGTACAATCAAACAGGAATCTGCCTGTACCTGGAGGAGATGCAAGGCCGTTTATGACGGGAAATGAATGGATAGGACTTGGTCTTCTTGCAGGGGGTCTGGATGCGTATATTGCATATCCGATGACACCATCATCAGGAATTCTCCATTTCCTGGCAGAAATTGCAGAAGATGCAGGTATCATAGTATACCATCCGGAAAGTGAGATAGCAGTTATCCTGATGGCTCTCGGACTTGCATATGCCGGAAAAAAAACAGCGGTTGGAACATCAGGAGGTGGTTTTTGCCTGATGACAGAGGGTCTTTCCCTGGCTGGTCAGTCAGAGATACCCATAGTAATAGTAGTATCGCAACGTTACGGACCTTCCACAGGACTTCCAACTTATACCGGGCAATCAGACCTCCTCTTTATTTGCCACGCAGGACATGGAGAATTTCCCAGGTGGATTGCTGCGCCGGCAACACCCCGGGAAGCATATTATCTGAGTGCACTCGCAGTACAGGTAGCATGGAGGTTTCAGGTACCGGCATTCATCCTTTCAGACAAATCGTTTTCTGAGGGACTTTATACCGGTGATAAGGAAATGAAAGCACCAGCAGAATTTCCGTACCCAAAACCTTCTGTTCCATATCAGCGATATGAGGAATCCAGTGATGGAATTTCTCCAATTCTCGTTCCACCAGAGCAGGGTGAAGTTATAAAGGTGAACAGTTATACCCACAATGAACAAGGGATAACAACAGAAGATCCAGCTATTACCATCAAAATGGCAGAGAAAAGGAAGCAAAAAGCCATATCACTGGCTGCCTTCTCGGATACCGCAGACAGTATATCGGTATCCGGAAACCCGGAAGCTGATATTTGTATTGTATGCTGGGGCTCAGTAAGAGGGCAGGTGGCTGAAGCAGTCGGGGATCTTACAGTCAGGGTCATTTCGCCGTTGATAATCGAGCCATTTCCAATCAATTCATTTACAAAAGTCATGCAGAAAGTGAAAAAAATTCTCGTGGTTGAAGAGAGTGCAACCGGTCAGATGGACAAAATACTCAGGGAAAAAGGATTTCCACCTGATGAACTGATTTTACGATATGACGGGAGACCATCATCAATTGAAGAACTGCATGAACACATCAGGAGGTTTGTATGAATCAGGCTACACCATTGATTTTGGAGACAAAAAACACATGGTGTCCAGGATGCGGAAATTTTGCTATTCAGCATTCAGTAAAATTTGTCATCGAGGAACTTGAAAAAGAGGGTACACCCAGGGAAAATTTTGTCCTGGTATCAGGTATCGGGTGCCATGCAAAAATCGTTGACTATTTTAATCTCAATAGTTTTTATTCATTGCATGGACGCACAATCCCCGTTGCTACCGGCATCAAAATGGCTAATCCGGATCTTCATGTCATCTGTTTTGCCGGGGATGGCGATCTTTATGCAGAAGGCCTGGATCACCTTATTCATGCAGCCAAAAGGAACATCAATATCACTGTGATCTGTCATAATAACCGCGTTTATGGTCTTACTACCGGACAATATACCCCAACATCACCTTATGGGTACCGTGGACGCTCAACTCCTGCGGGAATTCATGAACCTCCATTAAATATTATTGAAATGCTCCTGGGATCGGGCGCAGGTTTTGTTGCCCGTGCATACACCAGGAAAATCTCCCATCTCCGCAGGATAATCAGGGAAGCAATTCTGCATCCGGGATTTGCACACATTGATGTTCTTCAGATTTGTGCAACTTTTTTTAACCTGACTTCATTCTATGATGAACATGTCTATGAAACATCAGAAGCAAATGTCAGTCAGTTTGATGTAGCCTGCCGTACCGGCCAGCAATGGAATTATTCAGATGAGGGGCCAATTCCGATTGGTATCTTTTTCAAAACATTCAAACCCACTTTGCCAGAAAATAGAGAAGAAAAGCATCCTGTCAGGACTGAAGTTATTAAAAAAATTATTGAGAGTTATTCCTGATCCTTATCCCTGGTTTCTTCTCCTTTTCTCCGAATAAATCTTAAAATACTAATTGCCAGGATCGCCGTGATCCCTATTATTATCATCACATAATTGAGGACATAAATAGAGGGTGGAAGAGTAAAGTTCTCATACATATCGGTTTTCCCGGTAACATTCGATTGATGTGCTACTTGTTTTTCAGAGTTGGTATCTTTTGCAATCCGACTTAGAGTATCACTATATTTTTTTGGAATATAACTTTCATCAAGTGAAATAGCCTTTTCAAAAGCCATAAGGGCTTTTTGCATGTTACCCATGGAATAATAGACACTCCCCAGGTTATTCCATACTTCAGCAGAATCAGGGTAAATCTCAATGGACTTGTTATACGCAACAAGAGCCTCATTGTTGCGATACATTTTAGCCAGCACTTCTCCTTTTTTATTCCAGGTTTCATTATTTTTTGGATCTATCTTTAAAGCATTGCCATACGCATAATCAGCCTCTGAAAACCGGTTGAGAGCACTCAACACATCTCCATACCCATCCTGGTTCTGAAACTGGTTAGGATTTAACGAGACAGCCCGGGTAAATAATTCCAGGGCCTCCTGGTAATTTCCAAGTGAAAAATGTGCTCTTCCCTTTTTGCCAAGTAAATCCGCATTAGTTTTATCGATGGAAATAGCGCGATCATATGCCTCAACAGCTTCAGCATAACGCTGCAATTCCATCAGGGCATCGCCCCTCAATTTCCATCCTTCTGTATAATACTGATCAAGAAGCAAAGCCTGATCATATGCGGCTATCGCGCTGATATAATCTTTATTTTTTAAGGCGTCTTTTCCCTTGTTAATCCATACCGTCGCGTCCTGAATATTTTCAGCGGCATAAGCGCCACAGATAATCCCGCAGAGGCATATGAGAAAAAAGAGAAAAATCACACAGTGGTGTCGGGCCATAAGTTATTCCATCGATTTTTGTATAAAGATTCCAATCAGGATCTGACGCATACAATAAAGTAGTTTCCCTTTTCAAAAAGGAGAGCATCAGATAGGTATATCTGATATTAATAGATAATGCAATTGATTTTTACTGGAGACCAGTTCTGTATGGTTTATTAGCAGTGGAGTAAATGTTTTTTTAGGTATCATGGAGATAGTGAAAATCCCCCGGATGGAAAAGGATGAGTATGATGCATTGATTCATAGCCGGTTTATGGCCAGAATCGCTTTTTCAGGAGAAAAATATCCATATATTGCACCATTTTTGTATGTCTTTGATGGAAAGCACATCTATTTTCTATCAACGAAATATGGAGCTAAGATAGAATATTTTAGAAAATCTCCATATGTTTCGGTGGAAATTGATAAATATACAAGGGATCTCTCCTGCTATATGTTTGTCACCCTACAGGGATACCTGGAAGAAGTAACAAATTCAATAGAGAAAAAATTGATCAGGAGTATGTTTGTAGACCTTATCCAGGAACAACATCTTTCAAACAATATTCTGGCAGCATTGGGGCACTCACCACAGGATCCACCTGAATCTATCTGTACTGAAGAAAGATCAGTAGTCTGGAGACTAAATGGAGTCAGAAACCTTATTGCCCTGAAAAATATCTGACTAATTCCGGTTTAATTTCCAAAATACTCTCTACTCTTCAATACCCCTTCTCGTAATCCATTTAATCATCTTTAAAGGGATGGAAGTATTGTCATTACCTGTAACTACCAGAATTATATGTGAAGAAGATTACCAAAAATTTATAAGACTTCATCCACAACTCATTTCCATCGATGGATAACTCACATTATTATATATCCAGAATTAACGAGATTCTTCGAGCAAATCCAGAGGGAATGACAATATCTGAAATCTCCAGTGGGTTGTCCATGTCCCGGAATACCATTGGAAAATACATCGAGCTAATGTTTCAATCAGGAATGGTTGATGTCCGTTCGGTAGGAAAAGCAAAAATCTTTTTTCTTGCGACTAAAATTCCTATTAATTCACTTTTTTCCTACCTTTCAACTGCTATCCTTCAAACCGATGAACGATACCAGATAAAAAATGCCAACGTCAGTGCTGCGGATTTTCTTGAAACTAAGCAGGAACAATTAATCGGAAGAAATATTCTGGATTTACTCACGATGCAGGGTTTGAGACAGGAGGTGAGAACCAGAATTATCTCATCTGACCGGCCGGTTGTATTTGCATCAGATGTTGAACTCATGAAATCAGAACGAAAAAGACTGATTTGGATGACAATAGCTGATGTTGTAATGTTTAACGGAACTGGTGGACACGTATTTGTTTTAGAAGATGTCAATGACTGGAAAGAGGCAGAGGAAAATAAAAACAGGTACCAGGCATTATTTCGTGCACTGGCAACCGAAACTGCTGACCGGGTTTTAGTAATGACTCCTGACCTGACTTTTTCTTACGTGAATCCTGAATATGCAAAGATATGCCGGAGAGGTGCCGAAACATTTGTTGGGGAAAACCGATCATCATTTTGTGATCCTCACTCTCTTTCCCTGATAAAGGATGCAGTCGCTTATGTATGTGCAAAAGGAGAGCCATACCGTATGATTTTTTCAATGCAGGAACATGGTGACATGCATTGGTTTGATGAGCGACTCTTTCCGATACCAGACAATAAAGGAGAAGTTCACGAAGTAATAGGTATATCACGTGATATAACAGGATTTCAGGAAGGAGGAACAGCACAGGTTCTTCTTTCAGCATTGATGGATATGCTCCATGAAGCCGTGATTACCACCACCCCTGCGGGAAAAGTCCTGTCGTGGAACAAAGGAGCTGAACTGATGACTGGCTATCCCAGGGATGAACTCATCGGGAGTTCAGCTCTTTCAATTATTACTCCCGAACTAAATGGAGGGAGAGACCTTGTTATGGAAACCTCTTCAGGTGAAAATATTACCAGCTTGAAAGCAATAATCAGGGCGAGAGGAGGAAGAAAGAAAAAGGTGTTTATTTCAACTTCGCCGTTATCAATCCAGGGAGGAATTGTAAGCGGTGTATGTATCGTAATACGGGAACATTAATCACCACTCTTTTCAGGTTCTATGTCGGAGGGAGCACATACCGAACATGGTGCATCTCCTCCCCTGACAAGGTAACAAATATTACAAATTTTGTCTCTCGGATCAGTTATATTTCCCTGGATCATGTCATTAGCTAATTCAGATATGGCCTTTGTAACTTCTGGTGAAAAACTAATCCGATATCCACGTTTTCCAGAAATATACTGAGATACTGCAGAGGGTGCCATATTCAGCATGTTGGCAACCATCTTTTGGGAAAGCCCGCGTTTTACCATTTCTCCTGCGAGAACGGCTCGGATAGCGGGAAGTAAATCCCATACAATTGTTTCACAGGGCAGTTTTTCCATCAGTCACACCAGTTCATTATCATTTCACGCCGTGAATTATCAATATATTCTTTCATTTGTGAAAGTTCAGTGTTTTTGCCATCATAGTCTGGAAAAGCCTTTCTCTGGTATCGATGATATTACATGATGCTACTTTTGTCACGTCTGTTCTTCCTGACCATGATACTACTCCTCGTTACCAGTAGTGTGGCAGAGGAAGAAAATCATACAATAAATTCGAGTAAACAATCAAATATCACTCACAATATTTTTTTATTCTCCAAAGCCATCCCATTTGCGGACAATGATAGCCTTGTACTAATCAATTCCAGCATTCCAAATTCAAACGAGTCATCAGAAGCATATTATAACGATATAAGCAATGAGATGAATAACACCCCCCTGCACCTCAATCTCCTGGGTATTCCCATGGAATGTCATTTCTGCCTCGTTTTTAGGATACCACATCCTGTTTGATTGGTGATCATTTAGAAATTTGCCGTAATAATATCATATACCATATGAAACTGGTCAGGTGAATATGATCTGACATATTTCATTCCAATGTCCTGGACAGGATACTGGTGTATCAGATCCACTAATTCATCTTCCTTTTTCACAAGAGCATAAAGATGAATGGTTCCACCAGGTCTGCATAACTGAAACGCTGCAGGAAGAAAAGGGCTTGCATGGAGGGGAAGGTTCATGATTATCCGATCTGCCTGTTTTGAAATAATTCCAGGAAGGTGCATAGCATCAGCAAGAATTGGCACTACATTACCGGAGTGGTTTTTTTGGATATTGCGGGTCATTAAAATCACCGCACCAGGATTCAAATCTCCGGCATATACAATTGATGCTTTTTCAGCCATCGTTATAGCAAAGGGACCTACACCGGCAAACATGTCAACAACCCGCTCACCTTTCTGCATCATCTGAAGAATCCGTTGCCTCTCTCCTGATAACCGGGGAGAAAAATATGCCTGCTGGAGATCTATGGTAAAATGGTGACCATATTCAGTATATTCAGTTGAGGTTCTGTTTTCACCGGCAAGAACCGTGAATTTTTTTGTCCTGAATTCACCTTCAACGGCACTTTCTGCAAAAAGAACAGTATGGTATGATGATTTTGATGCAAGGATCTCCTGTGCACCCTGAGTGTCATCCTCCTGCATTATTGCAATTCCCCCCACCTGTTCAAACCGGGGGAGTACTTTTTTTTCTGAATTACAGGTGAATTCTTCAACCAAACTCCCGTCAACAGGTTCATTTGTAGGAATCAGGAGATATTCCCCATCGGTCCTGATCCTGCAGGTCCGGTTTAGCAATCCCTTCTCAATTAGACTTTGCCGGACTCGTTCTCCATCACAGCTGGGTACACGGACACACCAGGATCTCATCAGCATCCCTCATGTGTTATGACCGGGCCGGTATAACAGATATGCATGGATGAATACATCCGCAGGTTGCGGGATGGCTCACTAAAATTATACGCCCTCGAGAAAGAACTGCCCCCAAAAGAAGCAATAGTTATTAGGCGTTCATTTATTGAGAATGAGACAGGGGTCCCTCTTGACCGGATTGGTGACTGCTCTATCTCCCTTGATTCTGTAGTGAAAAAAAACTGCGAAAACATGATCGGTACTATCCAGGTTCCTGTAGGAGTGGCAGGACCGGTTATTATTCATGGTGAATATGCACAAGGATCCTTCTACCTCCCTCTTGCAACAACCGAAGGGGCTCTTATAGCATCTGTAAACAGAGGATGCAGCCTGATTTCCAGTGCCGGCGGTTCAGATGTCAGGGTTATAAAGGATGGTATGACCAGGGCGCCAGTCTTTGCCGCAGAAAACATCATTCATGCGAAATCCATAACAGACTGGATTTTAACTCATGTAGGCGAGATACGAGCAGAAGCAGAAACCACGACCCGGTTTGGAAAACTGATACACATTGAGGTTACTACTGCAGGTACATCGGTATTTGTAAGACTATCATTTTCAACCGGTGATGCAATGGGCATGAATATGGTAACTATTGCATCTGCCAAAGCGGCTGAACTCATCAGCAAAGAGACCGGTGCCAGGCTCATTGCTTTATCTGGAAACTGGTGCACCGATAAAAAGCCTGCCGCGGTTAATGTAGTTGCGGGAAGAGGAAAGACTGTCATGGCTGGAATTCATCTAACAGAAAACCATATCAGACAGGTACTCAAAACCACTGCATCTGCCATGCAGGAAGTCAACATGCGCAAGAACCTTGTTGGATCTGCACGAGCAGGATCTCTTGGATTTAATGCACATGCTGCCAATGTCGTTGCCGCCATGTTCATTGCATGCGGGCAGGATCCAGCACACGTTGTTGAAGGATCTTTGTGTATCACCACGGTAGATCCTGCAGATGATGGAGTATATGTTTCAGTGACCCTGCCTGCACTTCCGGTCGGGACTGTTGGTGGTGGAACAGGAATAGAGACACAGGCCGAATGTCTCCGGATGCTGGGCGTTTTGGGTAGCGGAGATCCTCCAGGTAGTAGTGCAAAAAAGTTCGCGGAAATAGTTGCTACCGGTGTTCTGGCCGGGGAATTGTCCCTTCTTGGAGCCCTGGCAGCCCAGCACCTTGCCCGCGCCCATAGCACCCTGGGCAGGTAATCTTCATCTGTTACACAACAACTCTTTCTTTTCATTGACCCAAGGGTATTATATGAAACCAGATGGGGTAATGACAATATCTGCAATTTACCGCAGATACCTGATGTTTCTACTTATTGCAGGAGCATTGATTATTTTTGGAATTCCCATGGTCAGTGCTGAAGATGGTTTTCCGCAGACTCATTACTGGAATCCTTACCAGGGGTGGGACATTGAATTATCTTCTGTTGCCGGAATTGGACTTTTCCCTACGGTTGAAGTTGACTGGACACCAAAGCCAACCAGTGGGCCTCTTCCGAAATCTACAACATCCGATACCTGGGTAAAACTCGCCTATTATCCTCCGGGAGATCAGGCAGGACAGCCGGCAATACTGGCAGGATATGTCGGGGGCAGGAACTACAATGCAGAGGTGACCATTACAGGAAAAATGGAGGTCAATGATGATTTCCATGACATAGTGACTATAAAAGCACAAGAAAATGGTATTTTCGTCTGGGCATTACCGGATTCAGTTAACCAGGTCAGGTATTTCCAGGCGGTAGCAAGAGTCAGTGGTGCTTTTGCAAAATCTGAAATTGTTCAAACCTCCGGATTATCTGGATATGTTCCTGTCGATTCCGGAAAAACCACTCCAACAATTGTTGCTGCAACAGAACCGGAATCATCACTTCCATCAATTACCAGTCTTACCCTTTCAGCAGATACCACAAGACCTGGTGTTGGAGATGATGTACAGCTTTCTGGCAGACTTGTTGACAGTTCGGGAAAAGGTGTTGGAAGGGCAACTGTTACCATTGAAGTCCCGGATTATGGAACCGACTTTCTGCCGCTCCTGACAACAACAACCGATGGAGATGGCAGGTTTACGGCAACAATTAACACCTGGGAAGGAGGTTCGGTCCCGGTCAGGGCTGTGTTTGATGGCAATGATCAGTTCCTTGAATCCACCAGTAACACCCTGACATTCTTTGCTGCGAATTAAACCGGCAGCTACATTTTTTTTTAGGTATTCAAAAACCAGACCTCCGGGAAAGGAATCGTCTGGTCAAGGAGCAGGTTTACTATCTGCGGAACAAAAAGACCGATAATAACAAGCATTCTGATCGGAGAATGGTCAATTCTGCGAAATGAAAATATGGTGATAATTAGCAATAGTGCCATAACACCTGCCCACACCCATGTCCATGAAGCTGCCTGACCAGATTGAATAGAATAGACACTGAACCTAACGAGAGATGATAAAAAAAGTGATCCACAAATTAATGCAATAATTGCATAGACCACATCAACAATGAGTATCGTATGATTACGTGTTGCCACGCTGTAACATTCCCAGTTTATCTCAGATAAAAGTATTGGAGGAAATAAAGCTATCCCATGATATTTGAGCTGACACGGGTGATTTTCGTCTCGACATCCACATCTCTTAAGCCTTGTGAGAGCAGATCGTAGTTGGCTTTTGTCATCTGAAGGGATAAGCGTCGATTTACAGACACCGTTTCCTGTTTTGGAATCGTCCCAATCTCAATATTTTCATGAGCAAATCTGTACTCAGGGAGATCTTTAGGTGTACTGATTATACTCATTGCCCTGACGTCATATGCATTGTTTGACCCTTTATTTATTACATCAATACTTATGTCATATGTAATAGTATAATCAGATGGTGAGAGATTCACCAGTTTCACTGAAGAATTTATCTCAATATCAGGTTCTGCATAAGAATTACATCCACAAGACAGGATCCCGGCGATAAAAAATGTTCCCAGAAGTATAATAAGAATATAATAATTCATGATTCCCTTCCCAGTTCTGTGATTTTTACTTCAACTTCAGCAAGTTTCTCTTCACACTGATGAATCAGTAGTGTCCCTTGTTCGTACAAAACAATCATTTCTTCAAGGCTTGTTTCATTATCCTCAATTTTCCTTACTATTTCTTTCAGTTCGGCAATCATTTCCTCATACTTTTTTGTCATGATTCACCTGTTTTATCTCTGCATCTGCTGTCCCATCCAAAAACCGAATTTGTACTATCCTGCCCGGATGGATATCTGTAACTTTTCGCACCAGAGAACCTTCAGACATGACCTGGCAAAAACCACGTCTGAATAGTGACTCAGGTCCGTGAAGAGAGAGAACTGCTGTAAGTGCGCGAAGGTCAGACTGCTCCTTTTCCAGTCGGGTAAAAATCCCGTGTGTCAGACGGTTATGGATCTCCGTCATATAAGACCGTCTTTCCGGCAGTTCACGGAGAAGTAAATATCGGGGGTTTTTTCCTTCAATTCTTCCTTTGAGTTCAATCAGGAGAAAAGATACTCTGGATCGGCACCCTTGTCCTGCATGAACCAGTCGGTCAGAAAGATCTGCAAGGTACTGTCTTTTGATTCCAATCTCCCGCTGCAATCTCGAGGGTGACAGCCGGTCGCGAATTTCATTCAGTTCTTCCTGTGAAGTTTCCATGTAATTTATAAGACAGAGGTACATCCTTCTTCTCAAATGAACGAGATTTTCAGCTTCACTTCTGCGATCAGGAACACATTGCTCAGCTGCATGTGAAGGGGTGGAGGCACTAAAATCAGATGCAAGATCAGCAAGAGTAATGTCTACTTCATGACCGATGGCAGAGACCACCGGAACAGGACAATTTACAATTGTTTCAACGACAACCGGATGGTTGAATGGAAAGAGATCTTCATTGCTTCCACCACCCCGTCCCACGATAATAACATCAACCATATCCTGAACCCTTCGGATTGCGGATGCAATATCCTCGTGTGCAGAAGGTCCCTGGACCAGGGCAGGAGAGAGAAGTATTTCTGAAGGAAACCGACCGGATATCACCTTTTTAATATCATGAATAACCGCGCCTGTCGGGGAAGTGACAACACCAATCTTTGCCGGATACCGGGGGAGGGGGCGTTTTCTTTCCGTATTGAACCATCCTTTTGCGGCCATTTCACGCCTCCATTGTTCAATTAGAAGAGCTTTTTCACCTGCCCCTGAGGGTCTCATCTGAGAAATCTGAAATGTGTATCGGCCACCCGGCTCAAAATGGGATATTGAACCATAAGCACGGACTTCCATTCCATCCTCCGGGGTAAAATCCAGGTACAATGCTTTACTTTTCCAGATTGAACACGAAATTACCGATTCTTTTCCTGATTTTTGTTCAGACAGTGAAAAATAGAGGTGGCCGGAACTATGACGCTTGAAATTTGTTATCTCCCCGGTTACCCAGATATTTTGAAGTTCTTCGCTTTCAAGCAGACGTGAGATAATTGCTGACACTTCTGATACTCGAAAAGTGCGGGGATCCTGGCTTTTATTCCAGTTGTCAAGGGTCACCTGATCCATGATTCCTGATTGATTATATCTATCCAGATAGATAATGTCTGGTGATGGACATTTCCTTTTCCACCATGTTCTTTCATGACTCAGACCTTGAAGAGATTTTTCATGCAGGTAATGAATGTGGGGCAGACACCCTGGAATTCTGGCTGGAGACCCCTGACTTCTGGCTCAACGATCTCCCCCTGAAAAAATTACAAAAAGCAATAGAATATTACCATCCAACCTGTCCATTGTCAGTCCATGCACCAGTACTTGACCTTAATCCCTGCTCAATAAACCCGGATGTCCGTAAAGTTTCGGTAATGTGGATTGAGCGATCAATCCGTCTTGCAGAAGAGATCGGAGCTTCTGTCTGCACGATTCATCCGGGAAGAAGAACTGCAAAACGCTCTCCAACCATAACTGATTACAAAAGACTGGGAAATATGCTGGATGTTATTGAGCCATTGGCAGAATCTGTCCAGGTTAAGGTTGCCATAGAGAATATGGAGCCCGCTGTTAATGCATTACTAACCTTACCTGAGGAAATGATGACGCTTCTGGAGGGGCGCCCATGGCTCTGGTTTACCTTTGATGTTGCGCATGCGATGAGACATGGAGTTGCGATATCTGGTGCTTTTTTACAAATAAAAGAAAGAATTGCTAATATTCATATCTCAGGAAGTGCAGCAGAACGGATGCACGGATTGATATCCCAGGACAGAGTTACCACTACATTCCTTAAAGACATTCAAAAATCCGGATATAATAACCAGCTCACCCTTGAGCTGAATGATCTGGTTTTATCAAAACCACTTGATTACCAGGAAAAAGTTCGGGTGATGAAAGAAGAAATAAACTGGGTCAGGATGAACTTACAATAAAGATTTTTTATTGTGTAGGATGGATATCTATGGTGAACCTGACTGACATACAGAACATCTGTACTGATATGCCGTATCCCGGCGTGATCGGTGAATGATAGATTATTACATATATATTATTATTTTCGCGTTGTGTCTCATCCTGTCCGCTTTCTTCTCTGGTTCCGAAGTGGCATTATTTTCCATTACCAGGGCAAAGGTCAGGACATTAGTAAATGAAAAAACTAAAGGATCTGAAGCTCTTGCAACCCTGAAAAAGAATCCCGACCAGTTTTTAATAACCATCCTTATTGGAAACAATGTAGTAAACATCCTTGCGGCATCAGTGGCGACCGCAGTATCCATAGGATTTTTTGGTGAGACCGGTATAGCTGTTTCAGTTGCAACTATTGTGGTAGTACTCCTGCTTCTGATATTTGGTGAGATCATACCCAAAATGTATGCAACAAGAAATGCAGCAGAATTTGCATTGAAACTCTCACCCATTATTCTTGTCCTTTCAAAAATCTTCAGCCCGGTTGTTTATCTCTTTAACAAAGTTGCCGGAAAGATGACAGGTGGTATGGGTTTTTCTCATCACATGATCACCGAGGAAGAAATTAAGGAATGGATAGATGTAGGACAGGAAGAAGGAACAATTGAAAAGAATGAACAGGAAATGCTCCATTCGGTCTTTGAATTTTCAGATACCCGTGTCAGAGAAGTGATGACTCCCCGAATTGACGTTGTCATGACTGAAGACAGTGCAAGCCCGGAAGAAGCACTTGAAATTTTTAAAACAACCGGTTTTTCCCGGTTGCCTGTATGGCATGAAAATATCGATACTATCCGGGGTGTTCTCAACGTGAAGGACGTGGTTTTTTCTGTCCTGAATCAACAGGAAACCATGCCAATAAACAAGTTGTGCTCAGAACCTCTCTTCGTTCCCGAGACAAAAAATATCGATGACCTCCTGAAAGAATTACGGATTAAAAAAACCCACATGGCCATAGTTCTTGATGAATACGGATCGTTTGTAGGTATAGTAACCGTTGAGGACATCCTGGAAGAGCTGGTTGGAGACATCCTGGATGAATTTGACACTGAAGAAAATGACCTGGTCAGAATTGCTGAAAACGTGTACTCAGTTAATGCCCGGATGTGGATCGAAGACCTGAACAAAGAGCTGGGGATTTCACTTCCGGTTAGTGAAACCTATGAGACAGTTGCCGGACTTTTTATTGAACGATCTGGAAACATACCCAGGATTGGTGATGTCTGTGATCTCGCTGAAGTGGGGATCAAACTGGTTGTCATCCAGATGACCGGAAAGAGAATCAACAGACTCAAACTTATACTAAACCCGCCGGAAGTGGATGACTCTATGAAAGGAGAAGAAAAATGAACCAAGGTACATTCGTTGTCCTTGCTTCAGGTAGAGGAACAAATTTTCAGGCAATTGCTAACCGCTGTGCTGACGGGTATATTCCTGCACGTTGTATTGCTCTCATTTCAGATAACCCGGATGCAGATGCATTAAATAAGGCAAAAAACATGGGAATTCCGGATGAAGTCATTAATTACCGATCATTTCCGGATAAAGACAAATACGAGCTGGAACTTTTAACGGTTATCAGAAGATATGATCCAGATCTTGTTGTCCTGGCAGGATATATGAGACTTCTCGGCAGGGGGATTGTTGAAGAGTTCGAGGGAAAAATGATGAATATTCACCCCTCCATTCTTCCATCCTTTGCAGGTCTTCATGCACAGCAGCAGGCACTGGATTATGGAACAAAAGTTTCCGGATGCACGGTCCATTTCGTGACAAAAGATATGGATGCAGGGCCTGTCATTATCCAGAGAACAGTTCCGGTATTGGATGACGATGATGAAGAAAGTCTTTCAGAAAGGATACTGGTTGAAGAGCACCAGGCATTTCCTCAATCAATAAAATTATTTTTTGAGAAAAAACTGCAGATCGAAGAACGCTGGGTCCGGATCCTTCCCTGATTTCAATGAGTAAAAAACGCCCCCGATCAGACAGAAGACACATCGCCATGGAAAGGATCCGGATTTTATTTGATCAGGCAGATCTCATGTTCAGTTGGAATGGTGAATTCAGCAACCGCTGCGTCAGACATGCCTGCCTCATCGCGATGAAAGAAAGAGTCAGGATTCCTCATATACTCAAAAGAAGATATTGCAGGGCATGCAAAACCTACCTGGTTCCTGGAAAAACCGGAAGAATTAGAATAAACCGGGGGAGAGTAATTCTAACCTGTCTTTCATGTGGCTGGCATCGCAGAATACCGCTAGACAAGAGAAAAGATACCAATGGAAACAAAGAATAACCGATCTCATACCGCATACCATGACCTCAAACCTACCATATGGGTAGGTAAACAGGGAATCACCGATACGATAATTTCTGAAATCCGGTGCCAGATTAAAGTCAAGAAATGTATTAAGATCAAGTGGCTCGCTTCAGTAGACGTTGACCCAAAAGCCATTGCAGAGGCAAGCAGGACAATACTGCTTCAGGTCCGTGGAAGAACGATGGTTCTTGGAGATCCAAAAAGTAATCGCTGACCAAAGTCTCGAAACGTATATGAATACTACACGCGAATAAGTAGAGACTACTATCCGTATTGAGAGTGTGGACTATCGATGACTACCGTATATGATGTTCCGGCTGACAAGCTTATCGCGAAAGCAGCAACGGAACTGAAGGAAAAAGAAGAAATAACCGCGCCTGAATGGGCTCCATTTGTAAAAACCGGTACACACCGTGAAATGCCCCCGGAAGATCCGGAATGGTGGTACACACGGACTGCAGCAGTATTAAGGCGCATATATGTTGACGGACCGGTCGGTGTTGAGAGAATGCGTTCGGTATATGGCGGTAAAAAGAATCGTGGATCTAAACCGGACATTTCAGTTAAGGGAAGCGGTTCAATCCTGCGTAAATCACTTCAGCAGCTTGAAGCAGCAGGATTTGTATCGAAGCAGAAGAATGGCAGAGTAATAACACCCGCAGGAACTTCATTCCTTGACGGGGTTGCATACAAAGTCAGTACAGAAAACCAGTAACTGGTAATGGTGACAACAATGGGTGAGGATGAACTGGCAGATATCCGCCGGAGAAAAATGGCAGAGATGCAGCAACAGGCTGCCATGCAACAGCAGGAGATAGACCGTCAGCAACAGTATGATGCACAGATGCAGATGGCACTCATGCAGATCCTGGAGCCTGAAGCCAGGGAACGACTCAATACCATTAAACTTACCAAGCCTGATTTTGCCCGGGCTGTTGAACAACAACTGGTGATGCTGGCCCAGAATGGCAGAATCAAGACAAAAATATCTGATGACCAGCTGAAGGTTATTCTTCAGCAGGTAACCCCGGCAAAACGAGAGTTTAACATCAGGCGGAAAGGATGAAAGCAGGTGTCCTCTTTTCAGGTGGGAAGGACAGTTCATTAGCAGCTATCCTTCTTTCTCCCTGGTACGAGGTTGAATTAAACACTTTCCTCTTTAGCAGGAATGTCAGTATATCCGATGTCAGGGCTGCTGCTGGAGCTTTGGGTTTTACACACCATATTCGTTTATTCAGGGAGGGATTCCTTACTGAAATCGCGGATATGGTCGTAAAGGAGGGGTTCCCCAATAATGCGATACAACAGGTCCATCGGGAAGCAATCAGGAACCTGTGTGAAACATATGATCTGGTGGCTGACGGAACAAGATTTGGTGATCGGGTGCCTCTTCTATCAGATAGTGAGGTTCGCAGTATCAGTGACCGGTTTGGATGTTCCTACGTCAGACCACTCATCGGATTTCCCAAAAGGGAAGTTGAAAGACTTGTATCACAGTACCTGACTGTCGTATATGGAGAAACCGGAAAGATCTCCAACGGGGATTATGAAACCGGAATCCGACAGGAATTGAGAGAAAGGGGCCTGCTACCTGAAAAATACTTCCCTCCTGCACATCAGCAGTCTTTGACGACAGGCAGACATACTCCCACCTAAGGTGAACATTATGAGCAAACTTACAAAATGCCGAAAGATTCGGTTATCAAAAAAGACCCAGCAGAACAGGCGTGTTCCACAATGGGTTATGGTAAAGACAGCCAGAGCAGTAATGGCACATCCACAGCGTCACAGCTGGCGGCGTAGCACATTAAAGGTGTGATTTTTTTATGGTTGAAAAACTGCAGGAACAGATGTATGTTATCCCCCTTGGAGCGGTAAAAAGAGCTCCCCGGTGGCGCAGAAGTGCAAAGGCGATGAAAGATATTCGTGCATTTCTGAGCAAACACATGAAAAGTGAGGATGTACGCCTCGGACAGGATATTAACGAACATGTCTGGGCAAGAGGAACTGAAAAACCTCCATCAAAAATCCGCGTACGGGCAATGAAGCTCGAAGACGGACAGGTACAGGCTGAACTGGCTGAGGAGTAGATGGACCGTATTGTCTCGATTGCAGGAGATCCCCATATCGGCGTTTTCACCCGCGTATTTGAAGATATAGCGATAGTCCCCCCCGAAACAGAACCAGAATTAATAGAAAAATACGAAAAGGCTTTCAAAGTGGAGGTTATCAGAACAACCATCCAGGGAAGTCCCATTATTGGTTCTCTCGTCGCCGGAAATAGCAATGGGCTTGTTATTACCGGTATGGCAAAAGAAGAAGAGATCCAAACCCTTTCCGAGTATCGTGAAATTATGTTACTTGAAGAGGGAATGAATGCTGCTGGAAATATCATTCTGGCGAATGATAATTTTGCAGCGGTTCATCCGGAGATGGACGAGAAATTTATGGATGCTCTGGGTGACTTTCTTCAGGTTCCGGTAATTCCACTCACACTCGGTGACATTAAAACCGTGGGGATGGCAGCAGTTGCCACCAAAACAGGTGTGGTGATAAACCCCCGGAGTACTCCAGGTGAAATTCAGTTATTAGAACAGGTTTGTGAACTTCCTGTGGGTAAAGGCTCAGTGACCATGGGTAATGCATTGGTTGGTACCGGCCTTGTTGCAAACAGCCACGGTTATCTTGCAGGAATCGGGACTAGCGGTTATGAACTAGGTAGAATTGAAGATATTTTAGGTTTTGAGGAATAACATGGCTGAAAAAAAATTTGAGATAACAGGAACATATCAGGAGAAACCTGACTTTTGGAAACCATTTACCAAGGTTCTCCCGGCTCCGAACGAAGTTCAGGCAAAAGAACGAATTTTAACTATAATCGGGAGTAAGCACCGTCTTGCCCGCCCTTACATAAAGGTAGAGACTGTTTCTGAAGTGAGCGGGGAGTGATCCCGGTGGCCCCTGTTGATCCCAGAGAGGTCCAGTCTCTTCAGAATTACCTGAACCAGTATACCCAACAGGCTGAGGTTTATTCCAGACAGCTTGGGATCATGGAAGAAGGTATTCGTGAAGCAAATGCTTCGATTGAGACATTAAACGCCCTCGCAGAAGCGGGGGAAGCACCGGTATTCATGCCAATAGGTGGAGGACTCAATATCAGGGCGACTATTGTGCAACCGGATGAGGTATTTGTCAGTATTGGTTCAGATATTATTGTCCAGAAAAATAACAAAGGTGCTATCTCTTATCTTGAAGACCGCATCAAAGAAATGGAGGCATCTGTGAAAAACCTTACTGAGGTTCTCCAGAAAATTGATGCGCAGGTCAAAGATATCCAGAAGCGTCTTGAATTACTATACAGGCAGGCCCAGGCAGAACAGCAGGGTGCTGGCTCCCTTCAGTAACTCCTGCTTTTCATATACAGAATGCAGGTGATGGAACATGTTCAAAGCACTGAAGGAAAAACTTTTTTCCGCCAGAAAAAAACTGGAAAACTCCCTTGAAGAATCAAAACCGGAAGCGATCATACAACCGGAATCCGGTTCTGAGCCAGAAGTTTCGCCCGTTACTGAACCTGCACCTGTTATCTCTTTGGATTCAGGAAAGAAAAACCAGGCAGGTTTTACTGAAAAGTTCGTCTCATTTGTTCGTGACCGGGAATTCATTGTATCAGAAAAGGATATCAGGGATATACTGGATGAACTGGAAATCGGTCTTTTGGAGAGTGACGTTGCATTTTCTGTAACAGAAGAGATACTCTCAAGGATTAAAGAAGATCTCTCAGGATCAAAGAGAAAAGTTGGAAAGTCTGTTGATTCTGTCGTCCGTGATGCTCTTTCAGATGCACTCCTCGGAGTTCTGGGTGAAGGAGTTGACATTTGTTCATTTGTGAAAACCCATGAAAGACCGGTAAAAATCCTCTTCACCGGAGTAAATGGAACGGGAAAAACCACATCCATTGCAAAGGTTGCAAGTTTTCTACAAAACAATGGCTTTTCTGTAGTTCTGGGAGCAGGCGATACATTTCGTGCAGGTGCAATAGAACAGATAGATGTTCATGGCAAAAGACTTGGCATCAAGGTTATTCAGCACCAGGAAGGTTCAGATCCCACTGCAGTCCTTTTTGATACTGTTGAGTATGCACGGGCCCACCAGGTAGATGTTGTCCTAGGTGATACAGCGGGCAGGTTCCATAACCGGGCTAACCTGATGAACCAGCTAGCCAAAATCAGGCGTGTTATTAATCCTGACCTTATCGTATATGTTGATGAAGCGGTTGCAGGCAATGATGCTGTTATCAGGGCAGAAGAGTTTTCTAAATCTGTCGGAATCGATGCAGTAATGCTTACCAAGGTAGACATGGATCCAAAAGGAGGGGCAGCTATTTCCATTGCACATGCTGTCGGAAAACCTCTTCTCTTTATCGGAACCGGGCAGGGATATAATGATATTATGGTATTCAATCCAACCATAGTTGTTGCCGATCTCCTTGGTGATGCCTGATGCTTGATAATCTGGGTTCCAACCTTAAAGATGCCCTTCGAAAATTGGCAGGTAAAACGGTCATTGATCGGAGTGCTGTAGAAGAACTGGTAAAAGATCTTCAGCGTGCTCTTCTCCAGGCAGATGTTAATGTCAAGCAGGTCATGCAGCTTTCCCAGACCATCAAAAAACGATCTCTTGACGAACAACCACCAAAAGGTGTTACTGCCAGGGAGCATGTTCTCCGGATAGTATATGATGAACTGGTCAACCTTGTTGGAAAAACCGTCGAAATCAGCCTTGGAAAACAGATAGTCCTGATGGCCGGTCTGCAGGGTTCAGGAAAAACCACAACTACTGCGAAACTGGCTCGATTTTTCAAACGAAAAGGAATGCGGGTTGCAGTTATTTGTGCAGACACGTTCAGGCCAGGTGCATATACCCAGATAAAAACACTCTGTGACCGGATTCAGGTCCCCTGTTTTGGAAATCCGGATGAACAGGATGCCAGAAAAATTGTTCGTGAGGGGCTGGCCCATATACGGGAAGAAGTTATCATTGTAGATACCCAGGGCCGCCATGCTCTTGAGGAGGATCTTATCACTGAGATCGTTGACCTCAATGAAATTACCCGTGCAACTCACCGCTGGCTGGTTATTGATGCCGCTCTTGGCCAACAGGCTCGTGAACAGGCCAGGAGATTTCATGAAGCGGTTAACATCGATGGTGTCATCATCACCAAGATGGACGGAACTGCTAAGGGTGGTGGTGCACTCTCAGCTGTCGCAGAGACAGGTTCAGGGATTGTCTTTATCGGACAGGGCGAAACGATAGAAGACCTCGAGTGGTTTGATCCGGGCAGTTACATATCACGACTCCTTGGAATGGGTGATTTAAAGGCCCTTGCAGAACGCGTCCAGGATTCAATTGATGAGCAGGATATCGATGTAAATGCCATGCTTAGTGGTAAATTTACCCTCCGTGATATGTACCGGCAGCTTGAAGCAGTTAATAAGATGGGCCCCTTAAAGCAGGTCATGTCTATGCTTCCTCTCGGAGGAATGGAACTCCCATCTGAAGCTCTTGATGTCACTGAATCAAAGATGAACAAGTACAAGGTCATCATGGATTCAATGACACCGGTTGAACTTGATGACCCAACGGTACTTAATGGATCCCGGGTGCAACGGATTGCCCGGGGTGCCGGTGCGAACCTTGAGGAGGTCCGTGAACTCATAAAAAATTATAAAATGATGAAACGGACCTTTAAAGGACTCAAAGGAGGAGAGAAAGGTATGCAGAGGCTGATGAAAAAATTCGGGAAAATGTCCTGATGACATCATTCCTGATAATCGGACATACAGCCAGCACCGATCCCTCTTTCTCTCTAAATGACCTTCCCGGAAAAGCAGGCCGTATGGATCTGCTCTGCAGGACGGTTTCATCTTCTCTTTTTTTATCACACGGAATCAGGCAGAATATTATCTGTGATATCTTACTTCTGGGTCCGCCTTATCCAGGACGCCTCATCCGATTCATTGGGAATGAAATTAAAAACCTTTCTCCAGATGAAAGAAATATTGCATCTTTTATTAAAATCGGACTGGCTATTCCAGCAGGTAAAACCTTCAGACAAGCCAGTCAGGGTTTATATTGCAGGAAAGCTGCTCTGGCTGATCTGCTGGCAGAGCAGGAATATGCTGTTCTGGATGAATCAGGAACTGACATCAGGACAGTTCCCGCAGAAAATATTCCGGATGCATTTATTCTATCTGATAACCGGAATTATACTGAGGAGGAACAATCCCTAATTGCCGGCCTGACAGAATTCTCACTTGGGCCTGCCATTGTGCATGCAGATCATGCGATTACTTTGCTTTTAAATGAAACAGACCGGAGGAAATCAGGATGGAACTGACCGAATTATATCAGAAAATATCAGAATATGGAGAGATATGTGACCACTGTCTCGGTCGTATGGTTGCTAAACGCTCATTTGGTCTGTCAAATGACCAGCGTGGACTTGGAATCAGGGTATCTGCAGCACTAACTCTCAATATTCCGTTCCACCCACAACAGGAAACATGCTGGATATGCGGTGATTTTTTCAAAACAACTGATCTCTGGGCTGATCGAGTTATACAGGCATTTCGAGGAATTGAAGGAAAAACATTTGTAATCGGTTCTAAGGTTCCTCCCCTTATCAGTGAATCTGAAGAGATGGTCTGGAGTGACCTTGGCCTTTCAGATCCTGAACCATTAAAATCGGAAATAAACCGGGAAGTCGGAAAGTTAGTTGCAACAAAGACCGGGCTTGCCGGTGATACAAAAAACCCGGATCTTATTGCATTACTCCATCTTCACGAAGAGCGGGTTGAGGTTCAGATTAGATCTCTGTTTCTATATGGACGGTACCTGAAATATGAACGTGGTATCCCTCAGACCCACTGGGCATGTTCCAAGTGTAAGGGTACCGGGTGTGATGCCTGTAACGGAACAGGGAAACAGTATTTGGATTCGGTTGAAGAACTCATAGGAAGACCTCTCCTTCCTATTTTCAAAGCTGAAAAAGCAATCCTCCATGGTGCAGGAAGAGAGGACATTGATGCGATCATGGTGGGTTCAGGAAGACCGTTTATCCTTGAGATCATGCATCCCCTTACCAGAGAGGCGGACCTTAAAAATTTAACAGAAGCCATAAATTCTGTTAATAAAGACCGGGTTGAGGTTATCGATCTTCAATGGAGTCAACGTTCCGAAGTGGAAACCTTAAAGAATCACAAAGGGCATAAAAAATACAGGATTCTGGTCGATATAGACGGTTCCATCCCGGAAACAACCCTTCAATCAGCACTAGAGCAACTATCGGGGGCCACAATACGTCAGCGCACGCCTACGCGAGTAGCCCACCGGAGAGCGGATAAAGTACGAGAAAGGGGAGTCCTTGATATCAGATATACAGGAAAAGAAGGTAATAACTTCTATCTAGAAGTTACCGGTGAAGCGGGACTGTATATTAAGGAATTGATATCAGGAGACCAGGGAAGGACCACGCCTAGTCTGACAGAGGTCCTGAAAACCCCTGCACGGGTAGTACAACTTGATGTAATACACGTAGAAGGGATAGATCAGGTGAAATCTCATGGCACTTCATAATGGACCACGTAAAAAAACCCGGTATAAATTTAAAAAAGATCTTCGATCACGCGGAGTTCTCCCGGTAACCCGGGTTATCCAGAAGTTTGAAATCGGACAAAAAGTTCATATCGTTTGTGAACCGAGCATTCAGAAAGGGATGCCTCATCGCAGATTCCATGGCAAGACGGGGTCAGTAATCGGACAGCGTGGCCGTGCGTGGCTGGTTGAGATTCGTGACGGAAATAAAAACAAGATGGTTATCTCCCGTCCCCAGCACCTGCGAGCGCAGCAGTACTAACAGTAATTAGGACAGATTGGCATGAAAATAAAAGGAATACTGCAGGAGAAAGCAATCACTCTTCCCGAGTTGAAAGAGGAACTGCTCAACGTTGAAGCGGCACGACTTGAAAACGGAAAGGAGATGTCATACGAGCTTCGGCGGAGTATTGAACATGCCAATCAGATCTCAAAAACATCTGCTGAAAAATCTGCAGAACTTGTAGATGCTCTGATTCAGCTTGATAAGGTAAAACCTGATGTGGCTTATCGTATTGCAAGCATAATGCCACGTACACGGGATGAAGTGCGGGCAGTATTTGGAAGAGATAAATTTTCGCACACTCCAGAAGAACTTGATGCAATTATTGATCTGGTGATATCCCACTTCAGATAGGTAGATACCCATGAAAGAGGAGAAAAAGGAGATCAATGCAGTAGTTCTGGATATCCTTCCCAAAGGATACCCGAATGATCCAAGACCCATGTATAAAAGAGAGCCAATTGTCCAGGCTGTAGGAGTGGAGCAGTTCAAACTGCTTGAACTCATTCCCAAAAATCTGACCCTGGACATAGGTGAACTGGTATACATCGGGGGAGGAGAGCGTCCAAAAATTGAACGGGTAAAACGTCGTCTCCGGTATGATGAACTGACCCACAGTGCGATACAGGAACTCTCCTTTGCTATCGAACGGATAGTAAAAGACAGAGAAAAAGACTTTGTCGATTTTTACAACCGTTCAATACCAATCACCCCGAAACTGCATATGCTCCATCTCCTTCCCGGTATCGGTAAGAAACTGATGTGGGAGATAATCGAAGACCGGGAGAAGAAACCGTTTGAGAATTTTGCCGACATTTCTCAACGGATAAAAACTATCCCGCATCCTGAACGGATGATCTTAAACAGGGTTCTTGAAGAAATTCAGGATCCGAACGTCAAATATCATCTTTTTACCTCACGATGAGGGCATACAAGGATCAGCATTTCCTCACCGATCCACGGATCGTAGCCAGGATTGCTGATATCCTGGATATTTCAGGGAGAAGAGTTCTTGAAATAGGACCAGGAAGAGGTATTCTGACACGGGCTCTTCTTGACCGTGGTGCTATTGTCACTGCGATTGAACTGGACAAGAAATTAATTGTATCTCTTTCATCAGATTTTTATACCGAATTAAAGCAGGGATCGCTTACCATTATTGCCGGAGATGCAGTAAAAGTCCCCCTTCCTTCTTTTGAAATTGTAATGGCAAACCTTCCATACTCTATTTCATCCCCGATTACCTTCCGGCTTCTTGATGCAGGATTTGAATCTGCAATACTCATGTATCAAAAGGAGTTTGCAGACCGGATGATGGCACCGGCAGGCAGCAGAGAATGTGGGAGACTTTCAATTATGATTCAGACATATGCCCGGGCAAACCGCTGTTTTGATCTCCCTCCAGGAGCTTTTTCCCCTCCTCCTGCGGTTTCCTCCACGGTCATGTGGATTGAACCAAGAGAACCACTCTTTCCCATAATGGAGAGAACCGTATATGGTGATATTGTCAGGGAACTCTTTTCACATCGCAGAAAAACTGTAAAATCGACAATTAAATCCCTTTCTTCAAAATATGGAAGGGAGAAAGTAGAAGAATTATGTGAGAAGCTGGATCCTGAAATATTATCATCACGGCCTGAGGCACTTTATCTTGAAGACTTTGCCACCATATCCAACAAGCTCAGTTCCTGACAAAAACCAGGTCTACTTACCACGTGAAGATACATTTCTCCTGCTCAAAGCAGCCCGGAGAGTAATTGTTCCTGGTGACACTGTACTTGAAGTCGGAACAGGGAGTGGTTATATTGCTGCTCACATTCATCCAGATTTTCTCACGGTTGCAACGGATATTAACCCTCACGCGGTGCTCCTTACAAAATCCAGGGGAGTTCAGGTTATCAGGACGGATCTCACAGCAGGACTAAAAAAGGTATTCTCACTGGTTCTTTTCAATCCACCTTATCTTCCAACACTACCAGACGAGCGGATTGAAGACTGGCTTGAACACGCCCTTGATGGTGGGGAAAACGGACGGGATACCGTATTGCAATTTTGTACGGTAGTAAAGGATGTTCTCTCTGATTCCGGCCGGATACTGGTACTCATCTCATCTTTACAAAAATTCAGGGAATGTGAAGAATTATTTGCAAATACCGGTTATTTCTTTTCGGTCATCGAATCTGAAATGATGGATGACGGGGAGACTTTGAGAATTTATCAATTGACCCAAAAATAAGAAAATGAAAATTCAGTTGTAACCAGCTATTGCATATTTGTATATCGATCTCTTATTTCCTCAATAGAACAGTGTTTCATCTCAATAAGAGCACTGATAACAGAATCTGCAAATAACATTGCCGATGTTTCAAAGAGCGTGCCCAGGGGTGTGCAGGGGGCTGATATTGATCGGTGTTCTCCCCTGAGCTGGCGGAGATCAAAATGGTCCGGCCCAACCTGGTGACAGGTATTTTCTTCAGTATTAAGCAGGACAACGCAATTGGCAAGTTCTTTCATGGGAGAGACCGGTGATCCGGTAACCAGGCAGATGTGTCCGCCAATCTGGCGGGTTGTTTCACATGCCTCAAGGACGGATTTCGTTTTTCCAGAACCTGAAAAGGCAATGAGAGAGTCATTTGGGTGAAAAGCAGGGGTGACTGTTTCACCAACTACATATGAGGTAAAACCCAGGTGCATCAGTCGCATCGCGAATGATTTTGCAACAAACCCGGATCTTCCTGCTCCAACTACAAATATCCGTTCAGCCCTGATAATATCAGAAATAAAACAATCAACCTGCTCCTGCTCAAGACCTTCTGCAATTTCACCGATACGTGAAACCATCATGAGAATAATGTCTTTGAGAGGAATACAGGGTTCACCGGAATAATGTTGAGACATGATGGTTGCTGCCTTATTGATCTTTTTATCTGAGTTCATCTTTGTTTTGTTAATGGCGGAAATACCTGATTCCAGTAAACACCATAGCCATTTTTCGCCGGTTTGCTTCTGCAATTACTTCTGCATCCCGAATAGAACCACCAGGCTGTATTAATGCTGTCGCACCAGCTTCTGCTGCCACTTCAAGAGTATCAGGGAAAGGGAGGAATGCATCAGATGCCACGACCGATCCTTTGAGCGGGAATTGAGATTTTGAGATTGCAATTTTTGCACTGTCCACCCTGCTCATCTGTCCAGCTCCAATACCAAGAGCGCGTGACTTATCAGCAAAAACAATGGCATTGCTCTTTACATGTTTGCATATCTTCATAGCTAACTGAAGAGCATCTTCTTCATCTGCGGTTGGATCCCGGTCTGAGACAACCATCCATTCTTCCTTTAGAATTGGGGTTCGTTGTACAAGAGCACCACCATCAATACTCCTGACAGCATCTCCAGTAGCTGGCTCTGTAAGCACGAGAAGACGAAGATTTTCTTTAGTCTTGAGAATATCCCTTGCTTCTGGTGAAAAAGAGGGAGCTGTTAATACCTCAATAAATGTCGAAGCAATCTCACGGGCAAGATCTGCATTAACCTCCCGGTTTACTGCAACTATTCCACCATAGGCCGAAACGGGATCTCCATCCCGGGCTGAAATATACACCTCTTTGACATCATTCCCAACAGCAATTCCACAGGGATTATTATGTTTGACGATGACCGCAGCACACTCATCAAATTCACGAAGAAGGCTTACCGCAGCATCAACGTCAAGATAATTATTATATGACATTGCCTTACCCTGAAGGGGTATCAGACCACCAATACCACTATCTCCATAGACACATGCAGTCTGGTGGGGATTTTCACCATACCTGAGCATTCGCCCGTTTTTGTACTGGACAGAATAGACAGACGGCATCTCACTATCAAGACCATGGAGATAGTTACTGATTGCCCCGTCATATGCTGCCATGCGTGCAAACACCTTTCTGGCAAAGGAAAGTCGCTCCTCTTTTAAGATCTTTTTTCCCGAGGATACAACATCGATAACAAAGGAATAATCTGCAGGATCAATAACTACGAGGACATCCGGGTAATTTTTTGCTGCTGCGCGAATCATCGCAGGTCCTCCTATGTCAATAAACTCTATTAATTCATCCAGGGGGAGACCTTGCCGGGTCATCTCCTCAAACGGATAGAGGTTCACAACAACGAGGTCAATGGGCTTTATCCCATGTTGTTGCATAATTGAATCATCAATCCCTCTTCTTCCAAGAATCCCCCCATGTATTCGAGGATGCAGGGTTTTTACTCTCCCGTCCATCATTTCAGGAAAGCCAGTATAATCTGATACTTCCAGGATTGGTATTCCTGCAGACGCAAGAACTTTTGCTGTCCCTCCTGAACTCAGCAATTCTAATCCTGCGTTATTGAGGGCCAGGGCGAGGTCTGTGATGCCTTCCTTGTTCCATACTGAGAGCAGTGCACGCTTCATGCGATAATACTGGGTCACCAGATAATATCATGATGATGTGAAGAATTGCATACCCTCACTCATCCCCTAAAAAAATTATGAGTTTTTCCGGTCAGCCAGTATAAAACAGGTTACAAGAGCGATAATGCATATGGTAATGGATAACGGCTGTTTTTGAGTAGCCTTGGAGGTAGATTTTGGTGGTGAGGCTAACGGAGGTTTTGTAGGATTTGGAGTTACATCCTGAAGAGAACTGGTTATATCCGGCGTGACATCCAGGGTCAGGACAGGTACTACCTCTTCTGTTGGCTCAGGTGTGGGCTCTGGTGTCGGAGTCGGGGTAGGTTCTGAGTCTTTTTCCATACTTTCAGACTCTTCATCGGATGTTTCTTTTTTGGAATCCTCATCAGGCTTTACTTTGCTCAGAGTAAAGGTGGTTTTTGAACTGGTTGTAATGCCTTCACCAGGATTTTTCTCATGAATACTGTTGACATTACATGTTGCCCATGCAACATATTCCCCTTCAGGATATTCTGTTTCATCCCTGGTTTCCCATATTGCACCGGTATCAAAAGGACTGTAGTATACGTAGATATTTTCCAGATTATACTTCCCGGTCGGAGATATCAACTGATTGTATTCTGTCTCATTCGGACCTGTCAGGGAGATTTTTATCGGGGCACCAGCTGAACCTGCACGGTCACTGATAGTGAACATGTTCGTCGAAATCTTAAAAGATATCAGATTACCTTTTTTTATCCAATCCGGATCATGATCGATCCCATTTTCAATTACTTCCAGTTTTACCCATGGATCTTCTACTTTAAATACTGGTTTTTTGCTGACGAGACCATACCAGGTACCGGTTTTTCCAGAAAAGTAGGCAGGATCCACAAAAAAATGGCGTGCATCCATGACTTTTGCCCTGGAATCCGGAGTTCCCTCAGGAAAACCAGAACTCCAGAATGCTATCTCATCTCCGGTTCTTACATTACATTCAGAGATATCAATGTCATTTTCCCCGACAAATACGGTGCCCTCCCGGGGAATTTTTGAGTCCAATGCCATCACTCCGGGGAGAAAGAATAGCAATAGGAGAATTATGACGAGGAAAAATCTGTAGCAACCCATATATTATGATTTCATCTTATTTTTTTTAGTTTTTTGGGCTTTTTTATAAAATACTGAATGAGAGATTGATTATATCACCTGACAAAGTATTATCACGCAGATTTCTCTTTACATACTGGGACTTGTTTTTTTTCTGATAACCGTTCGACAGATCGGGCGGTTTCAATTCAGAATATGGCAGATCATGCTTGCTGGAGCTGCAGGGGTGCTCATTACCGGCCAGATTACTCCAGCTGAAGCGTTGAAATCCATTGACTTTGGAGTGATGGTATTCCTACTGAGTATGTTCATAATAGGAGCAGGGTTTGAAGCAAGCGGGCTTTTGGAAGCATGCATACAATGGATCTCTTGTTATGCAAAAAATGGTGACATGCTTCTTGCTCTTATCATCGTCTGCATGGGATTGCTCTCTGCAGTCTTCATGAATGATACCATAGCAATAATTGGAACCCCGGTAGTCCTTGTCCTCGCAAGCAGGTTTGAAATATCAAAACCAGAAGCCCTGTTAGTTTTATGCTTTGCTATTACTACCGGAAGCGTTTTTAGTCCGATAGGAAATCCCCAGAACTACCTGATTGTGTCTTATGCTGCAGATATATCTCCATATTATCTTTTTTTATCAGGTCTCTTGCTGCCCACCATGCTCTCATTAGGTGTAATATGGGTAATTATGAGACCTTTATTTAAAAATGTAGTAATTTATAAAGAAAAAAACCAATTATTTGACCTTTCACAATATCCGTTCAGAAAAGTAATGTATCTTTCACTATTCGTGCTCTTTACCGGGATTGGTTATAAAGTATTAAACGGGCTGACGAGTTTTGGAGTACAAATACCATTTGAATGGGTATCTTTTGCTGCTGCCATGCCGGTTCTCATTTTTGCACCAGACCGGATGAATATTATCAAAAAAACAGACTGGAGAACTCTGGTTTTTTTTGCAGCAATGTTTATCCTGATGCATAGTGTGTATGATTCAGGTCTTTTCCAGCATATAATACCTGAAAAGAGTTCTCCTGATGTATCCGGAGTCATGGCTGCGGGGATAATTTTATCGCAATTTATCTCAAATGTTCCGTTTGTTGCCCTGTTCCAACCAGATTTATTGTCAATGGGAGTATCACCCTCACTTGTGCTGGCCCTGGCCGCGGGTAGTACTATTGCAGGAAATCTTACTATTCTTGGTGCCGCAAGCAATGTTATCGTAATTGAACAGGCCGGGCGGAGTGGAGTGGGAATATCCATGAAATTATTCTGCAAATATGGTATACCCATCACATTATGTCAGACGGTTATCTATACCGTGGCTCTTACCTGGTATCCGGTTTAAATAGGTGCCGGATTATTCTGATAATGCTTGGCAAATTATTATTATCTGTAAACAGGAAATAGAAATCCATAGATTGAATAATTATGTCAGGAATTCTGGTTGTTGATGATAAACCTGCACACCGTGATCATGTTGCATCTATCCTTAGAAATGCAGGATACCAGGTCACCGGACAGGCATCATCAGGTGCTGAGGCCATCTCTCTCTTTCAGACCATCAAACCAGACCTCGTAACCCTGGATCTTATAATGCCTGATATGAATGGAATGGATTTGCTCAGGGTGATGAAAGGAACTTCCCCCTCAGTATCTTTTCTGATCTGCACATCAATATGTCATGAAATGATCACCGATCTTGCGATGAGATCCGGAGCAGATGCCCTTTTTAATAAACCGGTATCTGCATCATCTCTTCTCACAAAAGTTACCCAAATTCTTGGATCTCCCAAAAATGATTGCTAACCAATCTGTTGATATCGAATTAATGTGATCCGGGAGTTATCCCGGACCTGAAAACAAGGTTATGGGGTGTATCCATGTTCCGGCACAGAGGCAGATATTGTGCGGGGAGTGCTGGATGGGGGGTTTTGCATTTTCTGCCTTTGTACCGGTTATGTCTCTTCTGGTTTGTATAATTCCTCTGGTGAGGATGGCATACCGGATGGGTAGGTATGGGGCTTTACGTTACAGCTTTGGTATCACCTCCATTGCATTCGTGCAGGTAAGTCCCTGCGCATGTATAGTTATATTTACATTCTGTTATATCTACTTTCCTCATGGACAAGTAATCTCAGCTTTTTGTTATGATCCATAAGCATTGAGAGAAAAAATCAAAAAAAATTATTCAAATATAAATATTTCTTCAATAGACACCTGGAAACGCCGGGCCATCCTGAAGGCAAGTTCCAGGGAAGGGTCATATTTTCCCTTTTCAATCGCAAGGATTGTCTGTCTTGTAACTCCGACCTCATGGGCAAGATCTTCCTGAGTAAGGTCGTACATCGCACGAAATACCTTAACTTTATTCTTCATCCTCCCCCCCGGCACCAAATTTCCGCTCATACCAAGATATGAAGAGAATGTATACAATGATCATCAGAAACACGATGAACATAAGTAAAAATGAAAAACGGGCTATCTGATATGAAAAAGGACCAAATGTATCTCCACCCAGACTGATAACCACACCTCCGAGGGCATAAGAAAACAAGGTTATACCCATAACCTGCAATGTTCGAAGTGAAGCTTTTTCTGTAATCAGGTGAGACCGTTCATCAGTTACGATATCATCAACCATCTGCCTGGAGATCCACGCAGCAAGAACCCCGATCAATACGGCCCCGGTCATTATAAACGGTTCAAGGTTCTCAACAGACCAATAGAATATGCCAACTTCCAAGATAGCGATAACACCAAGAAGAAGGAAATATGTGTATTGCTTCATAATGCTTTGTAACGGATCAGAGTATCTACCCGGAGAAGGATAAGATTATTCGTCAGTATCACTGACAATTTCTAATTCTGGTCATTCGGGATGCACTGATAAGGATGAAATGAATGGAATCTGAAACTCCGATACGAGTGTTGTTCATTGACGATGAACCGAGCATGCTTCTTGCAATCAGGGATTATCTGTCAATTGTTCATTCAATCGGGGTGGATATTTGTGATTCAGCTCCAGATGCCCTGACACGGGAAGATCTCTTTTCTTTTGATTGTCTTATCATTGATTATGAAATGCCAGATATCGACGGACTAACCCTTCTTGGTGAAATCAGGTCAATGAACCCGGATATTCCCATAATAATCTTCACCGGAAGGGGTCATGAAGATGTCGCGATGCACGCAATTAACGCGGGAGCAGATTACTATGTTAAAAAAGGAGGAAACCCGGAGGAGCTCTTTACTGAACTCGCGCATTATATTCGAAAAGGAGTCAGCAGGTTCAGGGCAGAACAGGCATTAATTGAAAAGGAACGGAGATACCGGGCTGTTGTCGAGGATTTAACAGAATTTGTCTGTAGAATGGACTCCGATGGTATCATCCTGTTTGCCAATTCAGCGTTTTTAAAAACTCTCCAGATACCTTCGGATAAACTCATAGGAGAGACTTTTTATTCATTATATCCGGATAGCAGAAAGGAAATTGAAGATGTTATTCAGTACTGCGATCCTGATTATTCATCGGCTGCAATTGAACTCCCCTTTTATGCAGGACATGGCAGGATTATCTGGCATCAATGGACAGTCAGGGTGATATTCAACGATAAGTTTGAGATACAGGAGGTCCAGGCAGTCGGACGTGACATTTCAAAACAACGTGAAATTGACCGTCAGGGAATAATCCTTAAAGATTTAGGATTATCACTTGCAACCTGTTCGACCCTTGAATCCGCCCTTAATTATTCCCTGTCAGCAGCTGTTGATATCAGTGGAATGGAAACCTGCGCAATATACCTGCATGACCGGACATATGACAACTTATCCCTGTTTCTTGATCAGGGCCCTTACCGGGCAGCTCTGAACCGGCTTGTTGAAGAAATCCTACAGGAACAAACCATAGATCCTTTTCTTTCCACGGGTATTCCTCAATACCTCAGTATGACGGACTTGCATCAGCGCGATTGTCGTTTTACCGCGATTGCTTTTGTCCCGGTCATGCGGTTTGAAGAGATAACCGGCTGGTTTGTCCTTGCATCAGACACCCTGATAGAAGTCCCGTACGAGGTGAGACGCCCGCTTGAAGGGATTGCCTCACATATCGGAAACGTGATGTCACGTATCGAGGCTGAAGAAGCACTTCGTGATGCACTGATAGAAAGTGAAGAAAGATACATGCAACTCTCTGAGTCTTCCCCTGATGCAATTGCAATCCTTACAGGCACCAGGGTTGTGTATCTTAACCCAGCTGCAACATTGTTATTTGAGGTCTCATCCCCGATGGAATTTATTGAAAAACCTCTTTGTGAATATTTTGATACTAATCTTAAGGAATGGTTTGATAAAGTCATTAAAACTTCAGCACGGGGACAGGGACCCTCAACCGGTGAAGGATTCCTAAAGACCAGGCACAACAAGACGATATATGGAGAACTGATAACCGTACCCATATCTCATGGAGGTGAAGAAGCAGTCCTTCTCCTTATCAGGGATAAAACCAGCGAGCGAATGCAGGAACAGGCACTTACTGAAAGTGAGAAGAGATTTAGAGAGATGGCTGATTTCCTGCCTGAACCTCTCTATGAGGCTGACATTAATGGCAGGCTAACCTTTTACAACCAGGGAGTAATAGCTCTTTTCGGGCGGTTTTCTGATGGTGGACATGGACTGTCCATGGCATGTGAACTGGTAAAATCTGATGAAAAACCGCGTTTTCTCTCCCTGCTCAAAAAAGTAGAAACGGACCTGATTCCCATGGCTGGTGATTTCATCGCAGCAGGAAACCCGGGGAATGAACGGATAATTCACCTTTCTGTTGCTCCTCTTATTCGTGATGGCTCCTGTTCAGGAACCCGCGGCATCCTTGTTGACATTACTGAAATTAAGCGGTACCAGGAGAGACTTCACCAGATGATTGAAGAAAAGGATATCCTTTTTCGTGAATTGCATCACCGGGTAAAGAATAATATGCAGATAATATCCAGTATGCTTCAGCTTCAGGAAGAATACATATCAGATGAAGCTATCCTTTCTGCACTTCATGATTGTGAACAGCGTATAGATTCGATGGCTCTGGTTCATGAAACATTATACCGGACTGAATCCCTGGCTGATATCCCCTTTGACCTGTACCTGGAAAACCTTACCAAGGCAGTCACCGAAGGATTTGCAACCGTCAGAGATGTCAGGACAGAGATTGATGTCAGTGGCATACGACTGAGTCTAGATACCGCCGTAACCATCGGTCTTATTGTCAATGAACTGATGGTAAACTCCATGAAGTATGCATTTGTGGACAGACCTTCAGGAATTATCAGAATCAGGCTTTCATATGAGGAGGACAGATGTGTTCTTCATTACATGGATGATGGTATCGGGCTTCCAGACTCATTTAACATAGAAAAAATCTCCAGCCTGGGGATGAGACTTGTCCGCATTCTTGCAAAACAGATCAGGGGAGAACTAAAAATTCAGAATGATAAGGGAGCAGGTATGGGCTGCACTGTTACCTTCCCCTGTAGTGGTGGTTTACGATGACTCAGGTACTGATTGTTGAGGATGAAGCGATTGTTGCCGAATCAATCGCTTCAAAATTGCGAAGGTACGGCTACGAAGTTCTTGATACTCTCCCCACCGGAGAAGAAGCAATAGAGATATCAGAAAAAATGAGGCCTGATGTTATCCTGATGGATATCCATCTTGCCGGAAAAATTGACGGCATTCAGGCTGCCGAGAGTATCTCCAGCCAGTTTCATATCCCGGTGATTTTCCTGACTGCGTATGCAGATGAACAGACCATAGCACGGGCCAAAGATGCAGGTCCTTTTGGATACCTGGTAAAACCATTCCGTGAACGTGATTTGCACATAACAATCGAGATGGCCAGAGAACGATCCAGGCTTGAAGCAGAACTCGAAGCAGCAAACCGGGAACTGGACTCTTTCAGCTATTCGGTCTCACATGACCTTCGTGCTCCACTCATTGCAATAGACGGATTTTCCAGGATTCTTGAAGATACCTATGCCGGTTATCTTCCACCAGACGGGATTGAGTGTATCAACCGGATCCGGCAGGCATCTGTCCAGATGGACAGGCTCATTGAGGATTTTCTCCGTCTTTCGCGGATTACACGGGCACCAATACAGATTGCACCACTCAACATCTCAAGACTGGCAGAGGGTATCTTACAGGACCTTGCCTCACAACACCCTGATCGGGCGGTACGCTGGAACGTGGAGGAAGGCCTGCAGGCATTTGGTGACCCCGGTCTTAGTGAAATCGCCCTGAAAAACCTGATTGGAAACGCCTGGAAGTATACCGTGAATATTAAAAATGCCCACATTCAAGTTGGGAGCCTGATGCAGGGTCAGTCAAGGGTTTTCTATGTAAAAGACAATGGAGCAGGATTTCCCATGGAAAAAGTAAACCTCCTCTTTATCCCCCTTCAAAGACTTCATTCTCATAAAGAATTTCCAGGAAATGGTATTGGCCTTGCAACCGTTCAACGGATAATACATCGTCATGGAGGAAGAATCTGGGCAGACGGGGAGGTAGGTAAAGGAGCAACTTTTTACTTTACGCTGCCTGAAGAAACCGGTTAACGACCAGGAGTAGAATATGCCCACCATACTCATTGTTGATGATGAAGAATTAGACAGAAAATTGCTCCATTCCATCCTTCTTTCAGCTGGATATGAAGTTGTCGGAACTGCACGAAGCGGTGAAGAGGGAATTGAGTTATTTAATACCCTTCATCCGGATCTCGTTACAATAGACCTGATGATGCCAAAAATGAACGGAATGGAAGTTCTCATAAGACTGATGAAAGACAGAAAAGATACCAATGCACTTATATGTACATCTGCCCATTCAGATCCGGTTGTTGATCTGGCTATGAGATATGGGGCAAGGGGATATATCATTAAACCATTCCAGGCCAAATCTCTCCTTTCAACCGTTAAGGAAGTAATTGGAGAGCCAGATGTGTCAAGAATGAATGGGTGGAATTATTAAAAGACGTTTGAAGTAGGATTTTCAATATGGGAATACTTATCGTAGATGATACAGATTTTGATCGCAACCTGCTTCGATCAATACTTCTTTCAGCAGGATATGAGATTGTGGGTCTTGCTTCCTCCGGGGAGGAGGGAATCCGCCAGTTTCAGGAACTAGACCCTTCATTGGTATTACTTGACCTTATTATGCCGGATCTTAATGGCATTGAGGTCCTGAGAAGGATCCGCATTGACAGGCCAGATGCAAAAGTGATGATGTGCACATCAGTAGGAGAAGAAACCATGGTTGACCTTGCACGGAGAATGGGTGCACGGGGGTACGTGGTCAAACCATATATCGCAGATAACCTGCTCAGTGCAGTAGGCAAGGTAATTGGTCCTCCTTCAGAATAAAAAGTTAATTTCCTGTTTTTGTCTCGATTAATTCCCCTTCCAGAGAATTTCATTGACAAGAAATGATGTATTGGATGACCTAGTGAGATTGTCTTCACCACGTATTTCCGCTCCTCCTTTTACAAAAGCATCTGCTGCTTTATTGAAATCTCCCAGGGCCTCAAAAGTCTTCCCGATTTTAAGCCATATTTCAGGTGAATCAGGAGTAATTACCAGGGATTCATTATACATCCGAATCGCATCTTCGTATTGCCCGGTTTCGTAATAGACGTCTGCAAGACCAGTCAGTGTTTTTTCGTTTTCAGGTTCAAGGGTCAGTGATTTCTCATATGATGCAACTGCTTCCAGGTACTTACCCTGCATGGAGAGAATATCTGCCATTGTTTTCCATCCAGCTGAATCATGAATATCCAGTTCAAGGGATTTTCTCACAGCTCCCAGTGCTGATTCATATTTTCCAAGACCAGTATATGCTATTGCAAGAGAATTCCAGACTGAAGCATCCTGTGGTTTGTATATAGTGGTGTTTGTTAACCGCTGAACAGCCGGACTGAATAATCCCAGAGTTAATTCAGTCATTCCTAGTAACTCTTCTACCTCGGGGGATGAAGAATTACGGTCATTAGCTCGTGAAAAAGAGACACGTGCTTCTTCAATTCTGCCGAGAACCAACAGGTTTTTCCCATACTCCATCCATCCGGAGACCTGGGTTGAGTCCAGGGTTATTGCCTCATTTATCGCGATGAGAGCTTGTTCATGCCTGCCGGCATCTGATAAGTTCGTGGCATAACTCATCCATTCATCATAGGTTTTGGGGGGAACAAGAGGGGTAGTATTATCCGCATTCCGGACATTTGTTTCAGGAATCGGGGGTTCATCAGGAATAACCGTGTTGTTATCAGCGAGAATCGGAATGTCAGGTTCGGTGATGTTTTCTGCCGATACAGGAAAGATTACGGATAAACAGAGCAATAATCCCACCATTGCTCCGGATAATGTCAGAAATCGCACCATAATCTCTATAGCCCTTGTGGTTTTTTAATACTACCGTTTATCGGGATAATTCTTTGCATCAATCTCTACAGTCCGAACAACAACTCCTTTTCCGTGTTTGCCCGATACCGTAAGTCCGACCTGGTAGGTACCGGGATGGGTGTATTCGTGGGAGGGGTGTTGTTCCCATGATGTATAGCCGTCTCCAAAATCCCAGAACCAGACATCAGGACTACCATCAGATTTATCCTGAAATTGAATGTGTGCAGGATTATCATCAGCAGGTGTCCATGAGTAAGAAGCACTATACACCGTAACAATATCAGAGTCTGATGCCTGGCTGCAGCGATTTTTTACGGAATAAGAAACAGAATACATGCCAGGAGTTTCATACCGGTGAGTAAACGAACCGGTTTTTTCTGATGTTGTGCCATCTCCAAGGTCCCATATCCCGACAAGAGGATTACTGACGGTTCCCCCTGTTGAACGTTCATGCAACCAGACTTCCAGCGGGGCATATCCATTCACCGGTTCTATGAAGATTGAGGTATTAACCCCGGGAACTGTACCTGCTGATACTGGAATATTCATAAGTTCCCACACCTGGTTCGTAACATTTGATGGATAGGTAATCGAAAATGCATCGTTATGAATTCCAGGCAGAAATACAACCGGCTGACCGCGATCTTTCTCCCCCGGAACAAACCTGTTGAGATCTCCTACCTGAAGCACTACCGGATGATCATGTCTGGACTGGTATCCAAATGATGCTGAATATGATCCATCAGGATTCCTGCATACAATCCCGGCTTTAGGAATGAGCATCCCATATTCAGGTGTTCCTTCTGGCTCTGGTGTCCGTGTTACAGAAGGGGATATCCGGACTTCTTTTCCCATAGAGGGAGTAAGGCTGTACCGGTTCAGGATAGAAGTAACCATCTCCTGATCAAGGATATATCGCGCATCAAGGGTTCGCTCAGTACTGCCATCCCAGGTTAGAAACCGGATCATAGCCATCTTTGCCCCATGAACAGGAGGATCACCTGAGTATTGGTATACCCCAGGATCAGGTAGTGTTGATGATGGATAATCATGGAACGAATAGGTCCGGTTCTGATCATCATACCACAAAATCCTGATAATATATGATCCTGTTATATCAGGTTCAGATGTCAAATCAAGCGGTTTATTGCTAAAGCCACTACCCGGCGTTACATTTACCGGGCCTTGTTCTCCAGTTAAGAAAACAGTTATTCCTACAGCGACAATAAGTGATATCAGGATGATAATAAGGACAACGTGATACCGGTAATGTATTGGATCCATAACAGTTCTTACAAGTTTTCCACCATCAACCATGACGAATTCTCATCATGACGAGTTTTTCAGGAATATCAGACTATGAATATTACTACTATTGCACCCTTAACCCTTCATCATTTCTCCAGGTTAAGAGAAAAACTGTGCAGAAATTTTCAGGTTACCAACACAGGTTTATTTCTGATACTATCTGTACTCATCCTATTCGCAGTCGCGAGTGCAGACACCGTTTCTCCCATAACTCCCCAGGGTATGAACCTTTCAATCGATCCTGGTGATGATTTTTTCTCTTATGCAAATGACCGCTGGATAGAGGACCACCGGGTCCCTGATGGAAATACCTTTTATACAGCATTTGAAGAGGTCAAAGAGGATGTAGATAACCGGGTCAGGATACTGGTTGAAGATGCTGCAAGCGAAAATCACGCCACCAATGGCTCTCCCCGCCAGCTTCTGGGATCTTTTTACCGTGCTGCACTTAATGATAAGGCAAATGAAGAGACAGGCCTTCAGCCATTACACCATGCATTTGATATGATAAACCAGGCAAATGACCGGTCAGAAATCCGCCAGGTAGCCTCTAATCTCACTGCACAAGGCCTTGATCCCTTTTTTATCCTATATATTGATGAAAATCCTGAAAAAAGGAAAGAACTGATTGCAACTGTTGAAACCGGAGATTTTACTATCAGGTTTCCCCCCTATTATGTCATCGAGATAGATAAGACAAGAGAAGTCCAGGATGAAATGAAACAGTACATAACTGAGATGTTCATAGACCATGGCTTTGACTCTGTCCATGCTACCCAGGCAGCAGACACCATATTCCGAATAGAGACACGTCTTGCAAGAGGAGAGATGAATATCAGTACAATCTCTAATACCTCCCATGTTTACCTGGATGCAGGGACATTCCAAACTAAGGACTTAAACGCATTATTTCCGGGTATAAACTGGGAGGCACTCTTTTCACATTCGGGTAGACCAGACCTTAAAGAAATCTACATCACAAATCCACAGTATATCGAGGAAGTTGGAAGGGTGATTTCAACCGAACCAGTTGACGACATCAAAATATTCCTCACGTATCGGGTTTTGCAGTTTGCTGCACCATTTGCAACTCCTGCTATGCAGGACCGGTATTACCGGTTTTATGATGAAAAGTTATCTAAAAAAGAGATAACATCCCAGAAGGATCGGATTTTTGACATAATGAATCTTTACCTGGGAAATCCCATAGCCCATTTGTATGTGGATAAATACTTCAGTGCATCAGACAAGGCAAAAGTTGAGGAAATAATAGGCAATATCCGCGAGGTAATGCGTGAAAGAGTTACAAACCTCTCCTGGATGAGCGATGAGACAAAAAAGACTGCCCTTTTAAAGATGGATAATCTCAAGGAACAGGCAGGATACCCGGAAGAATGGGGGGAATATAGAAATTTAACCTTAACCGATCGTTCATACCTGCAAAATATGCTTGCACTGACAGAATATTTCACCAATGGGAGTATGCAACTATCAGGAGCTCCTTCAGATCCGGATGTTTGGTATGTATCTCCCCATGGAGTTGAAGCCCATTACGACCTTATCCATAACCGAATCATAGCTCCTGCCGGTTTTTTAAACCCTCCTTTCTTTGATCCTGGTGCAGACGATGCATGGAATTATGGTGCATTCGGATGGGTATATGGTCATGAACTCATCCATATGATTGACATCGGCGGTCAGCAGTATAATCCAGACGGAAAAAAGGAGAACTGGTGGACAAATGAAGATGCAAACAATTATTTCTATGCTGCATGGCCACTGATTGTCCAGGTAAATACTACAGAAATATTACCAAATCTCACCCTGAATGGAACGCAGACCCTGATTGAAACATCAGCAGATCTTGGAGGAGTAACCTTGGCTTATGAAGCATATATGAAGTCCAGGCCAAAGCAGGACAGTCTGGATATTCCCCGTTTTGATGGCCTTACAGACCGCCAACGTTTTTTTATTGCTTTTGCCCAGGCAATGCGGGGAAATATTACGGATGACAACCTGCGTAATATTACCGGAACAGAGGAACATCCCTGGAACAAGTTCAGGATAAATACCGTGCCATATCACCTTGAAGGATTTTACCAGGCATTCCCTGAAATTAATCCTGGAGACAACCTCTACCTGAATGAGAGTGAACGTGCACAATTGTGGTAAATTAGATTCATGAGAAAAAGAAAGGTAATACTCATCCTTCTGGTTATGGTAACCGGAATAATTGTCCAGTCCTCAATTGCAGAAAATGAAAGCAATATCCTCTCAGTTTCAGTTAAAACTGATAAGGGGTATTATGCACCAGGAGATGTTATCCGGGTTCATGGAATGGTACGGACGAGCGATAATGAACCTGTCAATGCTTCTCTATTCTTTACTTTCCAGGGTATGGATAAGAAAATCTTTTCAGGTGCAGGATCATATCAGACCATCATTCCTATTTCACTTGCAGAACCTGAAAACATGTATAAATTACAGATTATGGCCTCTGCCCAGGGATATAGGGATAGAAACCTTACAATTCCGATAATTATCATGGAAGAGCCATCATCTCTTGCTCCAATCAGGTGAGAAATATCGAGAAAAAAAAGGAAAATTTTATTGTCGGGGGTTATCCCAACTGGTCATTAACCGTAACCAGTGATATATCAACAGTTCTTACTTTATATGGATACTGGCGTTCCAGGACAGACCTTAAAACCGAGGTATTTTCTCCACTTCTCTCCCATGATCCTCCATATGTATGGTAAATAACATCCGTATTGTAAGAACTGGTGTTCTGATCATAGGAAAGGATAAGGAGCTCTTGTGAATCTGCTCCCCGGTCCTTTGCAATAATATCTCCTTCACGGTATGCCGGATGAGTTCCCGGAGGTGATGAATCGGCACCAATACCAATTCTGCTTAAGGCAATCCGGTTGATCCTTGAGGAATACATCCTTTCAATGTCTGAACGGGAGACCCAGGCTGCTATGGCACCTGGCCGGAAACCCCATTCTCCGGTGGGATACCTCATAATAGTGTCTGTTGCATATTCATCTGTCCCCTTGTCATATCCCAGGATAATCAATGCTTCAATAGCCTCTCCAGGCATCCGCGATACAATATCCCCGGGGTTGTAAAGCGGATATGCTACACTTTCAGGACTTTTCGATACAAGGTAAGCCTGCAATGACATACCGTACGGATATTCCTCATAGGGAAGATGCAGACCTGAAGATATGACTTTTTTGTCATATTCCATCATGCTCTCATTCTCTCCTGCATTGAGAAGGGTAAATAGACCATCATTTCGTCTGCTCAGCGAATATGTGAGGTACTGATGATCAGGCAGCAGATCAGAGATGAGACGATATTTTCCGGTCTCATTGTCTAATACGATATCACCCTTCTTAAAAACCGGCGTATACTGTACAGGGACAGGGGTAGCCGGCACAGGTTCCGGAGTTGGAGCGGGTAATACTAGTCTTTCTGTTACAACCAGCCTGCTTGTATCATCAGGAAAAATGGCATATACACGAATGGTTATCTCATCATCGAGTACTACCGCATGAAGCTCATCAACCGGAATGGCAAGCATAGCCCCCCTGTCGGTTCCAAGAATCCTTTCACTCCTGTCGGGTGCAAATATTGTCTGATTATTACCGGTAATTTTAAATTGACTAACTTTTTCAAGTCCCGGGCCTCCGACATTGGTTAGTAATACCAATTCATCTGCCTGTTCTACATGAACCGGGATTTCTCCAGCGGTATCTGATATAGGGGCAGGAAACAGAAATGGAATGATTAGAAAAATTGTAATTACCAGAAATATCAGTACTGCAAACCCGATAAGAAGGAAAACCGGCTTTACAGGTAAAGGCAGGAAGAGATTATCAGCAGATAATAGTCCCCGGATACCACTTGGTACATGTTTTTTATTTTTTTTCCGGTTTTTCTCATACACTTCGTTCGAGGGGTCAAGGGAAAGTGCATTTTCAAAGCAGACATCTGCTTTATCATACTTTTTCGTCTTTGTAAGAACCACTCCAAGGGCATTCCATGCACGGTGATGATCTTCCTTTTCATCGATAACCTGCATGAAAAGGTCACCTGCATGAGTCAGTTCTCCTTTTTTAAACGCCTCAATGCCATTTTTATAGAGATTATTAATTTCTTCTTCTTGCACAATACCACACACGGAAATTACAGAAATTATCCCTGCAAATTTTCTACTCCATCAAACCTGATTATCAGTTCCCATAACAACAATCCTGAGAACTTAAATATCCAGATTACTTTATTCGGAAATAACAATTCCCTATCAGGATTTGTTGTACAGATAATCACCCATAAATATTTTCGGGAGCAATTTGTATGGGCATGAAAGCACATTTTAGAATTGTATCTATCTTTTTCGTACTTCTCTATATTATCGGTTCATGTATGGCAACTGATAGTGTGGAAAATGAGACCGGTATCATTGATACTGTAGAGCAGGTTCCAGTAAATTTATCGGAAACTATCGATTTATTCAACGAAACCACCAATAATCTGACAGAAATTGTATCAGAATCAGAAGAGATTATTAATGAAACGGAGGTACATGAAACATCAGAATCTGCTGTCAGTGAACCTGAAATTTTTAATGCTGAAAAGATAAGAAACGAACTTGCAGCGTTTGTAAAAGATACCCGTATGATAGCCCTCAAAGCAGGAAAGGATGCAGCAATTTCTGCATTTAATGATCGCATGGGGCCATATGCAGATCCTGCCATGCCAGTTTTTGCATATGATATGGAAGGAAAGGTATTAGCAAATCCAATGGACCTTGCATCTGTTGGAACTAACCAGATCGGGTTTTCCGATTCTGAAGGGACACGTTATGTCCAGATGATGATTGATGCAGCAAAGAATGGCGAGGGTTTTGTAGAATTCTCTGCGTCTAATATCCTTAACCAGGGAAAAGTCATGAAGAAGATGGTATATGTCAACTCAGTTGATGGATCCTGGTTCATTGGTTCAGGAATATTCCTGGACAATGATGCAGAAGAGAAAGAAGCCTCCCCTGATGAGACGAACGCAGTTCCGGATGAACCAGCTTCACATAATGAAACATTAAATTCAACTGCCCAGGCATAAATAGTCCGGGCATCCCTTTTTTAACATCTTTTACATCCGGATATCCGGTAATGAAGAACCTTTATATTCACTATCCCCGAATATTTCTTAAATGGGGGAGAGTGTAGTGAAAGGGTACCATATTATATTTGTTCTATGTATGCTGGTATTAATTCCCGGAACCGTTTTGGGAGCGGTTCCAGGAGATATCCTCAAAAACCTAGCTTTCGGTCTTCCGGACGGCCCGGAATGGGGATATGGGCTTGATACATCAGCGGATGGGAATGTGACGGTGTGTGGAGTAGCATATCCTGATGATTCAATTGACCTTGGGCATCTGGGTAATGGTGATGTCTGGGTCATAAGATTTGATAAAAACAGCACAGTCCTGTGGGAAAAATTAATCGGGGGCAATGAAACTGATTATGCCCTTTCAATCCGCAATCTTCCAGATGGTGGAGCTGCTTTGATTGGTACAACCGGATCATTCAACGGAGATGTCAGTGATTATCATGGAAATGGTGACATGTGGGTTGTAAACCTGGGACCGGATGGGAATATCAGGTGGGAACGTGCGCTCGGAGAGACCAACACCGATGAAGGATCAGATCTGGTTGTTCTTCCTGACGGACACATCATTGTCTGTGGGTACTCAATGTCCTCCAGAACCGGTGATTTATGGATGCTTAGGCTTGATTCAAAGGGTAATATTATCTGGCAACGTGCATATGGAAGCGATGGGCGTGATAGTGGAACCAGTATAATCACGACCAGTGATGGTTCACTTGTTGCATGTGGAAATACCAATTCAACAGATAATGCAACATCTCCAGGCACAACCAGCAGTGATATCTGGGTTCTGAAAACAGACCTTAATGGAACTCCTCTCTGGGACTATTCTTATGGGGGCTCGTCTCTTGACTGGGGTCACTCGGTTATTGAACTTACTTCAGGCGACCTGATGGTTGCAGCAGTAACAGCATCATCAGACGGAGATGTCAGCAACAACCATGGAGCAGGAGATATCTGGCTTTTGCGCCTCGATCCTGAAGGAAACCTCATCTGGGAGAAATCCTTTGGCGGAAGTTTCAGCGATAATGTCTGGAAACTGGAGCCGGCTGCCGGAGGAGGGGCTTACTTTGTAGGAGATAGTTATTCGGTTGATGGTGATTTTTCCGGAAACCATGGTGAAGCAGACCTGGTAATCGGGGAAGTTGACGAAAATGGTACCCTGCTCTGGCACCGGCTTATTGGCGGGTCATCAGTAGACCGGGGATCATGGGTCGGGAAGACAGACACTGGCACTCTCATGATCACCGGTATGACTGCATCATCAGATGGAGATCTTTCCGGTAATCACACCAGCGGTGATCTCTGGGTTCTTGAAGTGCAGGGAAATGAGGATAAAACTCCTTTTAACGTGCTGTCAATAGGTCCGTTAGGCGGTGACGGACCAGTGCCAACAGACCCGGACGGGGACGGGAAATATGAAGACCTGAATGGCAATGGAAAGATGGATCTTCAGGATCCCACGGTATTTTTCCAGTATTTTGACTGGATCTCAAAGCAGGATTTCCAGTCCGCATTTGACTTTAATGAGAACGGAGGTCTGGATTTAAGCGATGTTCAGGCACTTTTCGCGGAGATACAACCATGAATTTTTTTCAGACGATACTGATGATACTCCTGTTATCCGGATGTATCATACCAAGTGTCCTTTCAGAAGTAATTTCAATCGGACCAGTCACTCTCGCTGCGGGAACTTCAGGAACTTCTGATATTACCATAGACACCCTGCCAAACGGATTGTCAGGATACCGGATGACGGTAGCATCAGATAATCAGGCCGTTGTGACAGTAATGGGAGCAACCTTTCCATCATGGGCAGCGCTCTCTGATGCAACTGCAGGAGAAGGAGGATCATATCTTCTTAGCGCTATTGATTTGAACAGCGGAGTAGAAGCGGGAGCAGGTGGTATCACCCTTGCAACCCTGAACCTTCAGGCAGTCGGTGCTGGAAGTGCACAAATCACCATGAGCACAGTCCAGCTTGATGATGATGCAGGAAATGCTGTCACTACCGTATTAAAACCCGGAACAATATCGGTTCCCGGACAAACACCGGTACCTACCCAGACTCCGGTGATCACTCATACCCCGGCTCCAACAACAGCTCCTTTTGGAGAACTAACGGTAAACCTGCTACCTGGATGGAACCTTGTGAATATCCCGGTTCAGCTTACACCTGGATCCAACACTGCTGAAATATTCAAAAATGTCCAGAGTGCAGGTCACTCAATCCTGACTTATGACAGTACAGCCGGATGGATAACCATTGGAAAAGATGATGTCTTAAAGCCTATGACCGGATACTGGATTTTTTCAACCACTCCTGTTGGTATTCCCCTGTCAGGGAGCAGTCTTTTGGCCGGGGCAAAAACACTGAACGCAGGATGGAACCTTGCTGGTATAACCGGGACCAGCTCTAAGTCTGCTGAATCTGCGCTTTCAGGACTTGCATCATGGACATATGTGATCCCGTTTGACAGCAGTAATCAACAATATCGGGATGCAGGAATCAGGGGAAATTCAAATGCGCAGATAATGCTTGACCCCTGTCAGGCCTTCTGGATCTATATGAATTCACCGGAAACCATGTCACCGGGTTATTAAAACAAACTCCTATATTTTTAACGGACTGAAATAATAAAAGATACCAAAAGAGGAGACCTTTAAATGTTCAATAAAGTTGGAGCCTGCCTCCTGTTAGTAGCAGCACTGGTAATCGGTGTTAATGCAATTCCACCGCTGCCTTACGAATTCTATGGAAATGCAACAGTAAATGGTTCCCCTGCTGATGCAGGTGTGGTAATCCTTGCGAAAATTAACGGAGTTGAGGTTGGTAATGTAACCACATCTGAACCTGGAACCTATGGCGGACCTGAAACATTTGACCGCCGTCTGGTTGTAAATGGTGCAGAAGAACAGATCGGTGAATACATCACTTTCTGGATAGAGGATATGCAATCTGTTGAAAAAGTTAAACTCTTTGCAGGTGAATCCCAACGCCTTGACCTTTCATTTATCCCGGGAAAAGAAGGCAGTGTTGATGCATCGGTCGTTCCATCCCAGAGCGGAACCATTGCTGATGTCCCGACAGAGCCAGATACACCTGCACCTTTCGCTACGCAGTCACCACTCTTTTTTGCCCCGGTTTTAGCTGGACTTGTTGTTTTCCTGCTCAGCCGTAAAGAATAAAAGGGATTTTCCCTTTTGTCCGTTTCTCTTTTATGCACCAGATACATAACTATCCATTATGCCTGATGTTACAGTCTATTCAACCCAGAATTGCCCATACTGCCGGCTCGTAAAAGCATTTTTAGACCGGAATAATGTCCCATACCGATCTATTGACGTAGGAATAGACCGAAAAGCGGCAAAAGAGATGGTAGAAATCTCCGGTCAGTACGGTGTTCCGGTTATCGTTGCAGGTGACGAAATAATCGTAGGTTTTGACACAGACAAGCTTCGCGAGCTCTTTTCCACAGATAAGCAAACTGATTTATTTGATGTTATCATTTGTGGTGCCGGTCCGGCAGGTCTTACTGCAGCACTCTATTGTGTCAGAAAAAATCTGAAAACCCTTATCATTTCGCCTGATGTCGGGGGTCAGGCACTTGAAAGCTGGAATATTGAAAATTACATGGGTTACCGGATGATTACCGGTGATGATCTTATGGCAAAATTTGAAGACCAGATCCGGGAACTTGAGATTAGGATAGAACTTGACGAGGTATCTTCATTGCTTCCCACATCCGGAGGATTTGCCATAAAAACCGTATCAAACCAGGAATACAAAGGGAAAACAGTAATACTGGCTCAGGGCAAAAAACCGCGAAAACTTGGTGTGCCCCGGGAAGAACAGTTTATGGGAAGGGGTCTTTCGGTATGTGCAACCTGTGACGGACCCATATTCAGGGAAAAGATAGTCGGAGTAGTAGGAGGAGGGAACTCAGCGCTAACCACCGCTATTGAGATGAGCGGAATTGCAAAAGAAGTTCACCTTTTTGTAAGAAGTCAGATCAAGGCAGATGATATCTACAAGAGCCAGTATACGCAGAAAAATAATATCATAACCCATACCGGATATGAAATATCTGAACTCCAGGGCGATGGCCGGTTATCCGGTGTCGTAATACGGAATAAAGACACAGGTAAGACGGATGAGATCAGGCTTGACGGATTATTTACCGAGATAGGGTGGATTCCAAATACGAAATTTGTTGAAGGGCTTTTACAGCTCAATGAACTAAATGAAGTTGAGATAGACATAAACTGCCGCACAAGTTCACCAGGTATTTTTGCTGCAGGAGATGTTACCAATATTACCGGTAAACAGATTATAATCGCCTGTGGGGAGGGAGCAAAAGCCGCCCTGTCAGCTTTTGATTACCTGATGACAATATAAATCAATTATCAGTTTTTTTGTGAAACAAAACTATCCTGTTTGAATTGGTTCCACCTTTCATATTATTGACACCCCAGATATTGGCAGTCTTGGTGAAATCCTGCTGATTGATTATAATTGCAACACAGGAAAATCCGGAAGAGATTCCCAGGGGGATTACATGCTCATCCAGTCTGACAGAACCGTTCCTGACTTCACCAACCTCAAAGGCTACATACCCTCCCGGTTTAGTAATCCGGTATAGTTCTTTGAAAGTATCCTGCATAACAGCCTCCCAGTCTGCTAATTTTCTGGTCATGGTTATGTTTTTCCCGATATCTTCAGCATTGAGATCATTAAACCAGCACCGGAGCCAGTTATCAGAAGCATACTGGACTATATCCAGGAACGGGGGGGAAGTCACCGTGAGGGTTACCCAGTTATCAGGGATTTGTGGAGTATATCGAGCATCCTGTGTAAGAAAAAGTGCAGATTGTCCTGCTTCCTTAAGTTGCTCCATCTGATTTGGTTCAATTCCCCTGATAAGCAGACGGCTTTTTTTCAGAATAATCTCCCTGACATCCCGGTAAGGCGGCTGTTGATTTCTATCCCTGTTGATTATTATCTGACGGTCAGGAGAAACCGCCTGGTTTGGAGGCAGAGTATATACCGAAAAAAAACCGGGGGAGTGACCAGAAAGCCGGTTTGTCGCAACCATCCGAATCCACCGATCGGTCATGTCTGCTGTGTTATCCTCCACCCGACTGGTGAGATATTTCCTCAAACTGCATATTGTCCGGAGGGTTTCAGGATGATAAAACATGGACAGATCAATATCACATGTAACTGAGGGTAAATCGGAAACTGAGTATAATCTGGTTTTTACTTCTTCAAGTTCAGGTGGATTCAGCCTTGGCTCAGCCAGTATGCGTGAAAGAGGATTGATATCATTGGCAATAATCCTCCGTCCAAGCAGTGCTGCTTCAACAGGAGTTGTCCCCCGTCCTGAAAAAGGATCATAGACAATGTCTCCAGGTTCGGTCAGAAGGGTTATGAAAAACCGGGGAAGTTGCGGTTTGAAGCAGGCGCGATATGATATCTCCTGGATTTTTGAAGCTTGTCTTTGACGGGCAGTCCAGAATTCATTTGTATACCGGGGATAATTCACTCCCATGACATGAACGTTATCACAAACGGTTTTCCCTTTAGGGATAAGGGTAGTCTGGCCGTCCTGGCCGGGAAGAGAAAAACTCCTGAAATAGTCGCAGACCAGAGAGGGATCACGAATCATGAAAGTTCTGTCGGTTTTTCCCCAAGGGCTTCGACAAGGATCGTCATGAGGTTTTTCACCGGTTTGTCACTATGTTCCTGGATATGGTACTCACAGAATGGACAGATGGTCACCACAACATCAGCACCGGTCTTTCTTATCGCTGTTCTTCTCATTTCACCTAATGCTGCTGCTTCATCAGGAAGCCCGGAGCGGACACCTCCTCCTGACCCGCAACACATCGCAGGCATCTCAATGAACCGCTCAACTGCCTGCACAAGGATCTCCCGGGGTTGCTTTGTAATCTGTTGCCCGTTCATGAGGTGACAGGGATCATGATATGTCGCGGTTGTCTGGAGCAACTTTAGCGGGGGAAGACCAGTCTCGGTTAAAATTTCAGATACATCCTTTACTTCAAAGGGTGTTTCATAATCATTCTTCAGGGTAGCCCCGCATCCTGCACACATCGTCATCACCGTTGTTATTCCCCTGTCCTGGAATACCCGGATGTTTTTCTCCATTAATGCATTGATAATTGAAGTCTGGCCGGTACGGATGAGCGGCGAGCCACAGCAGACCTGATCTTTCGGAATGATTACCCTGATACCGGCATGACGCATAACCTCAAGCATATCCATTGCCCGTTCGGGGAGCCGTGCATTAAACATACACCCGACAAAGAACCCGACTTCACGCTTGACGTCACCAAAGGGTTCAATCACTTCATCAACCAGGTCAAGGAACACATGTTTTCCTGATTCTACTGATCTACCGGTAGTCCGGACTAGTTCTGCGACCTCCTGGTGCCTTGGCAGCGTGAGTCCTTCACGGTTCGCTATCTCCCGTAGTTTCTCAATCGCCTTTCCAGGAGTCTCAATGTTTTTCGGACAGACACGCCAGCACCGGTTACAGCTGGTACAGGTAAAAAGCCCTTGTTCCAATGCCTCACGGATACGGTTTCCAGGTTCCCTTGGATCAAGCGCAATCCGCATCTGCGAACGCATAGAGGTAGGGCCGAGAAACTCGGTCACTTTCATGGCAGGACAGACAGATACACAGGAGAGACACTCAATACAGTCACGAAGTGGTTTTATCCGTAAGACATCTTCCTGGGTGGGATTTGTTCCGCATTCTGACGGATGGATCCTGGGTATGTCATTAATTCCCGGAACAAGGTCAACCATCAGATCCCCAATTACCGGAAGGTCCAATGGTTCGATAACCATACCATCCAGTGCTTCTTCTGTACATGCAAGAACAGGTTCCCCGTTCATCTTAACCGCACAGCTCCCGCACTGTCCGGCCCGACAGCTGGAGCGGAATAAAAGAGTAGGATCCATGTCATGGATCCTCTCCAGGACATTCAGTACCCTGGCTCCATCCTCGACCTGAACGTTCCAGGGCTCCATCCGCGGGGATGTGTCTGTATCCGGATTAAACCGTGAAATTGTGACAGATATCTGCATCAGGACTTCCTCCGCTCTATTGTTGCTCCTGTCCGGGTAAGGATCGTATGACCAAAGGGAGAAACCTGAGCATCCCAGTCCTGGACGATATCTGTTCTTACATGAGCTCCCCGGGACTCATCACGGAGAAACGCTCCGGTTACAATCAATCGTGCGGTATCTATCATGTTACGGACCGTGCAACATTCATTAAAACCTGAAGGGGAATCTGCCTTGAGATTTTTCTTTGATAATGCATCAAGGGCTGCCCGCGTCTCTTCAAGTGTGCTTTTGCTTCTGAAAATTCCCGCACCATCCCACATAATTCTCTGGATCTCCCGTTTAACAGTTCCCGGTGAAGCATCACCGGCCAGGAATTTTTCAAGCATTTTTTTGGCAGAATCAGCCTGGTCTTCAGGAAACTGTATTTCACGGGCTGGTTCTGATCCCGCAAAAGCGCCGGCCCTTCTTCCAAAGACCTGGGTATCAGCAAGGGCATTTCCACCAAGACGGTTTGCACCATGAACTCCTCCGGTAACTTCACCACAGGCAAACAGACCTGGAAGCGTTGTCTGGCAGAACGGCGTGATCCGAAGACCACCCATGATATGATGTGCAGTTGGTCCGACTTCCATGGGCTGTGTCCGGATATCCACCCCGTACTTCAGGAACTGTTCCAGCATTACCGGTAGACGCTCTTCTATTCTCTTTGCCGGAAGGTGGGATACATCAAGCCAGACTCCTCCATGGATTGTCCCTCTCCCCTCCTGGATTTCCGTTGCACATGCACGGGCAACGACATCCCTGGTTGAAAGTTCCATCCGGTCAGGATCATACCGTGACATGAATCGTTCACCATTGGAATTTTTCAAAACTCCACCCTCTCCTCTCACCGCTTCTGTAACCAGTCTTCCCCGTGCATCCCAGGGATACACCGCACCAGTCGGATGGAACTGTACCTGTTCCATGTCTATGAGTTCGGCACCGGCGCGCCAACCCATGGCATACCCATCCCCATTCCCACCAGAGGAATTGGTAGAGATGTCATATACCCGCGTTCCACCACCTGATGCAAGAACCGTGGCATCGGCCAGAAATGTGTACATCTTTCCTTTTCTGTCAAGTCCGAACGCCCCGACAATTCTTCCCTGCGATACAATCAGATCAAAAGCGGATATTTCGTGAAAAATTCTTACGTTTGAATTTGAAAGCTGTTCCATGAGTGTTGCCATTATCTCATGGCCGGTCCGGTCTCCGGCATAACAGGTCCTGGGAAAACACTGTCCGCCAAATGGACGCTGACAGATTGTGCAGGTATCAGTAATATCAAATACCCCGCCCCAGGAGATCAAATCATTCATTCTTGCCGGAGCTTCCTCTGTCAGAACTCGTACAAGCTCAGGATCATTGAGGTATGCCCCGCCTTTCATGGTGTCAGCGTAGTGGTCAGAGATAGTATCTGCCTCACTCATAACTGCATTGTACCCACCTTCAGCCATGATGGTGCATCCTCCTTTGCCCACAATAGTCTTCGAAATTAAAACACAGGTTCCGGCATTTGAAGCTTCTATAGCAGCACGAACACCTGCACCACCGCTCCCGATAACCAGGACATGTGACCGGATGATCTCCTGATCCTGCATTACTTACACGTCACAACCAGAACATCTTTGTATTTTTGGTAACTCACCTGACCGGTGGTTAAGATCCTTGAGAATTCATTTTGAGAGAAAAAAACACATAATGATGGAGAGTTAAACCGGCATGAAACTCATCATGAAGTTTGGGGGCACTTCTGTCCAGGATGCAGATTCCGTCAGAAGGGCTGTAAATATTGTATATGACAGGTATTCTGAACATGATCTACTGGCAGTTGTAGTTTCTGCGAAACGGGGTGTTACCGACCGCCTCATCACCTGTGCAGAGGCAATGATTAATTCAAAGGATGCTGAAGAAGTGGCAGATCTTGTCTCTTTTCTGACTGAAAGCCATCTTACTACCTTAAAAGAGGTAGCTCCGGACTTTTACGATGAAACTGGTGAGATCATAAAAAGGCGCATAGAAAATCTGCAGGATTTTCTCTTTGCGATATACCACCTGAGAGAGCTAACGGTCAGATCCCGAGACTATATCATTTCATTTGGTGAGCGCCTGAATGCACCGCTTATTAGTGCAGCCCTCCGTCAGCGGGGAATACCCTCAATGGTTCTGGACGGGTGTGAAGCAGGAATCCTGACTACTGAAAACCATGGTGATGCAATCGCTCTGCCTTCAGGAGAAGTGAGAATAAAAACCCGTCTTGAACCAGTCATGAAATACTCAGTTCCGGTTATTACCGGTTTTATGGGATGCTCTGAAAAAGGGGTTGTAACAACGCTTGGCAGATCCGGATCAGATTACTCTGCAACCATCATCGGAGCTGCCATAAATGCCGATGAGATATGGATTTGGACAGATGTTGACGGTATCATGACCACGGATCCCAGGATGGTTCCAAAGGCGCGGGTTATCCCACGGATCTCGTATATAGAAGTCATGGAACTCTCCTATTTTGGTGCAAAAGTAATGCACTCGCGATCCATTGAACCTGCCATGCAGAAAGGGATCCCGGTCAGGGTAAAAAACACCTTTAATCCGGGTTTTTCAGGAACACTCATTGAAGGAGGAGAACAAAAAGACTCCAGGGTTGTAAAGGCAATCACCTACATCGACAAAGTCGCTGCAATTACCATTACCGGAGCCCAGATGGTTGGAAGACCTGGAGTTGCACAACACATTTTTTCCCTGCTGGCTAGGCACCAGATTAATGTCATGATGATATCACAGGGATCCTCTGAAGCGAACATTACCCTGATAATCGAAGCTCACCAGGTCCGGACTGCCATGGATGCCCTGATGCCACTTAAGGAGAGATGTGTGTTCAGGGACATTTCCGCTAACGAGGATGTTTGTGCAGTCGCGGTTGTGGGATCAGGTATGGCAGGCATGGCAGGAACTGCGGGCAGAACCTTTTCAGCGCTTGGGAAAGCAGGGATTAACGTGATGATGATTACGCAGGGCTCTTCTGAAGTAAATATCTCTTTTGTTGTCAGGCAGGAAGACGGCCCTAAAGCGGTTCAGGTTCTTCACGATGAGTTTAACCTGACACAGATGGAGGTATGAGCATGGAGCAGGACGCATACCGGGATGCAGGGGTGGATATTGATCTTGAAGCAGCAGCAGTACAGTCCCTGATATCCGAACTGACCTTCCGCAGGACAGACAAGTTTGGTATGACAAGTGAGATCGGCCACTTTGCCGGATTCATTCAATTTGGCAGGTATGTTCTTGCGCTAGCGGTTGATGGGGTCGGAACCAAGATGCTGGTTGCCGATGCACTGAGGGACTGGTCAACTGTTGGTATTGACTGTATTGCCATGAACGTAAATGACCTCTATGTCATGAACCTTGAGCCTGTCGCCTTTGTAGACTATATCGCAACATCAGCCCTTTCAAAAGACCAGATGCGCCAGATAGGTATCGGTCTGAATGAGGGTGCAAAACAGGCAAACCTCTCTATTATTGGTGGAGAAACTGCCACACTCAAAGGCCTTGTCACCGGACTTGACCTTGCTGGTGCCTGCCTTGGGATACAGGAGAAAGATAAGGTAATATCAGGGTCTGCTATTACCCCCGGGGACTGTATCGTTGGTATCCCGTCATCAGGAATTCACAGTAACGGGCTGACCCTTGCAAGAAGGATGGTAGAAGAGCATGGATCGTATGATGAAAAACTTCTATCAGGAGAAACGCTGGGATCTGCACTCTTAAAACCGACCAGGATATATGCAGAAGTCCTTGCCGTCTGCAGGGAAACGAACGTCCACGGTATGTGTCATATTACCGGTGGAGGACTTTTAAACCTGAACCGGCTTGGAACATTTGGGTATACCATTGATGCCCCGCTCCCTCCACAGGAGATATTCGCGTGGATTGCACAGGCCGGATCAATTTCAGAGCAGGAAATGTACCGGACATTTAATATGGGTATGGGATATGTATTCATCCTCCCAAAAGAGGGATTTGAAACGGTAAAGCGGCACTATCCTGATGCACAAATTGTTGGTCAGATCAATCACGAGCCGGGGATTACCTTGAGGGGTAACCTATTTTGTCAGTCGGGATCAGGAGAATAACTTTCTTTTTTTGCCCTTTCAGAATCGATTAGGGAATTTCCGTACGGGTCTTCGATGATAAGGGTAATACTGTCTTTCCCATTCTGAATATCTGCGATCTTTTCCTTTAATGCAAGTGCTTTTCTCCGTTGTTCGTCATCACCATCGATCAGGATACCGTCAAGTACCTTGTCCACCCGGAAGAGTACCCCTTCAACATTTGAAATGAATCCTTCACAGGCAGGACCTGGAGAAATTTCTACCCCGAGCTCAGGAATATGCACATGCCCGGCAGTACTTCTGACTACTCTCACCGACAGGTCCTGCTCGCTGCACGCATGAAAGGTGTATCTGACCGGCTCATTTGTGCTGATGTTCTGCACATCTGAAAACCGGTATCCACAAACGCTGCATGAGCAGGTTATAATCAGAATATCAGAAAAATAAGGAATATTCTCTGTTTTATACAGCCAGTCCGTCTCTTCTCCGCAGGCCGGACAAATCCCTCTGACTTCCTGTTCCAAATTCAGGCACCGCCACCGATGCGGTCACGGGAGATCTTAACATTTTTTGGAGTAATGACAACATACTGCTGGTCACCAAGACCGACAATATCACCGTCAACATCCCGGGCAACCTGGTAGAAATCCTTCATTACCCGTTCATAATTGATCTTATCCATTTTCAGACGGGTGATATCAACAATTACAATATTGCCGTCATACACCTGATCTTTTACAATCTGGCTCTCCCGCAGACCTGTAACCGTGGCGACCTTTACAAGAAGGGCAGGGTTTTCACTCAGTTCGTAATCCTTCAGGGTGAGATCTTTATATTCGTCCGGGGAAGAAGTATCCTTACTTCCAAAGAGAAGGTCGCGAAGTCCCATATAAGAACCTTTTCTGTCTGTTGTAATAAAGGTACTGGTATTTCAGCCTATGCGAGCGTTCTTTCCTTATTCAGAACTCAAGATTCCAGATATCATCACCGACATGATGCCATGTCCGTGCAATTTTACCCTTATCCTGCGCGAGAAGCTCTTCTGCGTCAAAAAGAGCAATCCCAAGCGCTAATGGCTTGCCATGACGCTCATCAACGATCTGAACGGGTTTTCCTGCTGTTACATCAGGAGTCACATCAACAACACCGGGCCGCATGATATCTGCACCGTTAACAACAAACGAGACAGCCCCCATATCAACGGTAATGCGTTTCTGGGAAAACGGCCGGGATAATGCTCCACGCAGGCTGGGAAACAGGATACCATCCTTTTCAAGAATAAACGGTTCTTTATCAACGAGGTACAGGTGGATATCCTGGTTAGTCTCGATTATCTCTATCATCTTTCCTGAAAAGTTGTCTGCTCCATCCCCAATCTCTTCACGGAGCCGGTCAAGAATTCCATTTACCTGAGATTTTCGTATTGAATGTCTTCTTTTCGAAGTCAGTTTACCCATATGCAGTATGTACATGGAACTGATTCCCATAAACGATATGCGGTATCTGATGAACATGACAGGTAACGTTTAAACATTATACCTGCGCAATTTATTCACTCATTTTGAGTAGTGCAGGGTATTGTTATGACAAAAAGACCTATGGATATTTTAGATCAGGTCCTGAATCGGCATCCAGTACTGATATCCCTTAAAGGGGGCAGGGAAATCAAGGGAGTCCTCCAAGGATATGATGTCCACATGAATCTTGTTCTGGACAAAGCAGAGGAGATCATTGAAGGGCAGGCACAAAGTATTGGTACCCTGATTATTCGCGGCGATAATGTAATCTACATCTCCCCGAATCCCCAATAACGAGGTAAGATAATGTCAAAAGGAACACCATCCAGAGGAAAAAGACAGACACAGACTCATCTGACCTGCAGGAGATGCGGGAAGATGTCCTATCACAAGCGGCATAAAATCTGTTCATCATGTGGATTTGGCCGCTCCACCCGCATGCGCTCATATGGCTGGATAACTAAGCGGCCGAAAGTAGCAACTCATTAATCATGTGCGGGATCGTTGGCATAACTAGCTCTGCCGACGTCTCTTTTTCCCTTTATTATGCGTTATATGCTCTCCAGCATCGTGGACAGGAGAGTGCAGGTATTGCAACTTACAATGGAGCAGGTCTTTGTAAACACAAAGGAAATGGACTTGTCTCCGAGGTTTTTGATGAACAAGTGCTCCAGTCTCTTGTTGGAAAAACAGGGATAGGTCACGTAAGATACCCAACCACCGGGGAAAACCGTCCGGAGAATATCCAGCCTTTTTTGTTTACTTTTCAGGATCATGTTATTGCAGTAGCGCATAATGGAAACTTGGTAAACTATCGGGAACTTCGCCAGGAGTTTGAAGACCGGGGGCAAATCTTCTGGTCAACTTCTGATACCGAGATCATTTCCAAGATAATTACCGAGTCCATCAGGAAAGGAGGGACGATGGAGGATGCAGTGCAGAAATGCATGGCCTGCCTGAAGGGCTCATATTCCGTTATAATGCTCTATGACGGGGATTTGTATGCCTTTCGGGATCCGCATGGAATCAGGCCCCTCTGTTTTGGCAGAACAGAATCCGGATATCTGGTGGCATCTGAAAGTGTTGCAGTAGATGCCCTGAACGGAAAATTCGAACGGGATGTTAATCCAGGAGAAATGGTTCACATCACCGGGGATACCATAAGGTTCAAACAAATTGCCGTAGCTTCCAGCAAAGGTCACTGTGTATTTGAGTACATCTATTTTGCCCGTGCAGATTCCCGTATTGACGGCTCACTGGTATATGATGTCAGGAGAAAAATTGGTGCACAGATGTGCGTTGAAAGTCCAATTAAGGCAGATGCTGTCTGCACAGTTCCTGATTCAGGAACGGCCTATGCGGTAGGGTATTCAGAGCGGTCCGGTATACCGTTCATGGAATGCCTGATTAAAAACAGGTACATGGGCCGGACCTTTATCATGCCAACCCAGGAAAAACGTGAAAGGGCAGTGCGGATTAAACTAAATCCAATTCCGGACCATCTCCAAAGCCGCTCAATTATCCTGGTTGATGACTCAATTGTGAGGGGCACAACCTCGCGCCGAATCATACAGACCATGCGGGATGCAGGGGCACGTGAGATCCACATGAGAATTGGATCACCAATCATCAAAGCTCCCTGCTATCTTGGTGTGGATATGCCAACACGGACAGAACTGATAGGCAGCGACAAGGATGTTGAACAGGTACGCAGGAGTATTACAGCAACAAGTCTTCATTATCTCTCAATGGAGGCGTTGGTCGATGCTATTGGGCTTCCCAAACATGACCTCTGCCTTGGGTGCCTGACTGGTTGTTACCCGGTACAAATCGGGGATGAGCAATGTGATGACAGGAATGTGACCATGGTCGACCGGGATTATCAAACCTCGCTGTTTGAGAGAGAAACATAAAGAGAGAACAAAAGGAAAAAAGGGAATAATTTTTTTTTAATTTTTTCAAAGACCTTATTATGTCATATGCCAGAGAGAAGTCAGGATTGATTTGATCAGGCAACGTATGATCTAAAAGCAGCTGATGATAATTATGTGGCTGGCAATTATGAATGGACATGTTTTATCTCAACAGGCTGCAGAAAAAGCGATGAAGGCACTTTATCAATTTTTTGGAGGAGAAGCCTGGGGCAATTCTGTTGAAAAACTCATGACAGGGCTTGATGACTCTCTTGAAATATCTCATGAATTATTGTATCATGCAAAGCGCCTTGATCGTCTCTATATTATCAGCAGATATCCGGATGGGTTGACATATGGAACGCCGCATGAACATTTCACCAGGGAAGATGCAGAAGCAGCAATCGGCAGTGCTGGAACAATCCTGCGGTTCAGTCAGAATATTCTGGCTTGATTACGAGAATATCTTAAACAGTCTGCAAAAAAAAATTGCATCAATAAACAAATATCCAGAAATCCTAGAAGTCTGGCTTTTTGGATCATTCGCTGAAGTAAAAGCAGTTCCCGGAAGTGATATTGACATCCTTCTTATCATCGATAAAAGTGATGTCCGGTTTGTTGATAGAATAGAACGTTATCAGGATCTATTCAGTGGAATAGGTATTGGGTTTGACATTTTCCCATATACTCAGGAAGAGTCGGAATCCAACTTGGCAAAAATTGCAAAAGAAAAGGGTATTTGCATCTATCACAGAGATGAACAGGATATTGGGATGAATACACTTAATTCGCTCAAACAGGCAGTGGCTAATAAGCGTTCTTTGAAGTGATTTGATACATAACCAGAATTTTTTCCATATTATCGCTTGACGTTTCTCATTATTTTTGGATAGTCCAACCATCATATCTGCGAACTATCAAGTAAAACAAAAACTGATAACTTACAGAGTACTGTGACATATTCAATTCTTGTTAGTGATGAACTTGCAGAAGAGGGAATTGATATCCTCCGAGAAAAAGCAATGGTGGATGTGAATACCGGTCTTTCTGAAGATGAACTGGTCGCCACAATAGAAAATTATGATGCGCTGCTTGTCAGGTCCGGGACACAGGTTACTGAACGGGTAATAGAAGCAGGAAAAAAACTCCGCTTCATCGGGCGTGCAGGTGCCGGGGTTGACAATATCGATATGAATGCAGCAACCCGTAACGGGATTATTGTTGCCAATGCCCCAGAGGGAAATACCCTTGCTGCGACAGAACACACCATGGCCATGATCCAGTCGCTTTGCCGGAATATACCCCAGGCTAATGCATCAATGCAGGCAGGGGAATGGAAGCGTTCAAAGTTCATGGGTGTTGAGCTGAATGATAAAACCCTGGGCGTTGTAGGGCTTGGACGTATCGGCCGTGAGGTTGCAAAACGTGCCACCTCTTTTAATATGCACATAATCGGATATGATCCGTTTATTTCCGCAGAAAAGGCAGCAGAAATGGGTATTGAATCGATGAGCCTTGATACCCTGTTTACCAGGGCTGACATCATTACAGTCCATACACCACTTATCAAAGAAACCAGGCATATTGTCAATGAAAAGACGATTGCCACCATGAAAGACGGGGTCAGGATCGTTAATTGTGCCCGTGGGGGGATTATTGATGAAGCAGCATTGGCAGAGGCAGTGAAATCAGGAAAAGTGGCAGGTGCAGCCATTGATGTCTTTGAACAGGAACCACCAAAAGACAGCCCTCTTATTGGCATTCCCGCAATTATTCTTACACCCCACCTTGGGGCCAGCACCGTTGAAGCTCAAAAGAACGTCTCGATATCTGTCGCAAAACAATGTCTTGAAGTGCTTGCGGGTGGCGATGCAAAGTACGTGGTAAATGCACCAATCATCCCGTCAGAACTGCATGAGACTGTTGAACCTTTTGCTGTTCTGGGAGAGCGCATGGGCAGGCTGATGATCCAGATTGTTGAAGGCCGGGCTTTAAAACTAGAGATGGTATATGGCGGTGAACTTGCATCTCTTGGCCAGTCCACAAAACTTATCACCCATATGGCGATTAAGGGTATGCTTGATCCAATTCTCAGGTTTCCGGTTAACATGGTAAATGCTGCATACCAGGCAAAGGACCGGGGAATAACTGTATCTGAGACGACAACCGGAGAATCATCCGGATACAAAAACCTTCTTACCATGAAGGTAACGACAGATACTTCCGAGCTTACGATAACCGGATCTATCCTGTACAAGGGAGGTGCCAGGATTGTATCCATAGCAGGCTATACTATGGATATGGTACCAGAAGGAGCAGTAATTATTTCCCGGCATCTTGACAGACCCGGAGTAATTGGCAGGGCTTCAACGATTCTTGGTGAACACCAGATAAATATCGCAGGCATGCAGGTAGGACGGTTCCAGCCTGGCGAAGAAGCCATCATGGTCCTCAATGTTGACGGCGACGTACCGGAAAGTGTTATGGAAGCGATCAGGGGAATGCCGGGTATTTACTCTGCAAAATTTGCCAGGATCTAATCCTTTTTTCACAAACGGATCATAATCTATAAATGAGCAGGAAGGTAACATTGTAAGGCACAACCGGGGGCTCGTGGTCTAGCTGGTTATGACGTCGCCTTGACATGGCGGAGATCCTGAGTTCGAATCTCAGCGAGCCCATCTTTTGTTTTTTGTTAATTATTCAGCATTTTTGCCGTTTTCGCCAGGTTTATTGGAAAAAGTAGGTAATATCAGGTAAACACTGGTATCCTGTTCAGGGCAAAGACACCGATATCCTTGTTAATATCCTCATAAATTGACCTTCCATACAGGTAGGTAAGAATGTATTCTGCCATAATTTTTGGATCAACATCAATAAATTTGTCAGGATAGAGGACTTTTCCGATACAATATGCATTGATAAGGTCTATTTCATGGTTCTCTCCATAGATACCAGTTGGGTATAATCCATAGACAGTGCCTTCTTTCATTGCTGTTGTCTGTGAAAATTCAGGATAATCTTCCAGTTCCTGTATTGCATTTTTTTTCTTCTCAAGGGAAGTAAGGTCAATAAAAATCGAATCAGGTTTTAGTTTTTTAATCCGGGAAGGAGTGAGAAGAACGGCATCAGAATTCTGAGGAATAGTGTAATCTCCCTCCAATGAGTTTCTGACTTTCACCAGGTCAAACGGGTAATAATCCGGTGATGATGAAAGGATTCCCCGGGGTGTATCACGGGTGTATCCTCCAATGTATGCAGTCTTATATTGAAATTCCGGGATTGTTGATACCCTGCTATGCAGATTATCAACAATTTTATCAAAAAACCTGATCACTTCTAAAGCCCGATCAGTACTGCCAGTAACAAGACCCATTACCCTGAGTGAATAGTCCAAATCCTCCCGATGCTCTACAAGGTTCCCCTCTTTGAGAACAAGGACAGGAATACCAGTCATATCCGATAATTCATCAGCAGAATATGGACCAGTTGTATTCATGAGAACAACCAGATCCGGACGAGGAGTAAGTGACAGGATCTGTGCCGGGTAAACCGGTGCCTGGATAGAAGGGAGTGATTTGATCTCAGGGTATGCAACCAGGTATGGTATCCAGGCTGATTTGGTAACATATCGTTCTTCCGGGTTGTTTGTTACGGCATATTCAGGTTTTTGCAGGTATGACAGGTACCGCAGACATGCAGGACCAGCACACAATATATGTGAGATGTTTCTGGGGATCTCAACCTCCCTTCCAGAGGCATCGTTTATGGTGAATACTGAACCGGAGGTTGCAATATCTTCAATTTCGATAATAGACGGACCAGGAATTGATTCGGGCGGGGGAGATTCCTCGCGCAGACACCCTGAACATGAGATTATTGTAAGGATGAGAATTACATGAGCGATTGATTGAAAGTTCATTGTTTTCAGGTACCTTATTGTTCAACCTCCCATTCAAGATTTTTGACAGGAGGCTTGATTTTCATTCTGGTTGACATAATAATGATGCACAGGATATATACCATTATTCTCGCTGGCGGAGTCGGAACAAGACTCTGGCCCTTATCACGAACCTATTATCCAAAACAGTTTCTCCAGGTAAATGACCATTCATTGTTTCAAAAAACCTATCTTCGGGCACTAGAGATGTGCTCGGCTGATTCCGTTTTTATTGTAACAAATTCACTCCATCATTTCCTTGTAAAAAACCAGATTTCTGACCTTGGTCACCAGATACCAGATGACCAGATATTACTGGAACCATCTGGAAAAAATACCCTTCCTGCGATCACCTGGGCCGTAACAGAAATTCAGAAAAGATCTGCTGATGCCGAGGTTTTTGTTTTCCCAAGTGATCACCTCCTGTCGCATGATGCTATCCACGAGCTGAAAGAGGCATTGCCAATTGGAAAAACACATATCGTAACTTTTGGTATTACCCCGTCAATTCCGCATACCGGGTATGGATACATATCCCCGGGAGAGAAGTTGCAGACCGGATATTCAGTCAGGGAATTCAAGGAAAAACCAGATGCACGAACAGCACAAGAATATGTTGATAAAGGGTATTTCTGGAACAGCGGGATATTTCTCTTTTCAGTGCCGGTTTTTATTTCAGAACTGGTAAAATATCAGCCGGACATCGCATCCGCATTTGAAAAAGGTGTTGTATGGGATAAACTGCCTTCAATCTCCATTGATTATGGTATTCTTGAGCATTCTGATGCAGTTGCAGTAGTTCCTCTCTTTTCCAGCTGGTCGGACTTAGGCAATTTTAATGCATGGTACGAGATATCCGAAAAGGATGGCTGCAATAATACCGGTGATTGTGTTGCGATCGAGTCATATGGGAATTTTGTCACGACGGAAGATAGGTTTACAGCACTGATTGGTATAAAGGATACCATTGTTGTCGAAACCTGTGATGCCCTGCTTGTCTGTCATCGTGATATGGCTGAAAAGGTTGGTGACCTGGTTAAAGAATTAAAAAACGAGGGAAACCCGATTACCGAGATCCACCGCCTGGTGTACCGCCCATGGGGATCTTACCTGGGACTAGAAAAAGGCCCGGGGTTTCAGATCAAACGAATCACCGTAGATCCTGGAAAGCGACTCTCATTGCAACGTCACCATCACCGGAGTGAACACTGGGTCGTTGTTCATGGAACGGCAGATGTTGAACTTGACGGAACGCGTTCATTTATCCGACCAGGTGAGAGTACTTTTGTCCCGGCAGGAGTGATGCACCGCCTGGGTAATTCAGGGAAGATTCCTCTTGAGGTTATTGAAGTTCAAATCGGCGAATACCTGGAAGAGGATGATATCGAGCGTACACAGGATGATTATAAAAGAGTGTAAAAAGTTAATGTAACCAGGCCTCTTCCACCTCTATTGTCTTTCCGGTTTCAATTATCCGGTACGGCCCGGTTGCGTGAACATCGTATGGATTGTTCTGTGTGCTGTAGGGAAGTGTGAAGGTATTGTTTCTGCTCTGCTGAATCCAGGTAAAGTTACGTCCCTGGTTTGTAGTGAGCGGGAGTTCAATGGTTCCGGTGCCAGGGAGCGTGAACCCGTTTACCCGTTCAAAGATCTTGACTTCTTTTATCTGGCGAGTATCGTCCTTGGCAACCGTAGAGGGAGACTCATAAATAAGCCGGTAATGACCAAGGGCAGGGACATCAGTTATCGGATGAGTAAACTGGAGAGAACTTACCTGCAGGGATTCAGACGGGGGAAGACGTGCTGCTTCAGCGGGTGTTATCTCAACAGTTCTTGTAATGACCGGGACTGATCCTCCTTCTGCCTGTGCCTGCCCAAGGGTAAGCAGACTACCTCCCTTTCCTGGTGAGAAGGAGCCATCAAAGAGGTGCATCCTGGTTGCGGTACTTGCAAAGTAAGGCTGTTTTAATACCAGGACTGGATCAAGCATGCCAGATCCCATAGACTGCTGATAATAGGTCTGTTGATATGAGGAGATTCGCTCATTTCCATATGCCCAGAGAGGAAGGGCAGCAAATTTGGTAGTAACGGTAGCATAATCTGTAATGACGTATTTCGCCCCGGTCTTTATCGCATTGCTTTCAGCTTCCTCTTCATTCTGTGCTGACAGGAATTTTGCAACCGGCCGGACATTATCCTGGAATGGTGAGGCTATCGGTATTCTTTTTGTAAGAAACGTTATCCAGTGGCCATAGTCCCACCAGGAAAGGATTCCATATGACTCTTTTGGATATGAAAAATCTGTTTTTTCATATATTTTTAGATAGTCTACTCCGGAATCAGGAGAATTTTCAGATAGCCAGACTAATGTATCTGACCAGTCACTGCTGATGGAAATGGCTCCAATCTGTTTGTCTACTACGATATTTATGGTCTGGGCCGAAAATGCTGCAATAAGGAGGATAAGAATTCCAACGATAGCTGTTGCACGAAGAGGAAATGGATTTTGTACAGGCAATACATTCTTCTTTATTCGCACGGTCGGCTGCTCACTATCTGCAATTTTTGCATAGAGAGAACTGAGAGTTATTGCAGAAAACAGGACAATGACCACACTTGCATAATATTCATACCGAAGGTGCATGATTGTTGCAAAGAGTATGACAATACCCCAGACTCCTGTTGCCATCAAAGCCGGCTGGTATGATCGTGCTAATCTGATTATACAGATTATTACTCCTATGAATGCCAGGAATAAGGCGATGTTATAGGAATACCATGCACGGACCGGGTCCCACATCTGCATCTCATTGATATAAGATCCTGTATAGGAAAAAAAGAAAAAATAGTTGATCGCTTTGGTAATCTGTATGGCAGTTTCAGGGTAAAAGACAGATATACCTGCGTACGCAGCAATGAGAAAACCTCCGACAGCACCCAGGTAATAATAGGCTGGTTTTTTTGATAAAAAATACGAAAAAATCGTAAATATTCCCATTACAAGAGGAAGTGCAAGAAGAACCAGAACATGTCCAATTGTATATCGTGTTATTACCATTCCTTCATGATGGAGTCCCAGAATGAGATACAATGGCACGAAAATGATAAAAATTACAGAGGTGTGAAAGAAAAGGGAGGAAAGTTCCTTTGTATCCCGGATGACCAATCCATGGATAAAAAAAATCACCCACACAATCACCGCAAAGAGTGTCATGGTTGACATATTCAGGATGCCCAGAAGATACACAATTCCTGCAGATATTGCTAGAAAAATGCTTTTTTGTGAGTATAAACCGGGTGTTTCATTTCTAATGGTTATAAGAAGAGCGATGATGAGAGTAATAAATAGAGTGGAAAAAATTGTTTCGGTAATATGATGATCGAGGTACCCGTAAAAAGAACGGTAAAGTAACTCTCCTGCCATAAATGGAAGGATGATTGCAGCAATCCATCCGGTTTTCTCACCACAGACCATTCTTCCGAGGTACCATAAAATTGGTATTAACAGGAGAAATAACAGGGGAGGAATATAAGACGCGATAATCATGTTATCCGGTCTTGCAACTGCTCCGGTCAGAACACACACGGTTGCACACAGGAAGGGGAATAACGGACCCCAGTCAACATCCTTTCCGGTGGGAAAAGCGGTCATGGGATCAAACCATGCATACCCCGGATAATTCGCTATTATCTGTTCAATCTGGCGCATTGAATACCAGGTGTCCATAAACATCAGTTTCTGGACCGGACCGGACCCGAGAAATTCCATTGGCAGAAACCTGAGCCAGAGCCCGAACAAGGCAGAAAGGATTACAAACAGGAGGAGTATATGAAAAGAATATTTCTGAACTCTGTGGAAAATGGAATGCATTCAATAGTTTCGGATGTATCGGGTTATAATTGCTGTCCTTTGTATTTGATGAAAGATATGGTTTTTAAATTTAAAAAAAAAGATTGACGACTATTTTATATAAATTGTTATTGTAGAAAATCCAACATTTACAGATAATCCTGATAATCATAATTACATATCTTGACAGGAGCAGATAGTTTGATTTTAAATATAATACTTGCGCTGATTGTCCTATCGGTTACAATTTTCTGCGGACTGCCGTTTCTTTGGAAAACCAGACTCCGGGGGATCACCCGGTTATCACTCTCATTTGCTGTCGGTTTTGTTATTATCCTCTTACTGGGTATTCTCGCTTCTTTTTGCACATTAAATCCGCTCCAGTTCCAGGTTCCCGGGATGATCCTCTGCATCGGGACCAGCATTATACTATACCAACGTTATGGGTGGAATCCTGAATTTGACCGTGATGATAAGATCATTCTAGGAGTCACAGGATTGTACTTGTTCGTGGCGATATTCTTTTTTTACCGGATTATTATGTGGATGTCCGGAGATGCTGTAGCTCATGCAGAGATGATCCGAATGCTCATTGACGGTGAGAACCTCCCGGTAGGACTGCCCGGAATAAGTCGATATGCAGAATATTATCCAAAAGGATTTCACTATTATGCATACGTCTGGGCCAGCATTTTCCCTTTGTTAAATGTAATACAAGTTTTGCCGGTAATAATCACTTCTATTACCCCCGTTTTATTATATTCAATCGTCAGGGAGTTCCGAAAGAATGATGCTGTATTCGCATGTATCATTGCGTGTTTTATGTTTCCGGCTCATTATAGTTACCTTATCTGGGGTGGTTATCCTTCAGCATCAGCCGAGATGCTCTTTGTTGCAATGGTTCTGGCATTGATAGTACAAATCAGGCTTGTTCCAATCATTTTACTGGGTATCTTCTTCGCTCATGCAAGAATTATGGCACTCGCTATTCCGGTACTAATAACCGGAATGTATGCAATGAAGATGAAAATAAATATTCAATATATTCATAAATTAGTGTTATCCGGTCTTTTCGTATGTATTCTTGCAATATTTCTTTTTTATAACAAACCTGAATACCTGCTCTCGGTGTTTTCTGATAAAACATTAGCCAGTGATTTTATCTCCCGGTGGTATCCGGCACTTCTGGCCCTTTTGGGTGCAGCTATCGCAGTGACCCGGAATGATCGTCTTGATCGCCTGACACTTACCTGGACTGGTGTGGTTTT
>JAAYCY010000048.1 GCA_012729535.1 Methanomicrobiales archaeon | reverse complement strand
ACATCTGGTCTTATTATTCCTGTATCAAGAGCCTGTAAGAAATAACTAAGAGCCAAATCCGGATAATTTTCCGTTTGTGCTTTGTTTCCTTTCTCTACAAGTTCATTAATGAGAGACATATTACCGTTCGGATTATCATTTTCAATATTTTCATTAATTCGTTTTAACCCCTCAATTGCAGGTTTAAAATTAGGATCTACTTCTAATGCCTTATTGAAATATTCCGTAGCATTTTCATATTGCCCCATACTATCCAGTGCAAATCCCATCCCTGCATATACATCCGGCCGGGAACTTCCATTAGTTATTGCCTGATTAAAAAATTCCAAAGCCCCTTCAAAATCATTATTTTGTTGCGCCTGATTTCCTGCTTTAACTAATTCATCAACATCTGTCACTATGGTAATTCTTTCATATGAATCATCTGACAGTAATTTTTGAAGAAGGATTAATGCATGAGAAATATCACCTGATTGAATGCAACGATCAATCTCTCCATAACTTATCTTTCCCGAAAAATTATCGTTTCTTTGTTGATTTGATAAATTATTTTGACTATTATTGTCTGCTTTATTGTTTATGTTTTGAGAATTTGCGGATGGGCGAGGCATGTTCTCAATCAAGGTCTTTCCTTCTGAAATATTTCCTGATTTTAAAAGAGCAATACTTTTTCCAAAATAATGCTCAGGTCCGGCCATATTCATCTCAAATATTTCATTAAAATCATTGAGTGCTCCGATATAATCTTCAGAAAAGAGTTTTTGAAAACCTGATTCTGAAATCTGGTCAATATTATCCGCATATACCTGAATTGACGATACAAAAAAAAGGAATAATAATGCCCAGTACATTCTCGACAAAACGACCATAATTACATTACATCGGTAGAGACCATATAAATTTTCAACAATCAATGGTATTCATGTTCACTTGCATGGGAAAGAATACCTGTATCCATAGCGAATGAGGCGATATTTAATCCAGGATTTAAATTCCGGATTATTTTTCATAATATTTACTCATCAAAGTGAGCTTAAGCCAACTTATTGATGATTAGGACCTGGATGAGAGAATACCGTTTCCCAGGTAAATGATATTCCATCTGATATCATCTCATGAATTTGCCGTTCAGTTTCTTCCTAAGCCGCTTTTAATTTTTCAAAATCATCAGGCATCTTTGAAATAACAGGATGCTCTATTGCACAATAGTCAGCATTTACCAAAACGAGATCCGAATAATCCGGAACAATTGTGGGTTTACCAGACCCATGAGGTCCGGCAAAAATTGAAAAAATCCTCATTGGTCAGATATCCCAAGAGTGTTATACGTTCGGTGGGAAGCATCTCTTAAAACCTTATCCGTATGATTAAATGAAGGAATAAACCCTTTTCATTCCATTTCGTCTTATTGAAGATCCTGATGCTATCCGGTGACATTTTCATCATTATCTCATTTTTTTTTGTGATTCTTCAATGACAACACATGTAATAGAATTATTTTTTTCTGCTTCCGTTGGAAATAAACAAATCATTACCATTTTTCAGACTATCAGTTTGACGTAGATGATTCTCCTCATGACCCTGATACCGTATTTTTCCTGGAAGGTGAAGAAGAATTGTTCATAATACTATAGAAGAGGAATATTAGTGTCAAAAGAATAGGTATTTTCCAAACACCAAAAAATCATAAATAACTCACCACTCAATCATCCAATACCATTATCCCGCCTCGGTCAGATATTCCGAACGAACATCCTGTCATACCATAGATCAGTCAGTATATTCGAACTTTGTAAAACCAGAACCCTCATTTCTATAAAGAACCTGTTATAATCAACAATGAATCAAAGACGGTGTAAAATATGCCATTCTTTCCCTGTCTATCACACATTGTGCAGAACAAGGGCTACGACAGATCATAACGAAACGAACCTTTGGGAATCAGAATCTCAAACCGGACTCCTGAACCAAAAATTCCGGTCTCATGGATTGAAATACCGGTAAGAGAGAGGATTTCACGGACCAGAAACAATCCAAATCCGGTATTTTTTCCATAGCCCCGGGAAAAGATCAGTTCTTTCTCTTCATCAGAAATTCCAACCCCATTATCCTCCCAGAGGATCATCAGATTATTTCCGGATTCATGGACCGAGACCCTGATCTCAGTAACGTGTTCACCATGCCGAATCGAATTATCGAGCAGATTTGAAAAAACTGTTTTTACTAATGGATCAACAAGAAGTGAAATCCTATTTATCGTGGAATCATAGGTAACCGGGAGAGGAGCAGATGAGCCCTGAAGAATCGTATTAAGCGGAGTCCAAACCGGTTTTTCAATTCCTATCTCCTGGAATATCCGGGTAAATTCAATCCGGGACTGGATTATACGGACTACTTCTTCCATATTATCCAGGCATTCAGAAAATCGTGTGCCAGGACAGTCCATCCGGGCTAAATCAAGATGCAGATACAGTTCAGAAAGATTGTTGAGTATATCATGTCTGGTGACTTCAGTAAGGAGATTAATCTGCCGATATGCCCTTTCAAGCGCTTTTTCTCCCTTTTTCCGTTCGGTAATATCCTGGTTTGCACCATAGGTACGAATAATTTTCCCGTCACCATCTCTGATAACACCCATTCCCATACGAATATCTCTGATCTGTCCATCACGACGAATGATCCGATGTTCAACATAGGTAACCGCATCAGGGTCCGGGTTTGCCAATCCTTCTATCACTTTCCGTTGGGCTTCTTCACGGTCATCAGGATGTATAAATTCTTCAAAATATCGCTTTATAGTAAACTGTGTCCCCCCTTCACGCTCTGATGAGGTTCCATACATAGCAAAAAAGTTGTCATCAAAGGTAAACACAGAGGTTCTGCTATCACATTCCCAGTTAACCACATGTGCAATATTCATGGCTGCTGCAAGTTTTCGTTGATTGGTATTGAGACATGATATCAGATTATTCGCTCGGTTATATTCTACCGCCTGGCGAATTTTATGGGTCAAATCTGCAAATAGGGAGACCTGATCTCCTCCTTTCTGAATATAAAAATTGGCCCCGTTATTGATGGCTTCAATGACGACTTCTTCTCTTCCCCGACCGGTGAAGAGAATAAAGGGGATTTCAGTATCTCTCTTTCTGATCTCCTTGAGAAAGCTTATTCCATCCATTCCCGGCAGTTGGTAAGCTGATACGATTGCATCATAGGTCAGAATATCAGGGAGATCCAGAGCCTGAATGGCTGAAGAAATTGTGTGTACTTTAAATTCCCCCGTTTTTTCGATGAAGGTTTTACCTAGATCGAGCAAAACCTCTTCATCATCAACATACAGGATGGTATATTGTTCCGGATATGATAACGGAAGATCTCCTCCGGGCATAGGAATACATTGTGTTTGAACTGATTTATATGTACCATCCTCATTATATGAAGAGATGGTCTAAATCTCACCGATCCCAATTCCATCGGGTGTATTATGTATCTCATCCTTCTCCATTACAAAAAAGATCTCCGGACCGTTGACTCCTATGCTCCGGACCATGTAACATTTCTGCAGAAACACTACGATCTCGGACATTTTCTCCTATCCGGCAGACGGATTCCCCGGACCGGCGGGGTTATAATCGTAAGGGCCGAAAATGAGGAGGCAGTGAGAGCGATCATCAGCGAGGATCCCTTCGCTATCCATGATGTGACAGCATATGAGATCATTCCCTTTATCGCATCCATGACATCTCCGGAACTGGCAGCATACCGGGAAGAGATTCCGGGGTCAGGGAGTCAAGAAGGAAAATAAGGTCAGATCTGCACCGGGACCCGCGTTCGTTATTATATCCAGAACACCTCAAAACAACAACGGGCGGTTTTAGGGGTCCTCCTCTCACTCCTTTTTGAGGCTGAAGAAGAGTGGCTGTTTATTGATAGGATATCTGATAATTACGGTGAAAAGGAGAATGATTTTGGAGGATTCTCCACTTTTGGTCAATGAAATACTTATTGTTCCTCTGCAATGGCGTATGGTGAATAATTCAAATCCATATATTATTCCGGACAATCATCATCGTTATTAATAGGGATTTTTTTGTTCGACATGATACTGGTATTTTTGTTATCCGTATGAGTTTTCCGTCTCATGCATTCTTTTCACTGGCAAAGGATAGTAACGCTGATCCCTCGTAAAAATCAAGAGGGTCTTTGTTAAGCGTGAGAACCGTGTTTCCATCAGACAAGGACAAATTTGAAAAGATAACCTTGATGTATTTCGTTATCAGCACCTGAAAAGAGGATGGCTTCAATCAGAGGATACCTCAATCCGGACATTATCTCAATTTATCCGGCAAACACGAAAAAGCCACCATGGTATCATCAGGAAAGACAATACCTGCTCATTTTTTCCGGAGCAGAACAGTCCTCAAATAATCCTCAGTCGCATCAAAGATAGGATCGGTCATGTTCTCAGATCTCATTAGTGGAATAACTTTCGTTCTGACTCCCATTCCCCTACTCTCAACATATCCATAATCCCGAAGCATCTCAACAATAAGAGGATTTCTTGGAGAACGCTGTCCGGCAATCATCTTTTCAACCGTCATGGAATTTGGAAGAGAACCTGGACTAATGAATTCTATCCGATCAACATACCTGCTTACCTCAATATCCACCGTTCTGGTCCAGTCACGGTGACAAAATGCATTGATTATTATTTCCCGGATAGCATCACGGGGATAGAGCCAGGTTTTAATCCTTTGAAAGCCGTCAGAAAGGGCTGGTTGTTCGAGAGTGATAAAGGGAGAGATAAGTTCAGAAAAACGTTCAATAAGGCCAGTATCTACAAGAGTTCTGGTTCCATTGGCCTCTGTCACATATCTTCCGGTAAGTGGCCCATCTAACACAGTATCAAGAAGGGTATGGTAGGTTTTATCCTCAGTATCATACACAATCACCCGAAGACCTGCCTGGGGTAAAAATTTCCGGGGAGCAATCCCAAAGAGAACAAGTCCTGCTATTGTACAGACCTCTCTTCCATCGACTGCTCCTATGAGGAGCCCCAGACCTGACAGACGACGAGTCCAGGCATCTTCATTATCCGGGATATCAGGATCCCTGATTATTGTTGAGAGATACTCACGAATCCGTACGAGATCAAGACTCTGAAGACCCGTCCCGGGAACAGGGAGAAGTTCAGGATGCAAAATTCCTCCGGCAGCAAAAAGACGAGCCTGTTGTTCCCGGGTCGCCAGCCGGGAAGTAGAGCCTGCCCGAATATATATCTCCTCTCGGCCATTATGCCTGAGAACATATGGTTTGGAAGTCCCTTGTGGGAATGAGATGACTGCCACACTTTTACCATCATCCATCCGGACAGTTTCATAAAAGGGAAGAATCATGGGATGAACATACCGGGCAAAAACAGTGTCAATAATCCATGTTTCAAGATCCTCCCGGTTAATACCACTAATTGTTCCATCATCCTCTACACCAATCAGGATAATTCCTCCCTGGTGATTGGCAAGGGCTACTACTTCTTTACCCAGTTGTTCAGGTCTGATATCATCCCGTTTAAACTCTACTCCGGAATTTTCCCCGTTTGCGATTATTCCGAGTAATT
>JAAYCY010000047.1 GCA_012729535.1 Methanomicrobiales archaeon | reverse complement strand
AAAATGCAGAAGCCAAGACCGTTGGACAGATCTCAATCACTGCACCAACATCAGCTGGTTTCAGCACTGATGTGAGTACCATCCTCGGAACCGCTGCCCTGAACACCGCAATGGGTGGAACCCCGTCCCATGATAGTTCAGAGGATGGGTTCAGCGTTCAGATCAAGTGCAATCACACCAACGGGGAAAAATATACCGTTACGGTAAAACGTGATTCGATCACCGTCTCCAGTTACGAAGCAGATGCTATCGTCACTGCTATCGAGACCTGGGCCGACGCATACGCCGGCGGTATTCTCGCGTAAATCCATTTCTTTTTTCCAACCGAGGCGGAAAAATGAATTGGACATTTCTGGTTGCTGGTGGTCTATTCCTGGTTCTCGCTGGTCTTGTCGGTGCTGATTATCTGAGTACGTCAATCGTCACCGATGGATCATTCGTGCTTGCGAGTTCAGGGCAGACGGCGAACGGATCGTATGCCTCCCGTGTAATGGCTGCAGATGCATCTGAAATTACGCGGTCTATGACGGGAGGGGAAAGCCTTGCTTCAGATCTCTCGGTGAAGAGTTCCGGTCCGGTCCTGGTCTCTGATTACGCGTCCGGGAAGTCGGCTCTGACTCCCGATAGTCTTGCCTGTGTATTCATCAGGCATGTCCCGGGGCAGGAAGAAGAGTCTGAACTGTACTCGATGGGGATACTGAACAAGGGAAGTTATGCAGCGTCACGAGTAGTCGGTCCCGGTCTTACCGGTGGTCTGGATGTAAACGGATCCGGTATGATGAGTTTTGGATCGCAGAAGTTCGGAAACGATACCCTGCGATCTTCCGGGTTTGTATCCGGGAATCTGACTCTCCGTGACTTTGTGAAGTTTGGAGGGAGATTGTGATGTGGGAGGTTGTGAGCGGAATTCTTGGAGGTGTAACGGTGATCAATGCGATTGCCGCTCTCCTGGTGTACCGGCAATATCTGAAATTGGCATCCGAATCGATGGAGTTTGCTGCTCTGGTGATATCCTCGATAGAGGAAGCAGAAGATGGGACAATATCTGTAAATCCTCTTGCTCTGGCAGCTACTTCGATGGATCATGTCAGCCAGTTATCCGGGCTGCTCAAGTGGGTTCGGCTCTGATTCATTGCTGTTATAAACGAGCGGGTCAGATATTGTTGTGCCGGATGGATACGCCGGCTTTCTGGGGAGATTGAAAAGAATAGCGGGTTCATCCCCGTTATTCTTTATCGTCATGGGGTTGAGTCTCGGCAATCCCTGACGCATGGAATGTCTTTCCAGGTTGGTTTCATCGCAATGCTTCTTGTATGGTTCAGTGGCTGACATTTGTTCACATCCCTCGTAAGAGATACCCATAAATCACCTCTCTCTTTTCCCCCTTTTCATAGTCTGAATTTAGAAATAAAAAATAAAAGAGGGGTTATTCATGAAATTTTTTGGTTAACGGATGTTGTATAGATCTTTTCTTTGCATCTACCAAGCCATCTTTAGTTTTAAAATATAAATGTCATTAATGGATCATTCAAGGTTCGTAATTCTTAGAAATATATTTGATACATATGGTTCTTCGATTTACAAAGAAAAAAAGAAATTAGAGGGGCTTATTCGTGATTTATACCCTCAAGAATATATTCGAGAACGTAATGCTTTGATTCTCACCCTTAAAGCAGATGTTATCGAACAATTTTATTTAAAAATTCCAATAGAGCAGTCCCATTCACAATTATTTCATGAATTAACAACGGAATATTGCCTCGATCCGGAATTATCAAATTGGGTTATTCAAGCTTGGCGATATGCATTAAGCGATGATAAATTAGTCGAGAATCAAAATGGAATAAGATTTGGAAGAAAAATAGCCGTAAACCTCAGAGAAAAATGTGATTGTAAAGATTATGGGAGTTTTCTAACAAATTATGTTTGGATTTCTGATAATCATATTGGAGTAATCCTTTCATTATTTGGAAGGCATGATTATTATTTTCGGAAAATCGATCGTTTTGTGGATCATGAAAAATTTGAGTCAATAAGATCGCTCGAATGTGCAAAAGATGACAGCCAAAAATCAGACCACAATCATTTAATTTTAAATTTCGATGTTAACAATAACTGTTTAGAGAATGCGATAAACATAAAATCAACGAAGAACATTTCGATATCAAACGCGATGCTGATTTCAGGCGGGAAAGCACTCCATGCTTTAACTGTGGAAAATGAACACCTAAAAGAAAAATGGACTACTATATTAAAAAAGGATTATGGAGCGATTACTCCAATAATTGGGAAAAGTACTGCAGTCACTGTATTGTACAGTACAGAATGGAATATATGGGAGAATTATGCTGAGCCAAATCCGAGTATATCATCATTTAAAGTAATTTCATTATCCCAAGAGGATGGAAAGATTAAAAACCATTTTGATATTCCGTTCCAACACAATTCCACAAACTCAAATCTTCGTATCGGAGATACTTTTTATTTAGATAATCATGTATATGAGCCATATCCAAAGAATAATATTGTTGCATTGAATTTAAAAACGGGCAAAATAATCTGGAAAAGCGATTTTT
>JAAYCY010000046.1 GCA_012729535.1 Methanomicrobiales archaeon | reverse complement strand
GATAATGAGTTATTCTTCTGGGACAAAGCTGCTCAGTCTCACCGATATAATAGAGTACCTTATTATCCGGGGTTTGGACAATCCATCGATAAATTGCTGGAACATTATATGAGGATTTCATAAAAGAAGAAATAGGGTTAGGAAATTGATATAGAGATATTTCATCTTTCAAAATTGGTTTCCAAACAAAAGAAATGGATGATATTTTTAACGATGAGACCTTTTCAGGGGGAAAAGACGGGAACATTACAGGCTTTATCAAATGATCTTTTTTGCGGGAATAAGCCTCATCACTAATTATTTTTTCAGATTTAACTTTATTTACAATCTTATTTCTGAAACAGATTTTGCAAAATCCCTGATATCTTGATATCTGGTGTTGTTCACTTAATATCCTACATATCTGATTTACATGCTGCCGTGGGTAACAATGTGTAGAAGAGGAGAGGCAATCATCACAAATGGGAATTGGATTCAATTCCAGATAAGACAATATCTGTTGTTTTCTTGTCATTCACTCCCCTCCATCCTTTCCCAAGCCTCCATATAGATAAAGAGATATTTAAGGCTCTTTGTATTAAAGACTCTGATTTAAGATTTGTGAGTGGAAATTAATATCAAATGGTATATCAAGAGTTTGGAATGGTAAGTTATACCCTCAGTCAAATTATTTCTCGTGAATTAGGATATCTCAAGATGTATTTTTTTCCATTAATAGACTCATACTCTTTCCTTCTTTCCCATCAATTGTCCTATCCTAACAAGAATCCTATGGTAAAATGAATAAAAATAGAACTCATCCTTGTAAAAGTCAGACTAAATGAGAAGTATTAATATATCACCATAATTGTCAAGAACGTTGATGGTTTACACCCCATCAGATCTGGGCTGACATACTGATTTCTTTTCACCCGGATATACCGACGAAGCCACCGGATCTAAAAAATAATAAATTTAAGGGTTAGCCACCATACCGGATCGGGCCAGCTTGTATCCGGTCATGTAACCCGGAGTATCGGGTATCCGGATGGGGGGGCTTTTGGTAATCCGGAGCGGTTGGAGAGTTTTTGGCACACCGGAGGGATTATACTACACCTTGCTATAGCCGATGCCTTATTGAAAACATTTGCACCCAATTTTTAGGAGATGAAAAATAGGGATTTCCGGATTATATGAGTAATTATTGGATCTGATTACTTTTTCTCTACCTTTTCTTCGCCCATTACTTTTTTGGCAATCATGAAAACCACAATCGCAATCACAATAACATTGATACATTCAATAAAAACGGACCTATCCCTAGCTTGACCGGTTCCAATGCAAGAGTTGCGGTCTTCCATTCTCCGGATGGAACGAAAGCACCAATAAACGGCATGATACTATTGTCAACAAATGACTTTACCAGGGGCTGCTACTGGAGCACCCATGATAAACGCCACAGCAAGAGTAATACTCTTTTAAAACTCAAGGAAAGCTGTAATCATTCCGGCCATGGTAATCATTTCCTTCTTAGCAGGGTGGATACATTAAGGTTTAGGAAAATTCACTCACATTGTCTTTGGTTCTTTTGTTCTTTCCTTTTCCGGGGAGTGGGAGTGGTAGTCCGGATATATTAACGCTGAAAAAAGAGAGAAAACTCCTTAGTGTGTAGCAGATTCCAGAAGATTCGCATTCAGCGATTAGAAAATTCCATATATTCTTCATTTGATAATCCGGCTGTTCGGATTAACTTTTTAAGAAGGCCTGGCCCAAGTTCCTTTCCAGAATGAACAGGAATTGAGAGATGAACAGGACTATCCTCTTTTATTAGGATATAATGACTCCCTTCAATATGATTAACAATCCATCCCGCTCTTTTGAAAGCAGCAACATGAAGGTCACCTGAAGCCCGGGGTAATTTAGGCATGGGAACTTTCAGGAATTTCAAATGAAAAGGTTAGATTATCTGGAGTATTACATTGAAGAAGGGAACGTGTTGCAGTTTTTATTCTACTGGTAATACAACCGGCAATCGCTTCATTGATAGCTTCAATAGCTTCTTCAAGGGTATCTCCTTCAGAAAAACAACCAGGAAGTTCAGGGCATTCCATAACATAATGCCCCTCTTCATCTTTTTCACAGAGTATTGTAAATTTCATAGTTTTCCTGGAATATTTGAGTAAATAAATAATTACTATATAGTACCTCTTTCTTATGATTTTTATTTTTGCATGCCATCTGGAAAAATATAAAAAACACTATGAAGAGAACCAAATTACAAATTAATAATTAGTAAAAACAATTTTTTAGGGTTTTCTATACTTAAAAATATCAATTTCTTAATCATTAATCCAGAAAAAATATACTATTCCTCCGGATTAGGGCTGACTCATTATTCCTTTTCACCCCGGTTATACCGACGAAGCCACCGGAACTAAAATAATAAATTTAGGGGTTAGCCACTATACCGGACCGGGCCAGCTGGTATCCGGTCATGTAACCCGGAGTATCGGGTATCCGGATGGGGGGGCTTTCGGCAATCAGGAGGGATTATTGAATACTACACCTTGCTAGAGTCGATGCCTTATTGAAAACATTTGCACCCAATTTTTTAGGAGATGAAAAAAGGAGATCTCCGGATTATATGAGTGATTATTAGATTTTATTACTTTTTCTCAACCTTTTCTTCGCCCATTACTTTTTTGGCAATCATGAAAACTACAATCGCAATCACAATAAAATTGATACATTCAGCTAAAAACGGACCTATCCCCAGGTTGACCGGTCCTAAAATCAGAGTTGCGGTCTTCCAGTCTCCGGATGGAACTAAAGCACCAATAAATGACATGATACTATTGTCAACGAATGATTTTACCAGGGGCTGCTACTAGAGCACACATGATAAATGCCACTGCAAGAGTAATACTCTTTTAAAACTCAAGGAAGGCTGCAATCATTCCGGCCATGGTAATCATTTCCTTGTTGGCAGGGTGGATGCATTAAGGTTTGGGAAAATTCACTCACATTGTCTCCGGTTCTTTTGTTCTCGCCTTTTCCGGGGGGTGGGGGGGTGTTGCAAATAAACCTGAATCTGGATATTATCCATACTCTAATACTCAAAAAAGGAATTGAAAGGATCTGATTCATAAATTTCGAATATCAAATTTCTGGAGAAATATACAAGGAAAAATTCTTTCCTGAAAAAATGAGCCTCTTTAAAAACGATTTCACGAACTTCAGTTCAAAATACATATCATATATAATATTTAAAAACCCTCTATAAAATAAGAAAACGTGGGAAAACCAAAAATGTCATTGAATTCATCGGAGAGCCGGGTAAACAATATAAATGAAGCAAAACTTTGTCAATACCTGGGTCGTGATGAACTAATCGAAAAAGTAACTTTTGAAGCGAAACGGGCAACAGGAAAGAATGGAAACGGTCAGGTTCCCGCTGATTTTTACCCAACATACAGTGCGATGGCAAATACTCTTGGTGGAACTGTAATCTTTGGCCTTGAAGAGATCCACACTAAAGGAGGAGAGAACAGATTCAAAGTTATTGGAATAAATAATCCTGAAAAAGTCGTTGACCAGCTTTTTTCAACACTTAACAACAGATCAAAAGTCAGCCTGAACCTTATCACTAATGACCATATAGAAATCATCCCGCTTCTGGATACAAGCATCATAAAAATAACAATACCAAAGGCAGAACGTGAACAAAAGCCAGTTTATCTAAACCAGAATCCTATTATCCATACGTACATACGAAATGGCTCCGGTGATCACCTTGCAAGAGAAGAAGACGTAAGGCTGATGATCCGGGAAGCATCCACACAGACCACAGATGCGGAAGTACTTGATAATTATACAATAGATGACTTAAACACTCAAAGTGTCCTTGCCTATCGAAATTTATTCAGGACAACCTCCCCGACACATCCCTGGAACGAATTAAGTGATGAGGAATTTCTCCAGAGAATAAAAGCCCAAAACAGGGATCGTTCCAAAAATGTATCAGGAATTACAAAAGCTGGACTCCTGATGTTCGGAAATGTTAATAGTATCACTGATTATTTTCCATACTACCATCTTGACTATCTTGAAAAATACTCAGACGATGAGGAAATCCGCTATGATAACAAGATATCATCTGGCCAGGGTACCTGGAGTGGAAATATATTTGATTTCTTCCGTGAAGTCGACCGAAAACTGATGAAGAGTCTTGATGTCCCCTTCAGGCTGAAGGGCAGGCAGAGAATCGATGAACCGGTATATTCCGAAGTATTACGTGAAGCACTTGTAAACTCCCTCATTCATTCAGATTATTCCGGATCAGCTCCAGTAAAAATCGAAAAGTATCCAGAAAAATTTGTATTTACAAATCCGGGAGATATGCGACGTCCTCTTTCACTGGCCAAAGAAGGAGGAATCAGCGATTGCAGGAACAGGATTATCCAGAGTATGTTTAGCCATATCGGATACGGTGATCAGGAAGGATTCGGAATCGTTACTATTTACAAGAAATGGGAGCAAAATACCGGAAACACTCCGATATACAACTTCTCTACAAATCCGGTGATGACAACACTCACGTTGAAAAGAAATCTTGAGCTTCTAAAAGATACAGTTGAATCATTAGAAGTGAAACCTACAACTCTTATGAGTGAAGCTAAGTCACTAGAAGTGAAGCCTATCACTCTTATGAGTGAAGCTGAATCATTAGAAGTGAAGACTGATACTCTTGTAAGTAAAATTTCACAAAAGAATATTTTACTCAATAAATTATCAGATGAAACAAAATTAAAAATATCCGAAATTGGTAAACGAACAAAACCAGATGAAATGAAGCTAATTATCCGGGAAATATGTTCACAGGCTGATTTTACAATTGATGAATTATGCATTATTTTAGAGAAAAAAAGTCGTTCTACCTTCTATTATAAATATATCACAGAATTGGTGAGCGAGAAAAAAATACAGAAAACAAATCCTGAAAAACCCACATCCCCAAAGCAAAAATACAGGACAATTCTCTCCCAAGGCGAGATTCTCCCATAACATTTACTAAAGTTGACTTTGAATAATAAATTATTGAAATCTTGAGGATTATCGCGACTACACATATGAATATGGGCCTGATGTAATCCGAGGTATTTTAGGTATGGGGACTTTCAGGAATTTCGAATGAAAAGGTTAGATTATCCGGATTATGGCTAACATATCAATTACTTTTCACCCCTGGATCGACCGACGAAACCACCGGAACTAAAATAATAAATTTTGGGGTTAGCCACTGTTCCGGACCGAGCCTGCTGGTATCCGGTCATGTAACCCGGAGTATCGGGTATCCGGATTGGGGGGCTTTCGGTAATCCGGAGCGGTTGGAGAGTTTTTGGCACACCGGAGAGATTATTGAATACTACCCCTTGCTAAAAGCGATGCCTTATTGAAAACATTTGTACCCGATTTTTTTAGGAGATGAAAAAAAGGAATTGTCCGGATTATATGAGTAATTATTGGATCTGATTACATTTTCTCTACCTTTTCTTCGCCCATTACATGTTTGGCAATCATGAAAACTACAATCGCAATCACAATAAAATTGATACATTCAGCTAAAAACGGACCTATCCCCAGGTTGACCGGTCCGAGAAGCAAGAGTTGCGGTCTTCCCGTCTCCGGATGGAACTAAAGCACCAATAAATGGCATGATACTATTGTCATCAAACGATTTTACCATGGGCTGTAAGCCAGAGCACCCATGATAAACGCCACAGCAAGAGTAATACTCTTTTAAAACTCAAGGAAGGCTGCAATTATTCCAGCCATGGTAATCATTTCCTTGTTGGCAGGGTGGATGCATTAAGGTTTGGGAAAATTCACTCACATTGTCTCCGGTTCTTTTGTTCTCGCCTTTTCCGGGGAGTGGGAAGGGGGAGTAGTGTTAATGGTCCGGGGAAATGGTGATCACTATACGTTATTAGCAGTGAAAGCGGTATAATTATCAGGTTTAACGACGGAAAATAGTACATGATTCAGCTTATTCTTGATAAGGAAGATGAGATTAAGCGGATTTGCATGAAATATAAGGTGAAAACACTCAGCCTTACCGGATCAGGTTTTTCAGGTACCTGGGATCCCCTTCATAGTGATATTGACTTTATTATTGAATTCCAGTCGCTTAGCCCAGAAGAACATGCTGATTGCTACTTTGGTATGGTTGAAGAACTGGAGAGTTTACTTGGGTATCCGGTTGATCTTATTGAAATGAGTGCAATTTCCAATCCATACCTTCGGGAATCGTTCTTATCATCACAGGAATCTTTGTATGCAATCACCTGATATACGAGTATATCTCCACGATCTTAAACATTCATGTGAACTTATTCATTCATTTATAGAAGGGTGTAATTTCGAGACTTATATTTCAATCCCATGAGAAAATCTGCTGTAGAACGCCAGTTTATTCTTATTGGGGAAGCATTAAACCAGATGCTCATTCACTTTCCTCAAGAAAAAGAACATTATCCTTATGCCCCACGGATAATCGCATTTAGAAATCGTCTCACTCATGCTTACAGAACCTTATCGGATGATATAATCTGGGGAATTATCAAAAAATCTCTCCCCATATTCTGTAAAAAGGTTAATCAGTTATGTGATCATTACGAGGAAAACCGCTGAATTTAATAAATTTTTTTTATTCAGATTTCAAACTTTTTTGTCCATAATTCCTCCTTTGAAATAGAGAAATGGTTACCAGACTGAAGACAAAAAAAGGAGCAAAAAGATACGTAAATATCCGGTAGGAGAACTAATATTCAATCAAGTAAAGCAACTTCAGATTAGGATAGAAGTGATCAAGGAACCATTATCCATTTTGTGGATGTTGTTTTCGTTCGTAATAGAGGAATAATATGAAAGAAAGTAGATTTGTATCTCCTCCAGGTGCTTTAAAAAAATCGGATAAAAAGGTGCGAGTTACTGAGGAAGATATGAAAGAAGGAGAAGCAAGGTTTCAGCGACTTAGTAAGAAACTGGATGTTACTCCTATTGACGAAAATACTCTTGAAGTGATTCGGGCGAGAAAGAAAAAGGAATCACATTCATCTTCAATTGCTCAATCATAATTTTCCCTTCTCACACTCTTTACTACAACTTTCAGGATTTTCAGACCTCCAGGGTATGAATTTTATGTTGTATTTCAACCGTCGTGAGAGACGGTTCTTCGTCTTCTAATTCTCCAACCCAGTCGAAGGAAAGTTTCTTTTCTGATTGTTGGTACTCATTGTTTAATTCTTCAATATATTGAAGGGCCCGGTCCCGGAGATCCTGTGGAAGATTTTGAATACCTGATTCCACGTGATCAATAGTTATCATATTTTCAAAGAGTAATTGTAGATTCGAGGTAATATGGTATATAAGGATCTGATATATTATTATCATGAAGGTTCAATCAAAGAACGTGATATAGGCCTATTTTCAGCATTGTTTGAATATATCCTTGATCCAGACCTCTGAAATAAGATATGTAACAGTCCGGAGGAGTGAGATTCTCACGTCCGGTCTTTTTCCGGGGGGAAGTTCGTCTCTTCCCGGTCGGTACAGGATGCTCTTTTGGCAGAGTATGGTGTGAACGGGTCAGGGCTGTTTCTGACAAGGGCAGTGTCAGATGACGGAAACCGGATGATGAGGTTTGGTTCTGATGTTTCCGGAGTGATGAATGTGACTCTGAGGATTGTGTTTGGCGCTGTTAGTTGAACTGGTTTTCTTGGGATTTCGGTGATGAATTGTGTTGGGACCGTCGCAATATGGGTATTGTATATTCAAAGGTCAAAGACCTGATGACTGGTCAGAAAACCTTGACCATTATCTATATGGCTGCCCTGAAAGAACAACGAATAATGGAACTGAATGAGTAATTTCATGGAAACCCGGATATACTCTTTCTTGAAACTTTTTTCATTGTGGATCTAATAAACAGGAAGACAAAGTATTTCCTGCTCAATTTTTGGTGATATTGGTACCATGTCTATACATGCATTCACCATTGAGAATATATCACATTGTTGGAACGATGTAAAGAAAAACTTCTCCTTGCTCCCTTGTTAGCTGCTAAAGATATATTTGATGAACACTTTCCTTTGGTTTTTTTCATAGCCCAGGTATTCTATTGCATGGCATATCTTTAATTTCCGCTATTTAGAATATGGGCATCAGGGAGTAATGGGTATGCAAAAAAGATCTATTCAGGCACTTAGTATTCTTCTGGCAGTATTGCTGGTAACAATAATAGTAACAGGAATTACAAGTGGAGATTTGAATAAAAACGTGAATTTTATTTCTAAACCCTCACTTTTACTTAAGAATAATAATCTGACTCTGCATAAAATTTCCAGTTCCATTGATTCTTCTATTACAGGCCCGATATCAGGAATAATTATTGATCCAATACCAAATATTACCATTAAAAAGGGAAATTTGTTAAAAGTCGGCAATATTTCTCTTTATAAATTAGTGGGAATATATCAACCGTTTTCATCTGGTTCAAACCAAGGGGGAAGTCTATATGGCAAACCACTTTCAGGTCAATTGGATTCCTCATCAAATAATCAGGAGAATGAAGGTACCTTAAGTGTTACTTCCACACCGTCAGGTGCAGAGATATTCGTGGATGGAACTGATATGGATGGAAAGACACCATCTGACATTACGGGTCCTCCAGGAACATATACCATTAGTCTGTCTCTAAACGGATATAAGACAGTAGAGAAAACAGGGACAATAACTTCGGGAGAAATTACTTCTTTACACTTCACCCTGGAATCTGTAGGTGGAGAAAAGTCGGGAACGGAAAAAAGTGGTGGTAGTTCAGATGAAACCGGAACCCTCACCATAACATCCACGCCGGATGGTGCCTCGATTTTTGCTGATGGCAGTGATATGGAAGCGACAACACCATCTGAATTTGATGCTGATCCTGGTTCATACGTGATCAGGGTATCGCTGGATGGATATAAGACTGCAGAAAAACAGGTTACGATTACTTCAGGGGAAATTGCGACAGCTAATTTTTATCTTGAACTTGCTGGAGAAGGGCAGGAAGGCATAGATGAGAACACCGGGGAATCGGGAGGTATTGGAACCCTCTCCGTGAAATCTACGCCGGATGGAGCATCAATTTTTGCTGATGGCAGTAATCTGGATGCAACAACACCATCTGAATTTGATGCTGATCCTGGTTCCTACGTGATCAGTGTATCGTTGGAGGGTTATAAGACTGCAGAAAAACAGGTTACGGTTACTTCAGGGGAAATTGCGACAGCTAATTTTTATCTTGAACCTGCTGGAGAAGGGCAGGAAGGCATAGATGAGAACACCGGGGAATCGGGAGGCATTGGAACCCTCTCTGTGAAATCTACGCCGGATGGAGCATCAATTTTTGCTGATGGCAGTGATATGGAAGCGACAACACCATCTGAATTTGATGCTGATCCTGGTTCATATGTGATCAGTGTATCGTTGGAGGGTTATAAAACTGCAGAAAAACAGGTTACCGTTACTTCAGGGGAAATTGCGACAGCGAATTTTTATCTTGAACCTGCTGAAGAAGGGCAGGAAGGCATAGATGAGAACACCGGGGAATCGGGAGGCATTGGAACCCTATCCGTGAAATCTACACCAAGTGGGGCATCAATTTTTGCTGACGGCAGTAATCTGGATGCAAAAACACCATCTGAATTTGATGCTGATCCTGGTTCATACATGATCAGTGTATCGTTGGATGGATATAAGACTGCAGAAAAACAGGCAGCGGTGACTGCAGGAGAAGTTACATCAGTGAGTTTCAATCTTGAACCTACTGGGGAAAGTAGTACCGAATCCGGAACAGGAAGTATATCATTTAGTTCTACTCCTTATGGAGCAACAGTATTTCTTGACGGAGAAGAAATTCCCAATAAGGTAACTCCCTTTACAAAATCTAATATTCCCAGAGGAATTCACAAGGCGTTTGGAGAACTCGATGGAATTAAAACCGGTTCTATTCAAATACAGGTTGAAGAAGGATTCACATCTGAAGTATCATTTCTCTTTAAACCAGGGGGGACTTCTCAATTTGGATATTCCGGATATTCCAATTATGGTTCTGGAACATATCACTCAGGGGATAATTCACCGTTTGGTTATTCAGAATCAGAGGATTATAGTGCCGGATCATTTTCATCCGGAAGTAGTGGATTTGGAAGTGGTTCATACCTGACCCTCCAATCTTTACCATCCGGGGCAGACGTTTTCATTAATAATCAACATATTGGAAAAACACCAGTTAGCCAGGAAGAACTGAGTCCAGGAACATATTCTATCCGATTTGAGAAAGAAGGATACCAGGACACTGAATTTACAGTTACTGTTTCTGGATCCAGCATGAAAACTGTGACACGAAGTATGAGCCCATTGTAATAAAATGCACCGATTCAGCCGGTCTCATCACCCAATTTCCAAATCGCCCATAAAATTTTTACAAATTAATCCCGTTCTTTTTTTAAAAAAAATACTGAAAATCTTTTTAAGATGATAATTTGAGTGAAATTTTCAAATGAACTTTCCAGAAGAATTTTAATTGAGATTAAAATGGATTCCATCTGATGTTATCGAATATAATATTTGCCATCATGAAAAACCAAAAAACTAGAGATAAGAGTCAAAGAACTTGAATCCAGCCTTAATCTCAATAATACGAATGGCGGGAAAACTCCCTCATCAGATGAGAATGTCCCAAAAAAATCGTAAATGAGAAGGAAATCAAAAAAGCCATGAGACAATCCCGGGCATAAAGGAAATATCCTCAAATTTAGTGTTCATTTGAAGCTCAATCGGATACATATGACTACATCCACTACTCTGCAGCAACCCGCCGGACTTATCGCTCCATGCTTTTCACTCAAAAGGCCGCCATATCATCCAGAATAGAAGGGACACAGAAATCCTATTC
>JAAYCY010000045.1 GCA_012729535.1 Methanomicrobiales archaeon | reverse complement strand
GTCAAGAAAAAATGTATTAAGCATGAATAGGAGGACTAGAATGGTCTCAATTTTCAAGAATTACACATGAGGTAAAAGTCTCATGGGGGTTTTCTTTACTATCCTGAAAGTGATAATTATATATCCTTTCCATCTTCGAGCATTTGAATAATTTTTTCTTTTAGTACTGGTAGGTCTATTATTACCACATTCCACACAGCATCCAAATCAATCCCCATATATTGGTGTATAAGAATATCACGAAATCCCGCTATTTCACGCCAATGAATATCAGGATAATCTTTTTTTATCTGATCAGATACCTGTTTTACTGCTTCGCCAATAATCTCAAAATTGCGGATTACTGCATCCTGTATCATCAAAGAAAGCATGAATTCGTCCCTTCCACCTTGAGTATAGATTTCAATTTTTTCGATGAATTCAAGAATCTGGAGCAGGAAAACACGGTTATCTTTCACAGAGGGATGGCCTCCTGAATAATTTTATCTCTTATATGGCAATTTAATCCTTTTTCTGTGACAATATCCACCTTATAGCCAAGAAAATCCTGCAAATCCTGAATAAGACCCACATGATCAATAAGGCTTCTTTCCGGTTCAAATTCTACTAGAAGATCAAGATCACTATTTGGTTTTTCTTCACCCCGAATAACAGATCCAAATAGACGAATCTGCCTTGCTCCCCGGGATGCTGCGATCTTCATTATTGCATCTTTATTTAATAAGATTTCATCATATCTGCCCATATTTCTCTCCCATAATTATAGAGAAAATCCACAGCATATTAATAAGAATGATATCTTTTTTGGATAAGAAAATATTTTCTTCCTTTTTTGAATTGAATTCTTATGTATCGCATCTCAAGGATCATTCTTCTTATCTCAAGAAATCATCTATTTATTTTGCACAATTTTATCCGGAAGACGAGTAGGTTATCCCGGCTATTGTGAAATTATTTACGATCCGACTACAAAATAATCAGTCATATCCATGCAGGTAATAAAAAACAAAATAATAATACAGGGTCCAAAGGTTCATGAAGTAGGGTACAGGATTTTCCTCTTAAACCGTGCTTTGACTTCAGGACTTACCGGCTTTTCTGCATATAATCATACAAGCCCTGAAAACATTCAGCAGATAGAGATCTATATTGAAGGTGAAACAGATGCTATAGAAGACTTTGTTACCGGGTTGGATGTGAATATCCCAGTCCATGCTATTGTCGATACAATTTCCATCGAACCATACAATAGAAGGGTCATCAATATAGTAGATTACATGCACCTTGTCCAGGTTGAACAACTGGATAAAGGAATTCCTGCCATTTTAGGCATACAGTCCTCGCAGGAAAAGATGCTGGAAAAACAGGATCTAATGTTAGATAAACAAGATCAGATGTTAAATAACCAAGATCAAATGATCGAGAAACAGGAACAGATGATTGACACCCAGAAACAGACAAATAAAGAGATTCAGACCTTACGATATGACCTGAAGACCGAGATGAATGAACGGTTTAATAAAATAGAACATGAACTTGAGCAGGTAAAAGATGCTCTCCACAAGCATGGAATCATGGCATAATAAATAAAGGACCGGCTGGTTTTTTCGATGAAAAAATCCAAATAATCCCTTAACACCATCATTTTAAAAAAATCAATCCATTAAACACATGAAAGTAAAAATTAAGAGATTACGTTTTTTAACCGTACCATGTTCCCTTATTTTCTTCCTGCATATCAAACATCATTGCAAATAACATAAACTGCACCCCTAAAGCAAACAATATCACAGAAACTATAGCCGGAACAAATATCGAATTATTCATTATAAATTTAAACCAAAGAGCATATAATCCAAACAAAATCGAAACAAACGTAAAGAATACACCGGAAATATAAAAAAACACGAGCGGATGGAACGATAAAATAACATACTTCATCTTCATCCGCCAGATAAACGCATTGAGTAGTAACCAGGAGAGACGGAAAATATACGTAGAATACTTAATACCTGACCTTTCAAGTCCGTACCTGGCCGGATGAGGAACATTCCGGACCCGGAATCCAAACGTATTGAGCCAGACCAGGAGATCATTACAATACCCGTACCTGGGATAAATCTCATCGAGAGAAATCGTCTCCAGGGCACGCTTTGAAATGGCCGTGTACCCGTTCTGGGGATCCATCAGCTTCCAGTACCCGGATGCAATTTTCGTAAGCAAAGTCAGAACAGAATTCCCGAGAAACCGCCACTTTGACATGCCCTGCCTGAACTTCTCATTAATCAGACGGTTTCCAACCGAATAATCAACTGAACCCTCAACAATCGGACCTAAAAGTTCCGGGAGAAAATCCGGATCCATCTGGTTATCTCCAGCCATTACCGAGACAATATCCATCCCGTCTGAAAGTGCCCGTTTATAACCGGAGATGATGGCCCCACCTACACCTGTATTTCGTTCATGATGAATTGGCACTATCCGCTTGTCTTTAGCTGAATAGTCATCAATCAGTCGGCCGGTTTTATCTGGTGATGCATCATCAACCGCGTATATCCGATCAACAAAATCCGGAACTGACTCCAATGTAGGCACAATAAGAAGTTCTTCCTTATATGCAGGAATGACCACCCCGATTTTTCTACCCTGAAACATACAATCCCCCCTTTTATTCTGAATCAGAAATCCATTAAGAATACTTTTGAGTCAGACATGCTAGTCCATCCGCAATATCCATGTCTGTATACATCCGGATACATTCACGCGCAATTTTATATGACCTATAGTACATAAAACCACTACCTCCTTCTCCATCCCAGAATATCCTCTGAAATGATTACACGTGTAATCAGAATCTATCCAAATATATGAACCAGTGAAAATGGCAGGAAAGACCAGTTTCACTTATTGCAATAGTCCTCCTAATCGGGACTTGTTTACTCTCTCTTTGCATCGGAGGCATGGTTGCAACGGCGGACTATAACTATCAGCCATATGTTGCATCAGAGGACTGGGTAGAAGGATTACTCTGGATGAAAAGTGCAACCCCGGATACGGGTGTAAATTACTACCAGACGTACCAGTCAGAATCTTTTGCATATCCTGAATCATCATACGGTGTTCTCTCATGGTGGGACTATGGCCACTGGATTTCTACTATTGCTCACCGGATGGCGGTCACCAATCCCTTCCAGACAAACCTTGACATGGGAGCACAATTCTTCATGGATAAAAAAGAATCAGGTGCCGATACAATTGCTACAACGAATAATATCAGGTACATCATCACCGACGCTGACATGATTTTGATACGATGCAGATGATGATGAAGGTAAAATCAAAAGATCTCACGCAAAGCCAGTACATGGGTCTTATTTCTACCACCGATCCGGTCACCGGAAAACCTGTAAGTTCCATCGGTTATCGTCAGCCCTTTTACGAAAGCATGGTGACAAGACTGCATGTTTTTGACGGATCATCAGTAACCGGAGAAGGAGCAAAACACGAGGAAGAAGGAACTCCGGT
>JAAYCY010000044.1 GCA_012729535.1 Methanomicrobiales archaeon | reverse complement strand
CCGGTCCCCGGAACAGACATGATAGTGATCTTCCCCGGTGGCCCGGATATATATCCGAACTATCTTGATTTCATCTTTACCGTCTGACAATAATATTAATATGAAATAATCATACAATAACCCATTAATGCCCGTTTCAGTCCTTTACGTCGATGATGAACTCCCCCACCTCATGCTGGCCAGGGAGTACCTTGGTAGTTCGGAAAAAATAACGTTGACCGACGTTTCTTCAGGAAAAGAGGCAATAGAAGCATTAAGAACGGGGCAGTATGATGTTATTGTATCAGACTATCTTATGCAGGACATGGACGGAATTGCCCTCCTAAAATACGTACGGGCGAATTATGAAGGTATTCCGTTTATCCTCTTTACAGGCAAAGGGAGAGAAGATATCGTCATTTCAGCACTCAATAGCGGCGCAGATTATTACATCAGGAAAGGAGAGGACCCAATAATCCAGTTTAATGAACTTGAGCAGAGAATCCTGCAGGCATATGAAGGACATCATGCAAAAAAAGAACTAACAGCGCGTGAACAACTCTATCATTCGGTTCTGACAGTCCAGACCGAGATCTTTGTAGACCTTCTCCCGGATCTTACCATCATCAGGGCCAATGACGCATATGGTTCGCTATATGCCACACCAGCAACGGATCTTATCGGGAAAAAGATTTTCCATGACCTCAGTGACGAAGAACGGAAGGATCTATTAGAGACCATCCAATCCTTAAACCTGGAAAATCCAGCGGTTTACATAGAAACACCGGTCACCTACCCGGACGGAAAAACAGCGCAGATCCTCTGGCATATTGAAGGAGTTTTCGGCACGGATGGAACCATTGTCACCGCGAAGGCAACTGGAGAAGACGTAACCCCTGCATATGAAGCAAGGAGCGGCCTGAAGGAATCAGAAGAGAAATATCAGCAGGCGATGACCGATTTACCCCAGCATATCGGAGATTTTGATGAGAATGTACCGCTCAATTTCATCATAGAAAATACCCGGCCTCTTGGGACATGGCTGCTACCTGAACTCATAAAGGAGATGAAATCCAAGAAGACCTATGGTATTGCCTCAACAACCGGGGCAGAAGGTTTTCGTGCATTTCTCATCTTCCTTAAAGGGGAACCGGAAGGGGGTATCTACATCGACCGGTCAGGTGTTCTCTATGGGGACCGGAGTGTCCTGTTCCTGAAAAACAGCCAGGCCTTTACTTTTTATCCAACCGAACCTGAGATAGCAGGCAGGTTTGTAACCGGGTGTCGGATATACGATAAAAGTCACCTCAGGGTTCCTGCCTCAAACCCTCTTCCCGAGATATCCTCACGGAGAAAGGGAATTGGTAATATAAACATTGAAATAATGAAAGACGGGGTTCCTGCCCAGGGGATTCGTGTAACGGTAAAAAGCGGAGGGAAAATTGTCGGCAATGATGTGACATCCATGCAGGGTCATACCACCTTCCAGTTGTTATATGGCATGTATACCGGTGTTATTCACAACGAATCAGGAATCCTATCCTCCTTTGATTTCAAACTTGAAGAGCCCGAGATTACTCATACGGTCAGCATACCATAATTTCTTAAGTGAGATCATCATTTAGAGATTAGACCGCCATACCACCCACAATTTAATATCAACCGATGAAACTTTCACGGTTTCGGCTGTAAACCGCGAAGCGGTTCATGTCCGGTTCATCATCACGAACAATCTTTTTTACCGTATACACGTTGATACACCTACAGTGTACCACCTGGGATCCTCTCATCCTGATATTCGGATGCCAAGTCCCTGGAATAGGAAAAATGAAGATTTAAAAAGCCGGCGAGTAACACAGCGTTTCGGCACTATTCGGGCGGGATTTTCATGAGACTTTACCCAAAGATGACCCTCATTATCGGATGCATGTTCATGGCCATCCTGATTATCCTCCTTCTGTCATTCCAATATAGCATCATGAACTCCTTTTCAGCGTTGGAAGAAAAGCAGGTCAGTAGGGAACTGATGCGGGCAGAACACATGATCAGGGAGGACATCAGCAGCTTAAGCGAAGTTGCAGCCGACTGGGCAGAATGGGACATGATGTATGATTTTGTAGTATCACAAAGTCCTGATTTTTTCCCTGATAATTTTGCATCTTCCACATTTACTGCACAAAAGATCAGGTACTTACTAATACAGGATTTCGGGGGCAACCTGGTAATCGGAAAAGGCCTTGACGATCATGATAATCTCGTAGATATTTCCCCCGATATTATCGGATCTCTGCAGAATGAAACAGGGTTGGGATCTGGTAAACAGTCAGGTATTTTAACCTGTAATAACCAGGCATATCTTTTTGCACACAATCCAGTCTTACTGACAGATAAAAAAGGGCCTTCCCGTGGAACATTGGTGGTGGCTCGTCCCCTGGATGATGATGCCATTTCCATAATCTCTGAAAAACTGCATCAGAATGTTACTACCCGTGTACTAACACCTGATGAAAAAAGACGAGTTCATGTCGGATCGCATACCCTGGTATCAGAAGACAGGATTATTGCAGAAACACATCTATTCGATGTATTTGGAGAACCGGCACTTTTGCTCAGGGTAGAGGAGGTCCGGGAGCTCTATGAAAGCGGGCTGGTCACTCGAGACTTTCTCTTCTTTTCACTACTTCTCCTTGCTGTCAGTTTCATGGGCATTGCAATAACCCTTATCAATCTCATTGTAATCGCCCCCTTAGGAGAACTCAATAATGAACTGATAAAAGTAGGAAAAAGCGGTCTTTTGTCTGGAAGAATTAACATATCACGCACAGATGAAATTGGTGACCTTGGCAGATCCATAAACCAGATGCTTGAACAGATAGAGCAGGCAGTTGAACAGCGGCACGCAACCGAACAAAGACTTTCACGCCTGATTGCTCTTGCTGAAGAGGGAATCTGTCTTGTCAGCCCGGAGAGGCACATATGGTTTGCAAATCCGAAACTTGCTGCCATGTTCGGTATGACTCCCCAGGAACTCATCGGCAGGGATATCATGACACTCCTATTAAGCGAACGATGGGACGGAAAAATTACAGCAGAACTCTTCCAGGACCAGCCTGCTTACCAGGAATATCATACCCGGAAAAAGGACGGGACAGACCTGTATGTCAAGGTGATAACTGCCCCCTATCCACTGGAAAAGCAGGAAGACGGGCACCTGTGTGTAATCAGTGATATCACCACCTTCAAGGACAATGAAAAGGCACTGCTTCTTTCAAACAAAAAACTCGGCCTTCTTGGTAGCATGACCAGGCATGATATTGTAAACCAGCTGACAACAATCAGGGGTATGCTTGGGCTTGTGCACCGCAAAACTACTGATGAGGTGGTGTTAAACCTCGTGGAATCTGCAGAAGAAGCAGCAGAACGGATAAATAAACATATTGAATTTACAAAAGAGTACCAGAAAGCCGGAATACAGGCACCGATATGGCAGAACCTCCAAACCTGCTGGAACCTTGCTTATGCGATGACAAAGAAAAAGGGACTGACCTTCTCTTATAAGGGAGGCTCATTTGAGGTGTATGCCGATCAACTACTCCAGAAAGTATTCTATAATCTCATAGATAACAGCCTGAAACATGGAAAAAGTGTATTTTACATAACAATAAAGACCACATTCGTTGGAAAGGATCTTGCTATCATATATGAGGATGATGGTGAAGGAATACCTGATAATATGAAAGACCGGGTGTTTGAGAGAGGTATTGGATCAGGAACCGGCTGGGGTCTCTTTTTTGCCCGGGAAGTCCTCAGCCTGACGGATATTGCCATATCTGAAACCGGAACCTTCGGAATTGGGGCAAGATTTGAAATAATCGTTCCGGAGGGCGGTTTTCGTCCATCAGATACCATGGCTCAGGATCCATAACTGGCATCACAGTATCACAAATCGTCATCCCATCAGGATCAGACCATGAACCTGAATGTTGCCCAGGCAATAATGAGCATCAGGATGGAATATTTCAGGCCTGCAGTAACCCTGCCCTCACCCATAACCCCGGCAACAAGACCTGAAAAGAATCCCTGGAACATTCCGGCATGTGAAAAGACCCTGATATAAAGGGCAAGATCAAACCCTCCAAGATTAAATCCTGCCTGCCCGGAAGCTCCGGTTTCAGCCCCAAGGTCTGCCATGGTTTTAAGAAATGATGAAACCAGGATCATAACCACGAATAAAAAAACGGCAAAAGACGCAAGAATGATTATGACATAGATGAACATGTTGTTCCTCCGGTCTGTCTTCATAATTACGTATTCTGCTGAGTCCTTTCCTGCTGCACGGAGAACTTCGACAATATCCCCCCCGGCATCACTAGCCCTTGCCACAAGGTCGACACTTCGCTCTACAAGTGGAATCGGAATCTCTTTCCCCAGCTGACGAATAGCTTCAAGAAATGCAAAATTCCAGGATATCCTCTGATCAAGCTGGCGGATATGTGGGGTCAGCGCACCATACTCTGCCTGCGAAACCAGGTGAATTGCCCCGGGAAGGGTCATCCCGCTCTCATGCATTCCGGCAAGGTCGCGGAAAAAGTTCGGGAGTGCAACCTCGATACTTCTGATCCGTCTCCCCTCAAGAAGGTCGGTTATTGCAAGAGGGCCGATAATGATAACCGTTGTGAATACTGCGACATCATCGATAAATGAGTTTGTAAGGAGTGCCTGTGGGCCTCCTTCCTGAAGAGCCATGAAAAGACCAATGAAAAAAACTACAAGACCTACAGGTATGGAGACGTAGAGAATATTAACCGGTTTTTCAAATAAGGTCCGAAGCGGGTGTTTTATAAACCGGAGAGCACCTTCTGAATAATGGTGATATGTATCTATCTTTGCATAGATCTCATTCCCTTTCAGATCTGCAGAGGACTCTTTCTTTTCCTTCTTCCCAAACAGTCCCATCTTCACCACTCCGGGGTCATCGAATCTATGAGCACCACGAACATGATACTTCCAAACGGGATGATCAGGTAGATAATAATATATAGCATCATGGGAGTTGATTCACCGGATAAAATGGCCATGATGGACTGGATAAGGATAAGGAACAGGGTTCCGGCCACAAGAGCGGTGACGTAACTCTCTGCAACAAGAGCGAGGGTATCAAGAAACTGTTTCTGTGTCTGCCGGTTCTCTCCCGTATACTGCTCGGCTTTTGTCCGGAAAAATTCTGAAATATTACTGCCTGCTGCTACACTGCCGATACATCCCTGCAGGAAATCACGCATTCTGGGGCTTGGAGTACTCATAGAGACGTTTTTCAGCGCCTCTATGAGATCATGACCAAAAATATCCACTTCCAGGATAATATACCGGGCCTCAACTGATGACTCACCATATATCGTGGAATTCCCAAGCTGCCGAAAGACCTCCGCTGGAGTAATTCCAGCGGTAGACATCGCTGCCAGATAATTGATAGCATAAGGCAGGGTAGACTCAATATCTCTCCTTCTCCCGCCTGCAATAATTGACGGGTACATGAGATAGACCAGGTAGGTAAAACCAAAAAAAACCACAAATGAGACAATACCGGCAAGGATAGTCCCTCCCAGGAGGTAGAATCCCTGCATCCGGTTAATCGTCTCTGCAACATCTACTGGAATGTTTGCACGAAATGTGATGAGTCCTGGTACATCAAGCAGGAATACAAGGAGAGCAACCAGAAGGGAACCGATTATTCCGACAAGAACAGATGTAACGATAGCTGTTGCAAGATAGGCTTCAAAGGTGATACCCATCCGTGCAGACCTGATGTTTTCAATAAGATCATAGTACTTCTGCCGTTTAGCAGATATCCGGTTCCCAAGCAGGGAGAAGCAGAACCTCTCATAAGAATTCATTGCCACCAGACCGGATCTGTTCCATGAGTGTCTCTGCATCCCTGAAGTAGGAGACAACTATCTTGCTTACATCACGAAAATCCCGAATATTTTTCTCCCGCATCCACTCAAGAACCTCCTGCCTCTGAAGCAGGTCACGGCGGATCCGTTCCTCGTCCCATCCGTGCGACTCCATGATGTCTTCCAGGATAAACGACTTTCCCGAATAGGAGATCTCATCGGTTGCCTGCCGCCATCTGAACACTTCATTTGTGATCAGTTCATTTGTCCGGGGATCAATATCCAAAACTTCAATTATCTGCTTGTTTCGCCGGATACGCTGACCACCTACCCGCGCCTGAACCTGGACGCAGACCAGGTTTAATGCAGACAACATGTTTCTTGGAACAGAGATGGGCGGATTTTCCAACCGGTGAACCGCTGAGGATACCGAATCTGCGTGCATTGTGGAATAGGTGACATGGCCGGTTGACATGGCCTGAAAGAGGGTGAGTGCTTCACGCCCCCGGACCTCCCCGACAATCAGGTATTCCGGGCGCTGACGAAGAGCAGCCTTGAGGAGTTCATACATGTCAATCTCCCCTTTGCCACTTACATCAAATGATTCGCGGGTTACACTTGGAATCCAGTTAGCATGGGGAAGTTTCAGTTCACGGGTATCCTCAAGGGTCACTATCTTTGCGAGGGGAGGTATGAAAAGGGAGATTGCATTCAGCGAGGTGGTCTTTCCTGATGCAGTTCCTCCGGCAAAGATGCATGACTTTGCATTCTCAACTGCAAGCCAGAGAAATGCTATCGAAAGGGGAGAAAAAGTTCCCCATTCTATGAGGTCTGTCGGAGTGATCGGTTCCTCCTTGAACTTTCTGATGGTGAACGTGGAACCATGGGCGGTGACTTCAGTCCCAAGGGTCATCTGTATTCGTGACCCGTCCTGCATGGTTGCATCCAGCATCGGGTCTGCTACTGATATATGCTTTCCTGCACGCTGGGCAAGTTTTGTCACGAAAGAATCAAGATCAGACCCATTGGTATACGACAGGCTGGATTCTATGGACTCGTACCTGGAATGATATACAAAAAGTGGTCTTTCCATTCCGTCACAGGAAATATCTTCGATGAACCGGTCATGCATGATTGGGTCAACCAGACCATCACCCAGGAAATCCTTTCTTAGTTGATAATGAACCTTTTCGTACGTCAGGGGATCAAGGTTTATCGCATAGTCAGCCAGAACCTCATTCATCATGGATTCCAGGGTATCTGCTGCAGTCTCACGGGAAATCTGGCGGGTGTTTACGTTCACCCTTTCAAAAATTCCTTTCTTTAATTCATCGATTAACTTTTTTTCAGCGTCTGTATAGACAGGCTCTACCACATCGTAAAGGTACTCATGGGTAGAATAGTTATAGGTGATCCGGACATAGGCAAAAGGAGGATTAACCGGATATACCTCAATTTCTTCAGTCCCGCTTGGAGGTTCATAACTCAGGTTAACCATCATTCCGTGAACTTTTGGATCATACTGTTCACGTTTTTTTGCAAGAGGAGCAATTTTCCCGATTGAACTAAAAAGAGAACGTTTTTTTCCCTTTTCTTCGCGCGAGTCTTTTAGATCCTGAGGTTCCTTCTCTTTTTTCTTCCCAAGGCGCCGGAGTGCAGGGGATTTTTCTGGAACTGTTTTCTTTTTCCCAAAAATTGCAGGTTTCTTTTGTGGTTTTCCCTGGGGCGGGGCTGCGGGCGTAGAAGGATCTCCTGCTGGAACTTCTTTCTTTTTGGCTTCCCTCGCTGTTTTTTTAAGATTCCCCACCCTGATTTTCATAATAAATTATTGCCGGATTGACCGTATACCAAAACCCCCAATGCATCCAGCCATCACATGCCAAAAGAGACACCCCCCTTTTCTATATTACCATAATTACATAAACCCCAATATATAGATAATGGCATACCTTTCCACGAGGTCTGTATCTAAAACTAAACAGGTGTATTAGGGGATATGGTTGAAGATTCTAACGGTAATACCGGAACAATGGTTCGAAAATATGCAGGTAGAAACCGCACTGGAATCAATGGATTTGATCTTGCTCTTGATGGAGGATTTCTTCCAGGAAGTACGATTCTCGTTATTGGTTCGGCAACTTCCGGGATTGACCTGTTTGCACGCCAGTTTTGGGAAGTTAATCCGGAACACCGTCAATTTTTCATGCTTGACGGATATCTCCAGGACAATATGATTCATGCCCGAAGTATGACTACCACAGAAATATTTGCAAATGCCGGAGACGGGGGCATTATCATTGATTCACTTTCAAGTCTTATCATGCGTGAGGGGATCGAACCAGTCCTTACAGGAGTGGTCTCTTGCAGGGAAGGAATCCAGGCATCCCTTGATAATGCCTTCTTTACATTATACGAAGATCTTCATGCACCATATAACGAGATTCTTCTGATAAGACTATGCGATGTCGTTATCCATCTTCATGAAGATAATCAGGGAAATGAGATCATCCGGACGTTAAACGTGAAAAAAATGACCGGCATCCAGCCGCCTTCACGACTGCTCCCCTATATCATCGGCGCCAAAGGAATTGAACTCTCTACAACTTCCCGTGTAGTATAATTACATCCAGTCAAGGAGTCGCCTAAGCCGACCTTGTTCCTTCTTTTCCTCTTCCCTTTTTGGAGTATGGCCAAATCTGCTGTTGATATCGGCAAAGTCAACATAATCAGGATTTTTTGCATCAGACAGGGTCTCTTCTGCCAGAATAATTCCTGAAGAGTTCTTCTTAATCCTGTCAGACAGAGGACTGCTTCCGGGAGAAGATAGGGACAGAATATTCTCATCCTCTGCTTTTTCCATCGTCTTATTACATTCCAATGATGGTGCCGGTATTGCAGGTTCAGCGTCCATCCTGCTGAGAAGAAAATCTACATAATCCTCCACCTGGACTCGCATTCCAGGAGAAAGGTTTAAAATTTTTTCTTCAAGTGTCATGTATTACTGAAATGAAGGGACTAATGATAATACCCGACATGCATGTTCCGCCAGGGAAGTATACAGATATGCTTCTTCCAGGGTTTTTCCAGTGGCAAATGTGCCATGTCCCCGGGCAATGCAAAGTCCCGTAAGGGCCAGACAGTCAGCTACGTCCTCTGCAAGCTCCCTGCTTCCCGGCTCTCCTGTGGCGACGGGAATTGTCGGGCAAAACATCCTGCCTTCGCTGTCAAGAGGACTAATTTCGTCAAGCACCAGTGATGCAGAGACTGCATACGGGGGATGGGCATGAACAATTGCCCGGTGTCGTGTCTGTTGATACACTGCCCGGTGAACTCTCCATTCGCTCGATGCCTCTGATGGAACATCACCAAAAAGCGGAACACGGACAAGTTCACCTGGATCATCAAGATATGAACCAGTCCGGGTGAGAAGAAAATTCTCCTCACTATCCCTGATACTCATATTGCCAAAATTCCCACCTACCAGGTGTTCAGCAAAGAGACGTTTTCCTATCCGGACAAATTCTTCTGCAGACATTTCACACAAACCGGATTCCAACGTCTTTCATCCGGTTATACCGGGCAACATTCAAAAGAAGCGGTGTGATACTCTCAACAATATGCGAACCAGATAGCGGACCGGCATCATATGCTTTTAGAAGTGAGATCCTATCCACAAGATCCATTACAATCTGCTTAGCTTGTGCATCATCACCACAGACCGGAACAGAATACGTAAGATCACTATGAATATCCCGCCATTTGTTCCCGGCAATATTGTTAAATGCTGTACAAATCCGGGTACTGGCTGGCAGAATACTCTTCAAATAGAGAGCCGCAGATCCCTCAGCTGGGGGAGTGTAAACAAAACTCTCCTTTCTTTCCATTGGATTAACCGGGCTTATTACAATCTTGTCTTCCCAGCCGGTCAGTCCCTCTACCGTTGACCTGACATGTTTAAATGGAACCGCAAGGATAATGAGATCTGACTCATCCACCACATTCTGGTTTGATCCTCCTTTAACAGAGCACTCAAACTTGTTTTCCTTTGCAGAGAAAAGGCAGACATCACAGGTCTCCTGTGCTTTTGCCACATCACGTGAACCTACGCAGACATCCATGATCCGGGACAGGCGCATGGCCATCCCTTCTCCTATCTCACCGGTTCCACCGATTATACCTATCCGCACGATTACTCCACCAGGGGACGAAGAACTGATTCCAGGGTATCTGTTTCAGTAACACCCTGGAATTTCTGAATTACTACACCATCCTTTTCAATAATAATTGTAGGAACTACTGAAATGTGATAATTCTGGGCTTCAGCCAGATGTTCATCAACATTTATCTTGCGGATTTCCACAAGATCGCCCATCCTCTGTTTCAGTTCCTCCAATATCGGGCCCATCCGCCTACAGGGCCCGCACCAATCGGCATAGAAGTCCATAAGAATCGGTTTTGACATGTTGCACCTTAGCAGAAGTGCGTTAAAAAAACAGATAAAAGTATGGTATCGGTTATTTGGAGAGGATTGACATAATAATCCGTCCATAAGCTGGACGGGTGACAAGAACTCCCACTATTACACCGAGTATGGTAATTATTGCAAATCCACGAAGGGTGGAAAGGTCCATGACTGCCAGCGGAAGCATGGCTATGAATGCAGTGCCTGCTGATACAACGATGATACCGAGTGCACGCCTTAGTCGTTTCATGTACAGGTTCGGGGACGGGACTTTTCCTTCATGCAATATCTCATCAGTAATGATCACCAGCTGGTCGATCCCAGTACCCAGCACTGCAATCAGACCGGCGATGGTTGCAAGGTCAAGCTGTAGGAAAAATACTGTTGCTGCCAGCAGGATGATCACTTCAGATGCGTTAATCATGACCATCGGGAGCACGATACCGGGCTCACGGTACCGGTAATAGACGCTGATTGCAACTGCTACAAGTGCAAAGATACCAGCAAGAACACTCCAGAATTTAAACTGGTCTCCAAGTTCAGGAGATACAGAACCAGAACCTGCGATACTGACACCAACAGGCAGGGCACCATTACGCAGGTGGATTTCCAGAAGTTTTGCCTGTTCACGCCCTTCTTCCCCATAACCGGTTGAAGCCAGGAGATTTGTTGTTGGTTTACTCTGAAGTTCCACGGCAAGATCTGGAGAGAGCGGGGCAGAATATACCACTTTTCCATCAAGGATCATGTCAAGGTTGTGGCCTTCCGGAGATCTGGTTGCTCCTGATTTAATCGCTGCCTGGCGGAGATCTTCCCCTGCGCTTTTTGAAATAACAAAGGATACTCCCCAGTTGTCGCTGTTTGGTGGGGTTTGTGCCGGGTTTGCAACCGACTGAATAGCATCACCAAAGAGCACATGCTCGGTCTCGTTGCCGGTTGTATGAATACGAATCTCAAACTTACCCTGCTTCCCGACGATCTCCTGGGCTTCACCCATAGAAACACCAGCCATTTCTATCCTAATGTACCGGCTGATACCATTGAGTGCAGTAATCACGTAGACCTTGGCATCCCGTGTTCCAAGACTATTAATCTTGTTTTCAAGGATTCGTTTGACATCTTCCCCGGTTTCCTTGGTCACTCCGGGATTATAAGAAACAAGTTCGGTCTTCAGTTCGGAGAAGACTTCCCGTAGTTCTTGTTCAGATATGTTTTTCCTGACTTCTACAGTATTTTCATCTACAAGAAATACCTCGGCATCAAGTTTAGTCCGAAGCTGTGTTACAAACTCATCAACAGTCAAATCGGATTTAAATGTCGCGATTGCGGACTGAAATTCGAGTTGAATCCAGGAACCACCATCAAGATCAAGGCCAAACTGCAGGTTTGTCTCAAGACCGGAGGGTCCGGGGTGCGGGAAGATGATAAGTATTGATGCTATGAGCAAAACCAGGTAAATTGCAACCCGGTAATCCTTTATCATCTCCATAAAGGTTGATTTATCCATTTATGCACCCCGCTGTACGGATGAAAGGCGACCCTTTCCTTCAAGCATGTACCACTTCAGGATACCTGCATTGGTGAGCCAGGTATTCATGACATCAAATACAAGTCCTATCAGAAGCACTGCGCCAATCTCAGAAATTATCTGAATACCGCCAATGCTTGCGATAAGCCACATGGCAAAGATTGCACCAAAGGTGGTTGAAGTCATGATGATACCGGTCCGAAAAGCACCCTGCATCTTTTCATCAAACTTCCCTTTGCGTTTTAAAACACGTGAGGTCAGCAGGATATCACTATCCACGGAGTACCCGATAAGCATCAGAAGAGCAGCCGTAGTCCCAAGAGAGAGCTGAATACCAAGAATATTCATGCACGCGGCAGTCATAACCATGTCAGCAAATGCAGAAATAACAACTGCAGCAGCTGGAACAAAGGATCTGAATGCAACAAATACCACAATGGCCATACCGATAAAAGATATAATCAGGGCAATTATCGCCTGGTCCTGGAGGGTTTTTCCAAATGAGGAACCTATCTGATCTATTTTTGCCCCCTTATATTTCCCTTCAACCATTTTGGTAAATTCAATCGCGGTATTATCATCCATTGGCCCGAACTTCAGGTACATACCGTTGTTTATTCCTTCATTCACACTGATAAGAGGATATCCGGAAAAAAAGGCAGATAACTCTTCGGGGGTCTCATCAGTAACGATAGTAACGCTGATACCCCCCATAAATTCAATTCCCGGACTAACGGGAAGACCGGTCTGCATCCACATCATCCCAACGGATAGCAGTGATACTAACAGGATCACTACCGGGATGACACAGAGCTTCACCGGTGAGATGGAGCTGATATCATAGGTGAAAAAATTCATGCGCAGAAGGGTTGGCGCCTGATACTCATTAAACCATCATCTGACATGGATGAAAAATCACAAAATAAAACAAGAAACCTTATGATCCTGGATTTGTAAAAGGAGGGTATGACAATGCATTCAAGAGAGCAGATTGTAGAACAGAGACTTCGGAGCTGGATATCCGGAGATCCCACAGGAGTTCGTCGTGCAGCTCTCGCATTATTTCTCCATAGAAAAGACCTCTCCATAGAAGATATATACGAGTCTCTCGCCAGGTCATACCCGGTGTCATATCATGGAGTAGGAGGGATGATCGGACTTGTGTCTTCACGAATCGGCATACTACAGGGGAAACGGGATGAGACAAAAGGATGTCGATTATACCGGATTAAGGAGCAGGATGTTTCACGGGTGAAACGGATCCTGGCATCATAACAGGCACATCACAAGCATTTTTTCCCATCCGGTATCAAATGAGAGGGATGTATGAGCAAAACTCCAGCCTCTTTGAAGAGTCTGGTCTCCACTCGATCTTTATCGATGACGCGGTGATCGAGTATATTGCGGAACGCAACACAGATTTTCGTATCTCCACATCATGCGGGGGTCCGGTGCTCCTTCCAGTTTCATATAAACCACCAAAACCAACTGATCTTGCGCTCAAAGCAGGAGAAAAGACCATTTATATCTCGATGTACCAGGCACGGTACATCGACCACATCCACATGGGCCTTGTTCCCTATCATGTTACCATGAGAGACGAGGCATTTTCTGAAGAATACAATGGATTGTAATGAGTTTTGAAGAGAAAGAGCATACTGCCGACATATTGATGCATATCAGGGCAGGAAATCTAGAAGACCTTTTTTCTGAAGCAGGCCATGCCCTGATGAAAACCATATACAGGGGCCAGACAAAACAGGAAATGGAGATCTCCATCCAGGTGGTTGGAGAAACACCCGAGCACCTGCTCCATTCATTTTTGTCAGAACTTCTCTTTGAATCAGAGGTTGCAAATATTGTCTTCTCAGAATTCCTGGTAACAATTGAGGATAACAAGGCACGAATTATCATGAGAGGAGAACCCTTTTGCTCCCCAGTTCACGGCGGAGGAACCGAAGTAAAAGGGATATCCTGGCACAATCTTTCAATCACCAGGGAAAAGGATGAATATTCATGTGATATATTGTTCGATGTGTGAGGTGCAGGATGATAGAAGGAATAACAAAAATCGGAGAATATGAATGGGAACTGCCCGTCGGTTATGTCAAAGGGATGCTTGTTCCAGGCAGGTTTTTTCTTTCTGAAAAACTCACCGCAACCCTTGAAGAAGGGGCCTTACAGCAACTTGCCCAGGTTGCAACCATGCCAGGAATAATCAATCATTCACTCGCTATGCCGGATATTCACTGGGGATACGGATTTCCCATAGGAGGTGTTGCTGCATTTGATTATCAGACCGGCGTAATATCCCCGGGAGGAGTTGGCTTTGATATTAATTGTGGGGTCAGGCTCCTTACCACACCACTCACCCTCAAAGATCTTGCACAAAAAAAAGAAATACTGGATGCATTGTATGACGCTGTCCCTGTCGGGGTAGGAGCCAGATCATCTCTTCGTCTTTCAGATAAACAACTTGAGACGATGATGGCTGACGGGGCAGGATTTGCTGTAGCAGAAGGATACGGAAATGCAGATGATCTTCTCCATTGTGAAGAACAGGGCAGAATGAAGGAGGCAGAACCATCCCATGTTTCAAGGAAAGCCCGGTCAAGAGGAGTCCCACAGAGTGGAACACTTGGAGCGGGAAACCATTTTCTCGAGATCCAGACCGTTGATGAGATCTATGATGAATCCGCAGCAAAAGCCTTTGGAATTGAAAAAGGCCAGATATGCATGATGGTCCATTGTGGCTCCCGGGGACTTGGACACCAGGTCTGCACCGATCACCTGCAGGTCCTGGAACAGGCTACCTCAAAATATCACATACATCTCCCGGACAAACAGCTGGCCTGTGCACCCCTGACATCGCCGGAAGGTAAAGCCTATTTTGGTGGAATGGCTGCAGCTGCAAACTATGCCTGGGCAAACAGGCAGATAATTACTCACCAGATCCGCAAGGTACTAACAAGGATGTGTGGAATCTCATATGATGATATCCGCCTTGTTTATGATGTGGCTCATAATGTTGCCAAGATAGAAGATCATGACATTAACGGAAAAAACACCCGGGTCTGTGTTCATAGAAAAGGCGCTACCCGTGCCTTTGGACCGGGATGTCCTGATGTTCCCTTGGATTACGCATCAACCGGCCAACCGGTGATAATTCCCGGGAGTATGGGTTCATCATCATATCTTCTCAAAGGAACTGATGTGGCCATGAACAGGACATTTGGTTCTACCTGTCATGGTGCTGGTCGTGTTCTTTCACGATCACAGGCAAAGAAAAAGATACAGGGTAAGACAATCCGTGAGACACTTGGAAAAGCAGGAATCATGGTTAAAGCACCACATGATAGCGCTATCGCTGAAGAGGCACCTGATGCCTACAAGTCATCTCTAGAAGTGGTATCAGTAGTTCATAACCTGGGGATATCACGACTTGTTGCACGACTCGAGCCGGTGGGAGTAATCAAGGGATAAATGACATCTCATATTGCATTCATCTGGGAAGGTCCGGTACTTTTTACCAGGCTGTTTGAAGATTGTGGTATCTCCTGTGAACTGGTAACCCCACATCTTCTTGCCGCCCCGTTTTTCCGGAAAAAATTCAATGGGATCGTCATTCCAGCCGGATTTGCATCTGAACAGCATATCAGGATACTGACTGCACTTCGTGCAATCAGTTCAAGAATTGACAGATATGTAAAAGAAGGCGGAACAATTCTCGCTTTTGGTGGAGGAGCAGATAAGCCGTCTGCATATGACTGGCTTTCTCCTTCGTTTTCCTATAATTTTGGTTTTAGTGAGGAACATCCGGTGCGAAACCACTCACATCCCTGTGCATCCATCATCGAAGAGGAAACAGATACCATTTCCATTGACGGTACACTTGAGGGAATCCAGGATAAAGAGTTGGTAATTCTTAACACTGAAAAAGGCCCGGTTCTCATCCATGTACCATACGGAAAGGGAAAAATTGTTGTCTCAACAATTCATGAATATCCTTCCCGTACTTTCATCACCGGTTTATTCGCCCATGCAGGCGAAGGATTATTGTAGTGAGACACAAGGGAATAATTGAGGGAAAATAATGAGTAAGTATATCTTATCTGAGCAGGCTGGTGCATCAGATTGGATCCCGATCTGTATGGCCGTTCACGAGATAGTAGGAAAATTGCCGGTTACTGCTCGTTCACTGGAGAAAAACGGGATTTGTATTGAAAACGGTGAGGTAGTTGATCCAGACTATACAGGACCAGTCCTGGAAGAGGTAATACAAACAGGAAAACTTCAGAAAGTGACTCCGCTGACCGGCCGGTACAAGGGAGTCCCCGTCCTTGTTGCGCCATTAAAGGATGCAACTAACAAAACCATGGCAGCTATCGGGGTTGTCGACATCACCGGCATCTTTGACCTTGCTAACCTGATGGAACACCAGTCTGCAATAATCAAACAAGTCTGCGGAAAAGATCCCTGTCCGCTTCCGACCGAACAGATCCGGGCAAAACGGTGATTACATGTACATACAGGCATTCAAAGTCCTTGAAATCTTAGAAGCATCAGAAAAACCAGTAGAGACCAATGAGATAGCAATGGCTTTATCCCTCTCAAAGTCAGCGGTTTGGAAACATATTAATGAACTCCGCCAGCTCGGATACGATATCACCGCTTCAGATGATGAAGGATATGTCCTGCATGATAAAAACCAGGATTTCAGACCTCATATCATTTATCGTCACCTCAAAACCCGGTTAATTGGCAGGAAAATGCGGTTTTTCAAGACCATCCCTTCGACAATATGGTATGGAAAAGACCTCGCTGAACAGGGAGGAATAGACGAACTAAGCGGGATGGTAATCATCGCAGAAGAACAGACCGGTGGAGTCGGCAGAATGGGAAGGGCCTGGGTTTCTCCTGCAGGGGGTATCTGGGTGACAATAATCCTGCAGCCACAAATCCCGATTGACCATCTATTCATGCTTACTCTTGCCGCGTCGGTTTCAGTTGCCAGAGTCCTGCGTAAGATGTATGACATTGGTGCTCTTATCAAATGGCCCAACGACATCATCATCGGAGACAAAAAAGTTGCGGGAATTCTGCTGGAGCTTGGAGCAGAAGGAGAGAAGGTGCAATATTGCCTGCTTGGGATGGGAATAGATGCAAACGTTAACCTTGACTCATTAAACCAATCCATCAGAGGTACCATGACCTCCATCAGCCAGGAGGTTGACAAAGATATTGACCGGGCAGTGCTTCTTGCTGCCATACTCAAAGAATTTGAGAATCGGTACGAGATGATCATACAGGGAGAATATGATGCCGTCATCAGGGAATGGAAAAATTTCTCATCAACTATCGGAAGAAGGGTCCGGATAATTACCCTGCGATCCCTCTTTGAGGGCGAAGCAATTGATGTTGATCCAAACGGTGCACTGGTCGTAAAGAAAGACAATGGTAAAATTGAACGGGTTATTGCCGGCGATTGTATCCACATATAATCATGGCCGGGGATTATCACCGATCGGTTATCATCACCCATTCAACTCTTTTTATCGCGATGATTACCGTTTTTTCATGGATTTCCATACCCTTTATTCCGGTCCCGATAACATTGCAGACCCTTGCGGTTCTTTTGACCGGGACAATCATGAAACGGTATGCAATTATTCCGATGAGTATGTACCTCATCCTTGGTATCATCGGATTTCCGGTTTTTCATAACGGAACTGCAGGTGTCGGCGTGTTGCTCGGGCCTACCGGAGGTTATCTCATAGGATTCATCGCTGCAGCAGTGCTACTGGGACTATGTTATGAGAAGACAGATGACCGGATCCACATAGCAGGACTTGTCCTTGGGACACTGCTAATCTATGCATGTGGCCTTTCCTGGCTAATTCTCTCTGTTCCGATGAATCCTGTCCCGGCCATTGTCGCAGGTATGCTCCCATTTATTCCAGGTGACATTATAAAAGCAGCAGCAGCATTTCTTATCACAAAGCGTATCCAGCCATATACAGGAAAGATTTCAGTCCGATGATATGTATTGATTCCGTGATGGCAGGAATTCTCTCCATCCCGTCATGCACGATTAAACCTGGAATCTGTGCAATAACCGGCCCAAATGGATCAGGAAAAACCTCCTTTTTAAAACTTCTTTCAGGGATAATCCATCCGGAAAGAGGAACGGTGATAATTAGGGGAGAAGACCCTGACAGATGCACAATAGGATGGGTTGGTGAATATCCTGACCGGAACATGCTCTTTACCAGGGTATATGATGAACTGGCTTCTCCACTCAGATTTGCGCATTTTTCCTGTGAAGAGATTGAACAAACAATAAAGACACTAGCCAGTGATTTGGGAATCACGCACCTTATAACAAGGGAGATCCGGGGGCTTTCCGGGGGAGAACTAGTACTCGTTGCTTTTGGAGCAGCTCTGATAGCAAAGCCTGATCTCCTCATCCTGGATGAGACTGATTCTCACCTTGATGATGAATTCTGTTTCAGACTGGATGTAATCATTAAAAAGTCCAATATCAGGCATGTAGTATTTTCTACACACCGGCCTGAACGAATGGCAACAGCTGACGAAATAATCATCCTCGATGAGGGCAGAATAGTCTCCCAAATATCATTATTAGATAAGGGAAACCGGGAATTCGATGAACGCTTACAGGATCCCTGGTTCTGGAGAAGGGTGTATAAACATATTCCAGGAGATTCCTGATGAAAAGAGAGATGAACAGGGTGCATCTGCAGGGAGTAGTAAAGAAAAAGGGAACCTTTACCCTGTATGCAGAGGGTGAATTTTTCCCCGGTGTTCACCTGATAACCGGAAAAGTTGGATCAGGAAAGACCAGTCTTGGTGAGATCCTTGCAGGAATACATACCCCAGATGAGGGAACAATCTCCTGGGAAGGTAACATGCGCGTCATGTTGCTTCAGGATACCAGTTACCATGTCACCACGATAACTGTCCGCGAAGAAGCAGCAAGCTGGCATGGTAACGCCGATCAGATAATTTCACTCGCGGGTCTCGCAGATAAAAAAGATACAGACCTGTTTTCTTTGTCCAGGGGAGAACTAAAACGTCTTATTCTGGCTGCAATTCTTACAGGGAAATATGATATAATCGTCCTTGATGAGCCATATGCCGGCCTGGACAATGAAGCGAGAAAATGGGTTAACCGGATTATTGAAATTTCAGAAAACCAGGTGATAGTCATCATCAGCCATGACATCACCTCACTTCCGGATGTTCAGTATCTCTGGGAAATGGATGAGGGAAAGCTCTTCTGCATCGGGAGAGTTCCAGAAGAACTAAAAAATTGGAACCGTCCTCCCCCACTTGTCAGGTACCTGTGGAGGAATGGAATCATCCTGGAAGGCCTGGCGCGATATGACCTGGAGAAGGCTGTATGCAGGATCCCAGAATAAGAATACTTGGAGCTGCACTTCTTTCCGGAGCAGCATGGTTTTCTCTGACCGGTGCATTTCTGACTCTTCTCTGGTGGGCAGTCTTTGGGCGCAGAACATCCATCCGATCAATCAGAGTATTCATCCTTATCCTGGCCGTTCCGGCAGTGATGAGTATTGCAGCGATTTATTCAGGGAGAGACGGTATTTCCTACTTTATCAGGATTACTTCGGTGCTTATTATCGCTTCCTGGATGTATACAGAACGATATCCGGGAGAGCTACTGGATGTAGGGGTATTTTTCGGGGGCACCAGAATAGGGTTTGACCTTGGTCTCATCGGTGAACTGAGCATGTCAGCACTCCAGGTACTGGCATGGGAGACAGAACGGGTCTCAGTTGCTATCAGGCAGAAAGGAAACCGGCTTAACCTGGGAATAATACCGGCAGTCTTCTCGGGAATAGTAATACGGCAGCTGCAACTTGCACAGGAACGGGCAACTCTCCTGACTCTTCGGGGATACGTGAGAGGAGGAACACATTGTCCTTCCTTTGTCTCACCACCAATAGACTGGATAGCCGGAGCATTTTCCTGCGCCATTTTCCTCTTTTCCCTCATTGCGGGAGAGTTTTTTATGATATCCAGTTCAACCTTTATTGTTTGAACCGCACCCTGGCGGATTAAAAGGTGTATACATGAGTTCTGACCGACAAAAACGGCTTTTAATAACAGATACGACACTTCGGGATGCACATCAGTCACTTATTGCAACCAGGATGAAAACTGATGATATGCTTCCTCTCACCCGGGCAATAGATAAGGCCGGTTTCTTCTCGGTTGAAGCATGGGGAGGAGCAACCTTTGACAGTTGCATCCGGTTTTTAAACGAGGATCCATGGGAACGTCTGCGGACGCTTAAGGATGAATTACACCACACCCCTATCCAGATGCTGCTTCGTGGCCAGAACCTTGTCGGGTACCGGCATTACTCTGATGATGTTGTTGAAAGATTTGTAGATCTCTCCCATAAAAACGGAGTTGATATTTTCAGGGTTTTTGATGCGTTAAACGATATCAGAAACATGAAGTACCCGATGACCAGAGTAAAGGAAACAGGTGCACATCTCCAGGGAACCATTTCATACACCACTAGCCCGGTCCACTCGGTAAAGGGTTTTGTAGACCTGGTACGGGAACTCTATGCCAGCGATTGTGACTCTGTCTGCATCAAGGATATGGCAGGTCTCATTATGCCGGAGGTTGCACGGGAGTTGATTACCGGGATAAAAGACGAGATGGATATACTAGTTGACCTGCACAGCCATTGCACAAGTGGAATTGCACCCATGGCATACCAGGCTGCCATCAGTGCAGGAGTGGATATCCTGGATACCGCCATGTCACCATTTGCCCTTGGAACCAGTCAGCCGCCAACCGAAAGTATCATTGCATCAGTAAAAGGAACACCGCGTGATACCGGATCTGACCTGCTTGTGCTCAGGGAAATAAGGAACGAGTGCCTGAAAATCCGGAGAAAATATGAAGGCCTCTTTACCCCGGTTGCTGAAAGAGTTGACAGTGATGTCCTCATGTACCAGCTTCCAGGCGGGATGATAACTAATCTTGTCTCCCAACTTCAGGACCAGGATGCTCTTGACAAGATTGATCAGGTATTCGCTGAAGTTCCACGGGTTCGTCAGGATCTTGGATATCCACCCCTGGTCACCCCGACATCACAAATTGTCGGTACACAGGCAGTGTTCAATGTTCTAACCGGTGCCCGGTACAAAACTATCTCAAATGAAGTCAAGGATTACGTAAAAGGTCTGTATGGAAAACCTCCAGGCCCGATATCCGATGAAATGAGAACCCTGATTATCGGACATGAAGATGTGATTGCGATAAGACCCGCAGACCTGCTGCCACCCATGTATGAGAAGATGAAAGCCGAAGCGAGTGCGGCCGGATTAATAAAAAGAGAAGAAGACGTTCTCACCTATATTTTGTATCCTGCAATTGCTCCTTCATTCCTGAAGGGAGAAAGAAAAGCAGAACCAATACCATCAGCAGTTCAGAAAAAAGAATCTGAACTCTCTCTTCCGTCATCCATGCAGGTTGAAGTTGACGGGGAAACATTCACGGTCAGGATCCTGGCAATTGGAGATCAGACAATAGAGGGTAAACCAAGGGCTTCTGATGCGCCAAAAGAAGACATTCCCGGCGGTGTAAAAAGCAATATGCAGGGAATGGTCCTGAAAATCCAGGTAGGAAGGGGAGACAGGGTTAAAACCGGGGAAACCCTGGTTGTCCTGGAAGCGATGAAGATGGAAAATCCTATCACAAGTCCCCGTGACGGAGTGGTTAAGGACATCTTTGTTGATGCCGGGGACACCGTGCTGGCTGGAGACGTGCTTTTGGTGATTGAATGAAATTTTTTGAAAAAATCCTCATCGCCAACCGGGGAGAGATCGCGATCCGCGTGATGCGTGCTTGTCGCGAACTTGAGATCGACACCGTTGCCATCTATTCAGAAGCAGATAAGGACTCTCTTTTTGTCCATTATGCAGATGAGGCGTTTCCAGTCGGTCCGGCACCTCCATCCAAATCTTACCTGAACAAGGAGCGGATTGTTTCGGTAGCAAAAAAAGCCGGGGCAGAGGCAATTCATCCGGGCTATGGGTTTCTTGCTGAGAATGCTGACTTTGCAAAGTTGTGCGAGGAAGAAGGTGTCACGTTCATCGGCCCGAAGTCCAGGACAATTGCGGCAATGGGATCCAAGATCCGTTCAAAACAGACGATGAAAAATGCTGGTGTCCCCGTACTTCCCGGGACAGATGGAGGCGTTAATGACCTGGATGAGGCTGCAAAAACCGCGGACAAGATCGGGTACCCGGTTATTGTTAAAGCGAGTGCCGGTGGCGGGGGGATCGGGATGCAGATTGTCCATGATCCTTCAGAGATTGAATCTGCTATTGAAGGGGCAATGAGGATTGCAGAATCTGCATTTGGTGACCGGACGGTATTCATTGAAAAATACCTGGAAAAACCCCGTCATGTAGAGGTTCAGGTATTTTGTGATGAACATGATAACAGGGTCCATATGTTTGAGCGTGAATGCTCAATTCAACGAAGACACCAGAAACTGATCGAAGAAGCACCCTGTCCGGTGATGACACCTGAACTCAGGGAAAAAATGACTGACTCTGCATTACGGGTCGCAAAAGCGGTAGACTATGTAAATGCCGGAACGGTGGAATTCCTCTATAATAACGGGGAGTATTATTTCATGGAGATGAATACCCGTCTCCAGGTGGAACATACCGTCACCGAGCTTGTCACCGGGATAGATATTGTAAAGCAACAGATTATCGTTGCATCCGGTGATCCTCTTGAATATCATCAGGAAGATATAACACTCAAAGGTCATGCCATTGAATGCCGTATTAACGCTGAAGATCCGTTGAATAATTTCGCAGCAGATCCCGGTAAAATTACCAGGTACCGTTCACCAGGTGGTCCGGGTATCAGGCTTGATTCAGGTATTCATGCAGGGTATACCATCCCGCCTTTCTATGACTCCATGATTGCTAAACTGTGTGCATGGGCAATGAGCAGAGAATATGCAATTGCGCGGATGAAAAGAGCAATTTATGAATATGTTATCCTTGGTGTAAAAACAACCCTCCCACTTCATCATGCCGTTATTCATAATCCAGAATTTATTGCAGGCAATACGCACACACACTTCCTCCAGGAAGAGCATATCAGTAAAACGCTCAAGCGATACATCCAGGATGAAGAGACCAGGATGACACAACTTGCAACACCGCTGCGAAGTGACAAAAAAGTGGCAGCAATCGCCGCCGGTCTTGCAGCAGTAATTGAAAAAAACCGACAGATCTAAATGAGAAGACAAGATAATATTGTCAGATCTATCGCGTATAAACGATATCCTTTCTTTCTCTCCTTTTTGTCATGTCGCGCTGTGTGACAACAATGAGCCCTATTGTGTTCCCATGTGTTTTGCGTACCATGAGGGAAGGATATACCTGCATTCAGCAGATGAGGGGAAAAAAATTTGAATTCTTCAGAAAAATCATCTGGTCTGTATCGTTGTCGAACTTAACTGTTCGATAATTAAAGCCGAATCTACATGTGGATATGGAATGGCATATGAAAGTGTCATACTTGAGGGAATGACTACTTTTTTGGAAGGCAAAGCAAAACAAAAGGGCCTGGAAATTATTGCTTTACGATACCCCGATACAAAAGGAGGCCCATACCCGGCTGAAAAGATAACTAACCTGTCAGTCATTGAAGTCGCGATAATTTCATGTACCGGACGACGATCAGTAACTATTTCCCCCTGATCCTCAATTAAAGTCAACCTCACCTGCAACCCAGTTTAGAAACTCCTCATGACCAGACATGACCGGCAGACAGAGCACTTCAGGAAGATCATAGGGATGAATAGAAACCAGGAACTTTGTTAATTCATCTGCTGCACTACAGGTTGTTTTTATGATCAGAAGTTCTTCAGTATCATCACAAATCCGGCCTTCCCACCGGAATATTGACCGGACTGGAAAGACATTGACACAGGCTGCAAGTTTTTTATCAATGATCTGGCCGGCAATATCACGCGCTACTTCAGAGGGGACGGTGCAGAAAACCACCATTGCACCCTGGCTGCCTTTTTTGTTCATGATTCAGATCTTTCTTTTCTATTTCATCAGGACTACTGATCCATTAGATCGTCAGATTTATCAATTTAGACGACTTTCTTATAATGCAATTTGTGCTGTTGTGGCCTAGCTGGTTAGGGCGCCAGACTCATAAGTTTATGACTGAGATATCTGGAGGTCGCGGGTTCGGATCCCGTCAACAGCATTGGACATTTTGTCCGGATCCCTACGCTATTTTATTTATAAAGGGGATGAGGTTTAGTGCATGCCCTTGATTCCAGTGAACGGTGAAAACGACCGTTTCCATTCGAGAAAGTCTGATACACCCGAGAAATCATTTGAGCTCGCTTTAAAAGCCGGGGAAATAAATCAGCGAGATAAGGAACTCATTCTTGAGTACGTCTATGAGCGGACCATCACGAATGGGATAAAAGCCAAGCGTGTTCACAAAATTGTTTCATCTCTCATTTCCTGCCGACGATTTCTCGGCCCATATGCAGAAAATACCTACCTGGACATCTATCAGGGGATCAGCCGGATACAAAGCGGCGGCCCACGGACCGGAGGAGAATACGCCCAAAATACCAGGGGCGACTTAATTCTCATCCTGAAGGCGTTCACCTTGTGGATGATAGAAAACGGGTATCTTCAGAACGTTCCGGAAAAAAAGATTCAGGCGATTAAGGTTCCCAAAAAGGTAGCCACCAAGGACGCCGCCGACATCTTATCGGTCCAGGAGGTTGAAGCCATGCTCGCCGCTTGCACCTATACCCGAAACCGGGCCATTCTGATGATGCTGTATGAAGGCGGATTCAGAGCCGGGGAAATCGGTCAGATGAAATGGCGGGATATCCAGGTTGACAACGCCGGTTTAATCGTTCATGTCATTTTTAAAACCGATAAGCACCGGTATGTCCGGCTTGTTCTTGCTCGTGAGCATGTGATTACCTGGCGCAGCGAATACCCTCTCGAATATTCTGATGAAAATTACGTATTCGTGACAGAAAAGGGGACCCCATTATCATACGCGACTATCGCGAAATTAGTAAATCGGACCGCGAAACTTGCCAAGATAACCAAACACATTACTCCACACATTTTCAGGCATTCCCGGATTACTCACCTCCTTCAACAGGGCGTAAATGAATCGGTTGTGAAAATGATGATGTGGGGGACTATCGAATCTCGTATGTTTATTAACTACGCCCATCTAACCGGGTCGGACGTTGATCGGGAGATGTTCAAACTGTATGGTATGGAAACCTCGCCGCAGGCATCTATTGAAAAACTTGAACCAAAAATCTGTGCCTATTGTAAGGAAATAAACAGCCCTGTCTCACATCACTGCCATATTTGCGGCCATGCACTCAGTGAGAATGCAATACACTCTAGCGAAGCATTCCACCAATTCATATTAAATAATTCCGATTTGTTAGTGGAGTATTTACAGGAACGGAAAGCAAATGGCGGCGATCAGCCAATAGTAGAACCACTTTAAAAAGATAACCATCCCCTCCCCGCTCTTTTTATTTAAACTTTATTACAATTTTAAGAATAACCTTTATAGTCTTAACCAGTTAGACTTACAGGATGCCTAGAAAACTGTCTAGGCGGGCGATTTCATGACCCCAATACACTTTCGGCGAGAAGACATTCTCGCATATGAACACCGAACCGGATTTTTTGGGTTTGGAGAATTTCTGGAACGAAAAGGAGCAATTGTCATGATTGAAAAGGTGATACAATGTCCAAACGTCGCAACAGAATAGAGCCCCAGCACATCTCAACGTTTGGAAGGCGAGGGATGGCGGCAGGGGCTAGTCCTAGATTTCTTTTTACAGGCAATAATGATAGCGTAACCTGGTGGTGGTCAGTTTGATCAACCCCGGCAAAGTCGAACGATCTGCTGTCTATGAGGCAATGGATATTTTGCAAAACGCTGGGTATCATGCTGAGCGAGTGTCTACCTATCCGAAGATATTCGATATCATCGCATGGCGAACTGGCCGCACTCTCTGTATCTGTGTTCGCTCATCCAGACAGGCAAAGCTTTCCGCTTTTAGGGATTACATCCAGGCCATATCAAAAATGATCACCACGTTACCGGCCCCCGGCGATGTACAGCTCTGGGTGTATCGTCGTCCTGGTTGGTCACGGTGGAGGGTAACAACCGGTGGAGCTTCGCCCATAGAGCAATGGGACATATCTCCGGCTCATGGAGGGGTACCCGCATGACCCGGAAACCAAACGCTCTGGAGACTGCGGAAGTCCTCACCTTTATTGAGTCATCCGGTCAGAGTCTGATTTCGCGAAATTGTATTGTTGACACCATAGGGGAAAATCCACTCTCATTTCCAGCGATGATCCGGCATGGTGAACGGACCCGGGGCGACGTCGTCTCTCAAATCATGAACCAGCGGTTCCCCCTGTTAAACCAGACCGGAAAGAAACCTGCCGCACGGGTATGGATCATTCAAAAGCAGACGGGGGTGCATTGTGCCACATGCTGATGCACAATTGCGCCGCCGTATCTGCCCGTTCATCTCATCCGGTCAGTTCATTGTCTATTGTCGGGGATCTGGGTGTAATGGAGCCAGGCCCGTTCTCATTGAAGAAGATACATTCTGGGTTTGTGTCCTGATTGAAGGAATGCGGCAGATATTCCCGGAGGTGCAGGATGAGTGAAGAATTTCCACGATACGGACCGCTCAGACTACCAGAATACTTCTTCCTGAAAACTCCGGAGAAATGTCACCGGCTTCGGGTGCCCTGGCTGTATGTCAAGGCCTTCACTGAGGTAATTGATTCACCTCAGGGGTGTCGGTCGGTTCCGATTAGTTGGAATCATATGCCTGGTCCGAAGATTACCCGGAAGATATCCACCGGTACTGCTCTCCACATCCTCGGGTGGGCGAAGGAAGAGGGGTGGATCGAATGAGAATCACCCCAGATATCGAAAGTGAGATCCTCCATGCGGTCCGGACCGTATACAAAAAGTCAGGGGAATATGAGATTGTCATTGCCCGGACGGTTATCAGTCTTGAGATAATGGAGAACCCTCGGGATTATCCAGCGTTAAAACGGTATAACCTCTCTGAACGCCGTAAGTGGATAACGATGGTTTGTGACCGGCACTTTGAACCGTTCTCTACAAACTGGCGAAACGGTGCCTGGTTGATAACCCCGGAGGTGCTTGCATGAATGATGTGAATTCGTGCCCACGGTGTGCAGGCCGGGCGGTGTTTAAGCTCGAAAAATGTGGGGGCTCTCATAAGGTCGGGTATTATCAGTGTGAAAAATGCGCTCTGAAATTGTCTGAAGTTATGGCCACAAACACCGTTGCAAACGAGAAGTTACAGGAATTTGCAGCGGTCGGATGGAAGAGGCGCGCTGAGGATTGGGAGTCATCTCATGAGTAAGGAACAGATCCGGGGGTCATGTGAATTCCTGTTTGCTCCAGGTCAGGTCGTAGAGGTCCGGGCACTCTCGGACACGGGGACATTCTCCGGGTACTACAATGACATTGACAGGCTCGCCGCTGATGCAGAAGCCCTGGACTCAACCCCCCAGTTCAAGGGGATATACTTCACACTGAACCCGGTGAACCCTGCACTCCTCGCCCGGAAGGTGAACCGGATATCAAAACAGGGGAAGACCGACGCCTCGACTTCTGACCAGGACATCACCCGGCGGAGGTGGTTGCCGGTTGATATCGATCCGACACGGCCATCAGGGATCTCCTCCTCGAACGAGGAACATGAGGAAGCTCTGACCAAGGCGAAGAAGATCAGGGGATTTCTTTCTGAGATGGGATGGCCGGTTCCCATTCTCGCCGACTCTGGAAACGGAGCGCACCTCCTTTACCGGATTGATCTACCGAATGATGCCGAGGCTACCCAACTGGTGAAGGATTGTCTGACAACCCTCTCGCAGTTTTTCACCGATGCGCGATCATCAGTGGATATTGCGAACCATAACGCCTCACGTATCTGGAAACTTTACGGGACGGTATCCAGAAAGGGAGACAATACCGAGGACCGCCCGCACCGGCGATCTGAAATTCTCGAACATCCGGAAGACCTCATTCCGGTTAAAGTGTCAGACCTGATGCTCCTTGCATCCCTGATGACGGGTGATGAGAGTAAGAAAAGTGGGAGTAATGCTACTGGTGGGAATAGTGGCACCAGTAATATCGACCTGGGCGACTGGCTCAGTTCACACGGAATCGGATACGAAGAGAAACCGTACTCTGGTGGTCGGCTCTTTGTCTTAGATGAGTGTCCCTTCTCCGGCGCTCATAAAGACGGAGCGTATGCGATCCAATTCGTGAGTGGGGCAATATTCGCTGGCTGTCATCATAATTCCTGTGGAGGAGGAGAGCAGCGATGGAAAGAACTCCGGGAGATGTTCGAGGGGTGCCGCGAGGGAGGAGCGAAGCGACGACCGAGCCAGATGACCGCCGAGGAGTTTGACCAGAAGAGGAAACAGGATGCACGGAGTAAGGCGGAAGCGAAGGCCGAGTATTATGGGAACGTTTCGGAAATTCCGAAGAGTTCAGATCAATCTATTGACATCATACCGATAGACCATACCGCTGAGGCAGCGCGGATCCTTCGTGAAGGAAACCCGGCTGAATACATCCTGAACTCGTTCAAGATGGATCATGAGGGGGATGACATTGTGGCCCGGTGTCTCATCATGTCATTCGCATCCCGATCTGTGATCAACTCAAACGGGCTGCATGTTCTGGTGACCGGTGACTCAGGCAAGGGGAAGAGTCACACCTTTGACACGATGCTCACGCACATTCCCCAGGAGTTCCGGCTTGGTGGGCGACTGTCAGACAAGGCCCTCTTTTATGCAGAGGATATCAGAGCAGGATCCGCAATATGCCTGGACGATGTGGGACTTTCAGATCAGATGCAGGAGACGCTGAAGGGAGTCACGACCTCTTTTAAGAAACCGTTCATCTACCGGACGGTCAACAAGGACCGGAAAGGTCAGACATGCATTATTCCTGAACGGTGTGTCTGGTGGGTTGCGAAGGTGGAAGGGTCCGGAGACGATCAGGTGTGGAACAGGATGCTCACCTGTTGGATCGATGACAGCCAGGAACAGGATGATAAGGTTCTTGAAAGGGAATTGGAAGCGGCGGCATTACTTCCAGCCGATGAGGATGACCTGAGGTTTGAGACGGTTGTGTGTCATCACATCTGGAATCAGCTGACACCGGTTCATGTGGTTATTCCATACGCGAAGCGGATCCGGTTCTCATCATCAGCCAACCGGAGAAATCCGGGGATGCTCCTTGACCTCATCAAGTCGGTTGCCGCTCTCTACCAGTATCAGCGAGAGAGGAACCGTGTTCGGGGAAGAGATGTTATCTATGCGACGACCGATGACTTCCGTAAGGCTTGTGAGATATACCTGGCATTGAACGGGGAGTGTGGAAGTCAGGCGTCTAAGCTGACCAGGGGCGAAGCAGCTCTCGCAGTTCAGATGCACGCATCCGGTAGAACAGAGTTCACGATGGAGGAACTTATCGATCTCACACACCCGCGAAAAAAATCCTACAATGCTATCAAAAAGATCCTTCACGGTGGGAGCAGTCATCAGATTCACTATGATGGACTTCTCGAAAAGTGCCCGGCTATCTCGTACCTGGACCGGACTGACTCAACTTCAGATGGAGTGTCCAAGAGGCAGAAGGTGTACACCTGGAACCGCCATCAATACGAATCATGGATCTCTGGCGGAGGGTGCTGGTTGGATGAGGGATCTGATGGGTCTGATGATGATCCTGATGATGACAATGTTAGCGGAATTAGCGGAAGTTCGCGGAACGTTAGCGGAAGTATTCCGCTAACAAATGGAAGTCAGAATGAGAGTGAAATTCAAAATAACTCTCTTACTAACTTAGAGACTGAGTATACGCGGAAAGAGGAGAATGTACAGAGCACACACGAACCCACTGTCGCCTATACCTCTGCACCTGAAACCTTCCGCTTATCCGCGAACAGATCTGATCAGAATTCATCTACGAACATATCGAAGAGCAATAACGAAACAGAGGCTTCCCCCATTAGCGGAGATGATCCGCTCACTTCCGCGAAACAGGGGGATCTTCCGCTAACAGATCTTGACCCGGATGACTTCCACCCTATCAATGGAGTGTGGTCCGGTCCCTGTGCTGTGTGTGGTGGGAAGTGGATCCAATATACTGAGAAGTTCTCGCAAAAACAGAAGGAAGAAGGACGGTTCACTCATAAAATCTGCCAGAAATGTTACAGTAAGGCGGTTGCCAGAAAGTGCTGGTCCTTTACCGCCCTTCCAGGTCTATTGAATACCGGGACTATGATCCTGGCAAACAAAGATCTGGGCCGGTGTGATGTCTGTAATACCGGGGCTGCTACCTGGGTGGATCCGGAGACAAAACAGAAGATCTGTAAAGTCTGTTATTCCCGGGAACAGAAACAGACAGAGGCGACCGTATGAACTCGCTATCTTGCCCCTTTTTATGGTGATTGTCATGCTCGTCGAAGATTTTTGTTTACAACGAACTCCCGGTTGTGCCGGAGTGGTCCGGTCTTTTGAAGGCCGGATGGTTGAACAGGTAAGCTCAGGCTGGTTTGATGGGGCTATCCTTCTCGAATTCTTCTCTGAGATAATTGAGCGACATGGAGAACAATTCCCGGAGAAGGACCGGGGAGATATCCGGCTCTCGTTCTGGCGGATGACGGAGAATAACCCGAACCGGTCTGATGAGATCGGGGATGTGTTTTGTGTCCAGGTCGGGGAAACAACATACGGAGTCTGTCCGGTGAGGAGGAAAACAGCATGATACCAATTGTTTACACATTAGACGTCTGCCCGAACTGCGAAAGACTGAAAACCGCACTTACCGAGGCGGGGATCGAGTTTGAGGAACGGGATATGCAGACGAGAGATAGTTTGGTTGATCTCCGGTGCCGGGCATGTTTCGCCCAGGAAGCTCCGGTATTGATGACGGAGAAGAACGTCTATGAGTCAAGGGAGATCTTCACCCCGGATGGGTGTGTTTACCCTGGGATACTGGCGGCTCTCCGCCCGTAGATCCTTTCTTCCCCCTCCGGGGAGGTATCCGGACAATGTCATTCCTGAATTATCGTGCCCCCGATGTAATCTCGGGGGGATTTTCTGGTGGGGTAAGCCGGTTTGGACGCTTAACGCTCCGGCTCCTCATTATTGCTGCTATAATTGCCGGTTAGTGTTTCATATTCCGTTTCCACGGATGGAAAATGTGGGAAAATTGTGGAGGAATGGATGAGTCAGTACCTAAAGGTTGGCCGGTTACTTACTTGGGAGAAGTTTGGGATTCGCATTAAAATAAAGGGGTAGGGGAATCAATTATTTTCAAATTGTTCTTACAAAATAGATTAATCTTGGGTAAGCAGTAAAGATTACTGTTGTGGAGAACCATTCTGGACATATGGATTGTTAGTGTAAAGGAGTTGCCATAGAAGAATGCAAAATTGCGAAGAAATATTAAAAAATTTATGTCAAATTTTAATGATCAATGAGAAAAATCATCCTACCATTCCGGTAGAACTTGACATTTAAAGTCCCTCTCTTAAAAAAATTTATTCCAAAACGAGTTTTTTTTCTTTAAGGTTATCTCTCGTTTATCTTTTGCCTTTGTAAATCCGGGATCAATTTTCAGAGCTTGTTCATACGCTTCAATCGCCTCATCATAGCGGCCAAGTTCATGTAAAGCGATCCCCTTGCTATACCATGCCTCAGCCTTTCCTGGATCAATCTTCAGGGCCTGCTCATACGCTTCAATCGCCTCCTTATACCTACCAAGGTTTTGTAAGGCAAGACCCTTTCCTAACCATGCCCAGTAATAATCCCGTTCAATCTTCAGGCCCTGTTCGTATGATGCAACCGCTTCGTTATATCGACCGAGACGAAGTAAAGCAGCCCCTTTGCCCTGCCATGCCAAAGCATCTGCCGGATTAATCTTTACGCTCTGTTCGTATACTTCAATCGCTTCGTTAAATCGACCAAGACGTAATAAGGCATCCCCCTTGCTATGCCATGCTGCTTCCATACCCGGATCAATCTTCAGGGCCTGTTCATCTGCTTCAATCGCCTCCTTATACCTACCAAGGTTTTGTAAGGCAAGACCCTTACTATGCCATGCCACTGTATTTTCCGGATTAATCTTCAGGGCCTGCTCATACGCTTCAATCGCCTCCTTATACCTACCAAGGTTTTGTAAGGCAAGACCCTTTCCTAACCATGCCCAAGTAGATCTTGGATCAATCTTCAGGGCCTGTTCATACGCTTCAACCGCCTCGTTATATCTGCCAAGACGAAATAAGGCAATCCCCTTGTTATTACTAGCTCTGGAAAAATTTGGATCAATTTGAATAGCACGATCAAATGCTTGCATTGCCTCATCTTCTTTGCCTATTTTTAACAAGGCTTGCGCTTTATTTTCCCAAGGGTTTGCATAATTAGAATCAATTTGGATCGCTTTTTCAGCAGAATTTAATGCATCATGGGGTTTATTGAGACATAGAAGTGCATAACTTCTCCAATCCCATGCAATTGAATAATTTGGATCCACCTTAATTGCGGTATCATAAGCTTTTATTGCCTCTTTATTTCTATCAAGATCATTGAGAGCACTCCCTTTGTTAGCCCATGCTTCCTTAAAATTAGGATTAATTCTTAAGCAGTTGTCTAATGCAATTATTGCATCTTCAGGTTTACCAATTTCTCTTAAAGAATAACCCTTCCCATACCATGCCCAATCAGATTCCGGATCTATCTTCAAGGCTTGTTCATACGCTTCTATCGCCTCGTCATATCTGTCAAGGTTTTGTAAGTTAAGACCCTTATCATTCCAGAAGCCAGCATCCTCCGTATCATTCTTAAGGCGACCTTCCTCAATACTATGTAATACACTTTTTATAGTCGTCCCTGCTATTTGATCGGTCAGGTTAATGGCGTTTTCTGTTTTTTGAACATCAATAACATCACAGCCCATTGCACAAGCCCAGGTTTTAACAATCCACATTGCAGCTTGTTGATCAATCCCCCTGACTGTCTGTAACCGTTTAATTATGTGACCGTAACCAAATTGATACAGCTCCGTTCCTCTTTTTGCATGAAGTTGTCCTGGAATATCTTCCTCTAACCCAGTAATCAGGAGGTTCATCTCGCGGGGATATTTACCAAAGAAATCTCGTAAGAGGTTTTTATTTCGGGTGGGTTCTTCAGAAGAGGGGAAACCGTACTGCTCTATAAGCTCACGCAGGATTAACACACATTGATCTTCAGTCATTTTTACGTCCAACAAACCTTCTTGTAATCAGTGAAATAATATGTCCGATGAATTGTTGTAACTGCAATTAAATTTTTACCCACCATAATATCAAGAAAATATCTTCCTTATAATTTTGCAATATTTTTCTCTTTAAACTCATTATAGACATTATAAGAAATAATCCAGCATTTTACGATCCATTCAGCAAATTCATTAGAGATTCCAGTAATCGTTAATTGATTTGAGAATTTTGATATAATCAGTTCTTCAGAAAGGTGAGGTGATTCTGATAAAATTCTCTCTGGAATCCCCTCATTTATTGATAATATTATTTTTTTCCTTTCTGGTTCAAAAGAATTTTTACAATAATCATCCAATAATCCAATAAATAGTTTTGAGCGATTGAGGATCTTCAAATCGTTCTTTATGAGGATTTCAACAATATACTGAACAATTTGTTTAGTGCTTTTTTCATCAACTTTTGTGACGTTGGAATCCTGTTTAGTAGTGTCGGAAAATGAGATTTTGCCCGTTTCGATCTCATTATTTAATAATTGGAAAGATTTCTGAATGATCCCTTTATAATGCAATTCTAAATCGTTCCATTGACTACATGATAGATCAATTGGAACAGCAGAATTAAAAATGGAATTGAGAACATTGGCTCGTTGTGTTGCTGATCCTGTTCCCGATTTTTGGTAAGCATTTTCCCATAAATGAATGTTTTTACGAATTAAAGAATCAAATACGAACAAATCAGAGTTTCTTGTCGTATCAAATCTCATTCGGTCTAGGACTTTTATACTATCTGCAGGCAAAGGGACATAATTATTCCAAAGAATGTTATCAGAAAAAAAGCAAGACAATTCAGTAGCAATATAACTACTCAATTCTGAAACAGGTTTTAAATGTCGATATTCATATTCATTATATGATACGATTCGACGAGTAAGTGCTTTAACAACAGACCAGTTTTCTTTACCAATTTGACCAAATTGAGATGTGAATGGAGATTTGATTGTAGTTCTCCCAAATAAACGCATATCCCACAAAATTCTAAACTGTATATTTGCTCGAAGGATATATTCTGTAATTTTTTCAATTTTAAAATTTAATTGAAGTTTGTTCTTTGAACCTTCTTTATGATTACTTCCAAAATCTTGAAAATAATTTGTATATTGTAAATCAATGAAGGATCTTAGTATTTGATAATCGATTTTCAAAATTTGTTTAGGATTTTTAATTAAGATTTCTTTTTCTTTAATAGGATTTAGTGGCGGGATTATTTCTTCTAACTCTTTCTCATTTTTTATAAAAAAAAAAGAGCAAAATTTCTGTAACTCAGTTTTATAGAATCCTGTGATCTTATCTGATGGCTTATGAAGTTCTCCTAAAAAAAATACCTGCTCATCAATTTTTTTTGCAAATTCAAACGTGGTTTTTGATTTATTTTTCTTGAATATTTGGTTTAACGAGTCAAGAATTGGATTTTTGAGACGGTTTTGTCTATCTTTTAAAGAAGGAAGATCATCAGCAACAATTAAATCAAATCTGGTGAATGCAATTGCTAATTTTGATGATAATCCTCTAGAAAAGATTTGTTCTAAAGCAATAAGAGTCAGGCCAATCATGGGCTGCTCCCCATTATCAACTAAAATAATCTTATCTACCCTTTTAAGCAAATCAAGAGTTTTTATGGATAATGCAAGATCTAAATCACCTTCATGACCCAACCCTTGTCCGTCTCTTAATATGACAACTTTTGTATTTACAGGGAAGAAATCAGAATAAAATGGACCTTCAATACGAATTCCACTGACTAGAGGGGTCAACAATTTTCCAAAATTTTTATAGTAATTGGATGTAAATCTTTTACTATTTTTTATTAAAATTTCTTTATTTTGTTTATCTTCCTCATACTCCCAATACAATGGCCATCCATTTTCATCGTATTGAAAAAACCCGATTTTTACATTATTAAATATATTTTGGATGTAGGTGAGAATAGATTTAGTGAGGATCTCAAAGTTTTGATGATTTTTGATAAGATCCAAAAAAGATTCAGGATATTCATTAACAAATTGTGCATCAGTGTTATCCAAAATTTGAGAAAATTTACTATCTGTTTTTAGTTCTTTTGAGAAGTGTAAAATATTAATTAATAATCGATTAACAAATGCTTCTTTCTGATCTTCAGAATAATTACCGATAATATGATGTAGTTTAAATGTTTGGGGTTTATTCTCTTTTAATTTCTCGAAAATATAGGACAAATCTTCATTATAAAATGATGCTATTATTGCATCCATTACTCTTTCTTTAATTAAAAGATTAATTTTAGGATAAGGAAAAAAAGTTATAACCATCCTAAAGGAATTATCACGTATGATAATTTCCATATCTGAAGTTGTTGCTCTACTTTTACTTTTTAAGGGGAAATTTAAACTATCTGTTCCAATTACATGTCTAATTAACGAAGTCTTCCCCGATCCCGTTGCGCCAAGAAAAATTACATCCGCATCTGCTGATGGCAGAGGTAATAATAAATCTCGATATTTGTCTGGATCATTAATATTATTTTTATATTCATCAATTAGACGATAATAACAATAGTAGAGTTGTGGGTCTTCTATACCAATATTTGATTGCAAATCTTGAAGTGATGGTGTATTTAAAATGTGAAAAATTTTATTTTTAATACTTTGAGCTTCACTTTCAATTTGGGTGTGAATGTTTATTTCTACATTACGTCCTAAATCTCCTTTATGATTCGGGATTTTAGGATGTATATATTGAACATACCAGGAATTTAATTTATAAAATATTTTTACCTGATTATTAGGGTTCATCAACTCATCAGTTATTCTTTTCATACAAAAGATTTCAATGTTATTAAAAGTGTTTGAAATGATTATTTGAAATCACTGGGTTTTAATAGACTAATAAAGACATTAATCGTATGATCGAAAATAATGATAAACCTCAAAAAAAGATAAAAGTTGGAATTATAATTGCCAAATGCTCAAAATTTAAAGAATTATTTGGAATTAGAACTGAAAATATTAATAATGATAATTGGGTTAGTAATTGGGCTTTTAAAATCAAAGAAGATGTGGTAAAAAGAGAAGGTTATGATAAAACAAAAATTGCGGGGAGTTTTTTAATCAGTCCAGAATATCCGGGCTGCCCATATTGTGGCAATAACAATTATGTTTATTGTTGTTGTGGAAAAGTAAGTTGTCATAATTCTAATGAAGAAATATTCACCTGTCCGTGGTGTGGGAATTCAGGACCGCTTTCAGGACCTGTTACAGAAATGGATATTGGATCAGATAGGTAATAGAGACTTAATTCAAATTTACCATAAGCCCAACTGTGATATCATCTCCGCTTCCTAATTTACTAGTCTCCTGTAACCATGATTCTAAATTATCTTTAATATTTTTTATTCCGCTTTGTAATCCTTCAGGATTTTCAAAAATTATTTTTGATAGATCAATAAGAACTTTTTCAAAATTTTCATCAGAAGTATAGGAATTCGAATACCCATCCGTTGATAACATTATTAACGATGGATCACTTGAATTATCTATTTCATTTTTATTGCCAAATAAAATACAGTTCACTTTAAAGTAATGCTCAGCTCCAGGGAGACACAAAGAATACGTTTCGTTGGCAATTAAATTCTCATCTTTAGGAATTGGGCGTTCTACTTGGTTTTTCCCAGATAAAAATAGAATATCTCCATCACCCAATTGAATAAAAATTCCGCAATTTGTACAGATGACTGCAATGAGTAAAGTTGAGCCATATGGTTCCAACTGTTTATCAACTATAGATGGTCGATTTTTCTCTCTTTGAATACTATTAAAATCCCCTTTGATATCTTCGGGATTTTCTTGAGAAGCTACTTTTTTTCTCCAATTTTTAACAATATCTAGACAGACCGTATTCTTTATTTTTTTGTTCATCTCCTCAATATTTTCAGTATTAATTTCCTCAATGAGAGGTGATTTAGTAAATTCCGTTAATATTTCTATTGCGCTCTCAACCGCCAATTTAGACCCAATATCACTACGATAGTATTTCTCACCACCATGGCCATCAGAAAGAGCAAAAATAATTGGGGGAGGGGTAATTGGCTCATTAGGAAAAATATTGAATGAATCTTGATTTTTTTTATTAGACCTTAAGTGAGAGTAGCCTTGAATACTTGCTCCAATAAGACCCCATGTCATATTATTCAATATCGAAAATCACCATACATCATGAATATCTGCATCATTCATTGGCTCTAATGGCGGCGGTAAAGGTACATTTGAAGACAATTTTTGATCAGGTGTTTGACTTGGCGGTTGCGATGCTGCCTTAAGAACTGCAGTCGAAACCCATCGAATTTGTCGGACAAGTTCAGGTGCATTGTTTGTCTCAATCGGTTTCAATTCTACGTTTCCAATAAATTTTGCTAGTACTTCCTTATCTGCATCTTTTCCAACTGCAATCGAGATTCTTACTGCTCTTTTACCCCATGGTTGGCCCATTAGTTTACTCAGTCCTGAATCAAAATCATCCGTTGGTTGTCCGTCTGAAATTAGTACCAGAACCGGGGGGAGTGCTCTATCACTCATAGGGGGGATTTTTAATTGGTCTGCAACTAAAGAAAGAGCTTTACCCATATCCGTTACTCCATCTGCATCTAAATCAATCCATTTAAAGTCCTCAACAGGTGTTGGTGCTTCAACAACCCATTCTGCACTATTTGAGAATTTTAAGGCTCTAACTAAAACTTGTGCATTTGGATTTTGTTCGGCAGCGTCTTTCATAGCTGGGTAAGCTTCTTTAATTGCAGTATTAAGTGCTGATATTTTATCTCCAGCCATTGATCCAGAGCAGTCACATATCCAGATGAAATGAAGAGGTCTTGTTGCTAATTCTCCACCAGGTCTATTTGCCATAGTTATTCCTATTTCCCTTTTTTATTTAAATAACCCTTTCGATTATTCCTTTGGCATTACCAAAATCTATTTTTAATCCATCACTAATTTTTATATTTTTACCTGGTTCTACCTCAATTAGTGAATTGTCTGGTTTAGTTGCAAGCCATTTTTTTGCAGTAACGTTTTTAATTCCCAGTATGCGGGGATCAGATGGATGGACACTAATTTCACCAATTATTTCATCAATATTTGAGGATGACGGATCTATGTGTGCCCGAACCAATTTCGAACCCCTATTCAATAAAATTACATTATTTTCAATAGAAATTTTGTAATCACAAGATAGTGAAGTATTACAATTCCAACATTTCATCAATGTTGAATTAGTGCCTGAAGATTGCAGATTAAAGAAATTTTCGCTCTTACAATTTGGACATAAGGTAATACTATTCCGTAATTTTAGTAGAGCAGTTTTCCACTCACTCTCACGAACTCTTCCATGTTGTGGATCACTTAGTCCTGTAGTAAAAGACTTAATAAAATATTCTTTGAAGAAATTGGGGTAAATTTTCCAATAAATTTCAGCATTTTTATGTACTGCCGGATCTGGACGATTTGAGATATTATTTGGGTCAAAAATAAAAATCGGATTATCTCCATATATTTTTTTCATTGCAGGTGCATCAAAACTATGAATTGCGGTTTCTTTTTTGCCCTCTAATGGATGAGATATATGAAAAAGATAAAAGAGTAGAATTGCCAATGAAAACAAATCAGTATTGGTACTTGGCATTAATTCTCCTCTTACAATCTCAGGAGCCATAAACCTGGGAGTGCCAAGAACGGATGATTTTATGTTAACATTATTAGTCGAAACATTATCATTATCACAGATTAAGACTTCTCCTGTATTTGGATCAAAAAAAACATTTCCAAATGATATATCTCGATAACACAACCCTCTCATATGGAGCTGATAATAACTATCAACTAAATGATATGCTGCAGTGGTAAGAGTATAAAAAGAGGGATCTATCCGGTTTTTCATGAGATCAACGATATTTTTAAATCGTTTTTCTCGTAATGGCATAATGTAGCCATATCCTTTAATAGAATGTACTGATAAGAGTTCTAACGGCCATAAGAAATTTTTATTGGGAGCACCATCAGCAACTAATTTTTCTAATATTTTTTTCTGCTCATCTGTTGCTTGATGAGAAAAATACCATTTTACTGCCCAATCCCTTCCTTTTCCTGTTGCTTGGTAGACTTCTCCTTGTCCTCCAGATCCAATAAAATTTTTAATAATATATTCGTGTCCCAAAGAAGAATTGATTGTCTGCCCAGGTTTCAGAATTGATTGCATACCATGAGTAGGAGAATAAAGGCTAAAGAATTTTGTGATTATGTTTTGATAATGAATTTTTTGAGATAAGATTTATTTATTAAAACAGTCAACTATTTTTTGCTACGAGTCCCCCTTTTAAATTTCATTCATAAAATAATGAAATCTCAATTAGAGAATCTTCACTCCAGCAATACAATTTATTGCCAACAATCCTCGGGTTTCCTTCTAATTTGAAGTCAATTTTTATTTTATATAATTCATATCCAGTATTTAGGTCGATTATATCTATATAGTATTCCCAGTAAATCGAAGGATCCATAATTTCAACCTCTCCATCACCTCTACCAATGATTATCTTTTCATTATAGATAAGTGGATTTGATGTAAATTCTGAAAGATCATCCTTATATTCTGCCTTATAATTCCAGATTAAATTCCCTGATTTCCTATCTATTGCCCAAATTTCTTCTGATCCTGCGATTATTATATTATTATCGTGAGTTAATATTCGCTGTTCACAGCCGAAATAGTATTCATCCGGCATTTCTGGAAGAATGTGTTCCCATTTAATATTTCCAGTAATACAATCTAGAACAATAATTTTTTTTCCGAGACAATAGTATAGAAATTCTCTATCGGTAATAATCGAACTTGAGTAAACAAAAAACGGTTTATCATTTATCTTACCCTGAGGTATATATTCACTTTCCCAGAGTATTTTTCCGGTTTTTATGTTAATCGCAATAATGTTTCGAACAAGATATGGGTTATATTTCCAATGATCTAAATAAAAAACATCCCCTATACACAAATTAGAATATGTTGTAGTATTTTCATAAGGAATTGAATATCGGTTTATTATTTTTCCATCATTTTTAGTGAGATTAACCAGTTCATATGTAGGTATACTAGGGTTAGGTTCTGTATAATCCCAATTAAAAAGTTCCCATTCAGTGCTATATAATACTGTAACTAGTGATGAATCGCCTACTGCGGGAGTAATGGCACCATAATCATCAACCAAATTAAAAGACCAATCTATAACTGGCTGGTCATTTGTCATAATTAGCTTACGGAGTGTTTTTCCCCCTGAAATAATGAAATCCTTGGTAATGGAAATATTTTTAGTTGAATTTAAATTAATTGCCTTTTTTAAAACCTTTTTATTTATATCAAAATTAAGTATATAATGAATAAAATCTGATTTTTGAATACCATCTAACATTCCTATTTCTATAGACCTACGAAATTCAAATTTCTCTTGATCATTAAAGCGATTTATTTCGTGAAAATTAAACTGATGATTACCAAATAGTGAAAGAATTACATTTATGTTATTATTGCTAACCCAAATATAATTGGTTAAAAAACTTCCATATTGGGACAACTCTCTAAATTCATGAATATTGACCTTAATTTTTTTTTCAATTGTTAATTTATTTTGAGGTTCGATTGATGAATCATCACCTAAAGCATACCGCCATGCACGAATGACCCAATTCGATAATTGAGGATCAAGGCAATATTCGTTTGTTAATAAATGAAATAGTTGCGAGTACGAGCAATCAATTGATTGTTTTACAAAATAATCCTCAATTAGTCCCGCTTTCACAGTTATAATAAGGGCATTCCGTTCTCGAACAAATCCTTGAGGAAATAGATCTCTAATAAGTGCTTCTAACTTCTTTTTCTCTTGATAAATGGTGGGTCCATAATTATTGATGATATTTTTTAGGATAATCTGTCCTGATTGATCCATACTAAAGATATCACATAAAGAATTTAACTGTCTATGTATTCCCCTCTCACATAATTTAAAGAACCCAATTTACCCTTTTAGAAGGATTATCAATCTACATCGTAAATTCCAATAAATCTTATTTTCTGGCTGTTTTATCAGATGTCATATCATCCCTCCCCCTGTAACACCCTCACTTTACTCAGGTGCCTTGAAGCTGTCTGCCGTGTTATACCAAAGCTGCGGGCTATGTCAGCAGCCGTTACCTCCGGGTGCAGCTCTATGTAACTCCTGATACGTTCACCCCGGTCCCCGTTGTCACTCAGCTGCGGTGAAGCTGTCATAGGAGCTGTCACCTCAGCTGTCAAGTCTGACCGGATGATGTTCATCAATACTTCCACACTAATACACAGCGAAATGGGCGGGATTGCATGGGAAGCCTGATACAAAAACCCACCCGGAGAGTGGGCGATGTTAAACCCGGTGCTGATCCCTGTGAAGGTAATGAGGACCCCCCACCCGAATGCCGAGGATGACCCCTGCACATTGGACCGGAGGACCATAAGCGATCCGGAGATGAGGAGAGCATCGATACAGATCGGCCAACACCAGGCGAGGATAGGATCAAATCCGGCTTCGATTGCTGATGAGCGGAGGTTGGAAAAGGAGAGGACAAAGGAACAGAGGGCGACGACAAGGGTGAGTATTCCGGTTGCAGCCGGGACAAGTGATTCGATTTTTTTGATGGATGGGGTTGTGGGGATGGGATCACCTTTGGGGAGTTTGGATAGTAGGAGTGGGAGCTCGGGGTAAAAATACCTACCGACCTACCTACCGACCTACCTACCGAATTCATAATCTCCGGGGTGTAAGGTGTATATATGGAGTCAGATTCCTGTCCCAAGTGTGGCGGGAAGTTAATAAAGAGTGGATTTGCTATCCGATCCGGGGGGAAAAGGCAGAAGTATCAGTGTAAAGAGTGTGGGTACGTGTTTGTGGAGGAGAAGGGGGAGGGGAGAGGTGATTTATAACAGAGTCTGAAATTTCATGAGTTGTGAACAGTGTATTTAGATAAATCGATATTCACTCTCAATTATACAAACCCTCAAGCCTGATGGACGTTTTCAATTTAGGTTTCATTCAGGATTTCATATAGATTTTCAGACAAAATGAATTCAATAATTACCTAGATGAGAGAATATAAATAGAGCCATAAATGAGTATTGTTTTCTATTAAAAAGATATATATTGATAATATCTTTCAAATTCAATATCTGAAATAGTATTCTCACTTTGCATATTTAGAGGAAAAACACAAAGGTATGCTGATTTAATGATTGATTCTGAAAATTTTACAATAGAATATCAGGATCAATTAAAACAAGTTACTTGGTATGGAACTAGTTTTTTTGATGGAGATCCTTTTAATTCTTTTTTAAAAGAAGATGTTTCTTCGCGCTTATTTGATAAAGAAGGAAAAGAGGACTTTGAATCATTTTTACATGGTTTAGCTTCAACTGGGTTTGCTGAAGATAATCTCAATGAAATTTTAAATGCAGTAATCAATGAGGAACGCGAATGGGCGATTGGAGAATCAATTGCTGAAGCTTATTTAAAAGAAAAACATGGGATTTTTTGGCCTTGGAATATGGAGAGGGACAAGAGAAACCCTAAGGCCAGTTTACCTGGAGCAGATTTAGTTGGTTTTGAAATTAATTCTACTGAAATACGTCTTGTCCTTGGTGAAGTAAAAACATCTAGCGAGGATAACGCTCCTCCTGGTGCAATGAAAGGTCGAGGTGGGATGATCCACCAAATAGATGAACTTGCTAATAATTTAGGTAAAATTCACAAATTATTAGAATGGCTCTACCATCGCTGTAAGGGGACAAATTACGAAAATTATTATAAAATTGCAGTTACGAAGTTTTTAGATTCAGGAAATAAGGCCATATCTTTGTTCGGAATTCTGATTAGAGATACAAAACCAAATCACAAGGATCTTAAAAACCGAGGAAAAGATCTATCTGTAAAACTTAATGATCCCACTTCATGCCTCTTAATAGCAATATATCTTCCATGCAGCATTTCTGATCTTTATAATAGGATATCAGGAGGTCAATAATGGGACATTGGTTGCTTGAGGTATTAGGAGAGAATAGAACTCAAGCGATTAAACTCGCAAATCAAATACAGATATTTAAAGAATTTGAAGACTCTCCTGTTATCAAAGATATATCTCTAATTCGCAGTACTGCTGAAACATTAGAAATGGTCGTCCTCGACCTTGTAACTGAAGAAAACACATTTTCTGATGTTGTGAAGTTAAATGAGATGCGTTCCTGTGCATCTGATGCATTTAGGCTATTTCGGAGTTTGCCTCAATTTGATGATCCATTAGAAAATGCAATTAATATACTCCGTGCTAGTTCTTTGGCAGTATTGGGAGATATGGGAGCAGATGCTGCTCGACTTCTTCGAGAAGAGGGATGGCCTGAATTACCTATCAATTCTGAGGATTGGGGAAAGAGGACTTGGTCTACAATAATTGATATTTGGTTGAGGTTGATAAGAAAAGAAGGCTGGCAGGATAGAGATTTAGTTCTTGAGCGAGTTGCTTCGTTACGCAATTCGCAAGAAATATTAGAGTCACAATTTTTAAAAGGACAAGATCCGATATTAGCTAAGGGAATAGCTTTTGAATTAATTGGTCTTTACCATTTAGCAAAAGCTGCAGAAGTTCTCGCTCTTTATATAACGGATGGTGTTGTTGATGGAAAATATCAAATTCATCAGTTATTAGAAATACATTTTGACCGGATTTCAGCAATATGCGAGCACTCTCAATTGCTTGATTTAGAACCTTTAGCACGTCTTCTTACGGCTTGTTCACGTCAGATGGCAGATAATTCCATCTGGACCGTTACGCGATCGGTAAATTCTCAAGTAAGGAAATTTGTTGAAGAATTAGTAAATCGAGGTAGAGGTAACCGTGCAATATTTGATGTATTCCCACCTCAACGTCAGACATTATATGAAAAGGGCTTATTAGGATCAAGCCGAAGAGCAATCGTTCTCAGTTTGCCTACTTCAAGTGGGAAAACCCTTATTGCACAATTTAGGATTTTACAAGCATTAAATCAATTTGATTATGATGAAGGATGGGTTGCTTATATCGCTCCCACTAGGACTTTAGTAAATCAAATTACTAGACGACTTCGAAGGGATTTCGAACCTCTTAATATTGTAGTTGAACAAGTAAGTCCCGCCCTTGACATAGATAATATTGAAGCGGAATTACTACAAGAGAAGGAACAAAAGTTTCGTGTTTTAGTTACTACACCTGAAAAACTTGACCTCATGCTACGTCAGGGTTGGGAAGAGAAAATTGGTCGTCCATTAACACTAGTAATTGTTGATGAAGCTCATAATATCCAAAGTGTTAATCGGGGATTAAAACTTGAGCTATTACTAGCTACAATAAATAACGAATGTGAAAAAGCCCAATTTTTATTATTAACTCCATTCATTCAAAATAGTAAAGAAATATCCAAATGGTTGGGTGGAATTAATTCAGATGACATTAGTCTTTCTTTTGATTGGCAACCCAATGATCGAATTATTGGAATTGTTCAAGCAAAGAAAGGCGATGCAATTAATAAGAGAAGTTTTGATTATAGACTAGAGATGGAATTAGTTCAAACAACAAAAAATACACTATTTATTGAAAATAATCTCCCATTGGACAGTAATAAAAAAATCGCTCCAACATATAGTAAGGTACTTAATCAAACCTCGCTTGCGGCTGTAACTGCACAACAGCTAAGTAAAAGGGGTCCATTAATTATTATGCATATGAATCCCCAATTCGTCTGGGGATTAGCAGAAAAGTTAAAAATTGAAGAAAATTTGTCCCCATTTGTATCAGAAAAAATTAAACTGGTGCAGGATTTTCTTACTTTTGAATTCGGGTCTGAATTTTCATTAATTAATTTATTATCCTATGGTATTGGTGTGCATCACTCAGGATTGTCAGATGATGTAAGAGCTTTAATGGAATGGTTGTTTGAATGCAATGAACTAAAATTTCTTGTTGCTACAACAACTATTGCACAGGGAGTAAACTTTCCAATAACTGGCGTTGTGATGGCATCACATCAATATCCATATGGAATTGATATGCCCCCTGAAGATTTTTGGAACATTGTGGGAAGAGCAGGAAGGATTGATCAGAATAATCTTGGAATTGTGGCTATGGTTGCACAAGATCAAGAAAGGGTAAATTCGCTCCATGAATTTATAAATAAACAAACAGGGGAACTTAATTCAGCATTATTAACATTAGTTCGCGAAACAAGAGGCGATATTTCAAATTTAGGACAGATAGTCTATAAAGATCCACAATGGTCATCATTTGTTCAGTACATTGTTCATTCTTATCGTCAAATGGGACGCCCTGAACATTATACAAATGAAATCGAACAAATTTTAAGAGGTACATTGGGCTTTGAGAAATTGCGTAAAGAAGATTCTCGTTTAGCCAATCAATTGTTGGATGGGGTCAATAATTATACACGCGAACTTCAGAATCCAAATCTTCCACTTAAATTAGTTGACACTACTGGATTTTCTCTAGAAACCGTTAAATCGGTGTTACAAAATATCCATAATCAAGGAATTAATCCTTCGTTAGTATTACAAAATTCATTATTCAACCAAGATAATCGAATTTTACAAAATTTGATGGGTGTTCTAATAAAAGTTCCTGAATTACGCAAAAATTTCCAGGAAATTACATTAAATCGTCCAAATAATGAAGAGAATCTTGCGGTAATACTAAAAGAATGGGTCAATGGCTCATCGATTCCAGAAATCGCATCCAGATATTTCATGGAAGAAGGAAACGACTCAACTACTGCAATAACGAAATGTGGAACGGTATTGTATGGAAAACTAACACAAACAGCGGCTTGGGGACTTGGGGCGATATTTGCAATGTTGGGGGGAAATTTGGATGATGAGCAAAAAAGAGATCTCAATAATTTCCCTTCACAGGTCTATTATGGAGTAAATGAGACACCAGCATTAACTCTTCGTTTACTTGGAATTCCAAGGGCTGCTGCAATCCCATTATCCCACACGATAGAAGACTCGTTAGATCAACCTATTCATTCTGTAAGGAATTTTATTAGAAACATGGATGAAGAGATATGGTCTACATCCCTTGGAAAAGAAAGGGGAGGTATTTATAAAAAGGTATGGGAAATTTTAGAGGGAATTTAATAAATAAGATTTCATAATAATTACTTGCTTTCATTTGTCTCTGATACAAAGACTCTATTGGCTGATTTGCGACCTGATAAAGGTACCGGTTTACAAGTGACGATGATTGTCGAAGTTTATTGAATAGGGATTGAAAAAAAATGAGAAACATTTATTGAGAGAGTTCCTTCACAGGACAGCCTCTAATGATCAATATTCAAAATGGCAAATGTAATTCCGAATATCCAATCCCATAAAAATTCGGGAATTTTTTTTCTCTTATAGTAACAATATATATAGCAAATCAAGGTTCACTAATAATGAGAATTATTTAAAAAAAACAACAGATGGAAATTTGAGCAACTTTCAAAAATAATATGACTCAATCAAAATTAAAAATTGAAGCCAGTGATCCAAAATTTCCAGGGAATTTCGATCTCTCTTTTTCTGAAGTTTCTTTTACGGCCAATAGAGATGTACCAATCCATCGATGGGTACCTTGGATAGCTGGTTACTCTTGCAGTTTTGTTAAAACAATATTAGATAATTATTCGGATAAAGAAGCAAATGTAATTGATCCCTTTTGTGGTGTTGGTACTACTCTAGTTGAGTCATTTACTAATAATCGTAACTCCGTTGGATTTGAGATTAATCCATATGCTGCTTTTGTCTCAAAAACAAAATTAAATTCTTTTAACATTGATCCATATGATTTGGAAATCTGCATTGATGAGTATCAAAAGTACTATTTAAAATCATTATTATCAAAAGAGAAACCAACTACTCAACCCCCAAAAGGTTTTAGATCAAAAGTTCCATTTTACAGCCCTAAGGTATTATTGAAGGTTCTAATCTCTTTGGATTATATAAATTCAATCGAAAATTTGGATATAAAAAATCTATTTATGATGGCTTTTGCCTCAACAATGGTAAGATATTCAAATTATTCATATGAACCAAGTTTAGGAACTCGGAAAGGTTCTGGCAAAGATGATATCATTGATTACTCTGTAAATGAAGAAATAACAGCTAAATTATTTTCAATTCTTGAAGATATTAAAAATATTAAAAGAAAAAGATCTATTGAAGAGACTACCACTTCAATGGTAATTCAAGATTCCTTTGTTAATTTTAAAAAATACCTTAATTCAAATTCTTTTGATCTTCTTATAACTTCTCCTCCTTACTTGAATAATTATCATTATAATCGAAATACAAGACCTCAACTTTTTTGGCTTGATTTAGTACAGAGTTCTAAAGATCTTAAACAATATGAACTGTCAAATTTTGGACAGTTTTGGCAAACTGTTCGAGATAAAGAAGAAATTGAATTAAATTTCTCTCTTCCCGGATCAGATTTGCCTGAAACTATCAACAAAATAAAGGCAGCTAATCCAAATTGTAAAAACTATGGAGGATTTGGATGGGCAAATTATGCCTCTCAATATTTCAACGATTGTATGGTTTTTTGCCGTATAATTGATGAATTACTAGACATTTCAGGCAAAGCATTCATTGTCATTGGAAATAGTATAATTCAAGGTATTCCTGTTAATACTGACCAATATTTAGGAGAAATTGCAGAAGAAGTGGGATTAAAGGTAAACCAAATAGCGATTCCACGTGAAAAGAGAAATGGTAATAGTATAATTAATTCCAGTGTGCGAATTGGTAATACACCAAAAAGATCAAGATTGTATGAGTCAATAATCGAATTAGAAAAAATTTAAAGATTTATTCTCTTTATTTTATCAATAATTCGTTCATATGAGGGAGGAACACCTGTTAATCTTTCTGCCCAACCTCTTCCTGGATGAAGAACATCCCATTCTGATTTTGATTGATTATATCGACCAGAACCTGGATCATGGTTTCCGAATCCATCAATAACTGAATTCCATAGTGGCATATAAAAACGGATCAATGTTGCTTCTATTGGGACAATCAAATCGCCTTCCAATCCATCCAGTATAATAAATTTACATGAGAAATCATCCACATTTAAATTGGTGGTTGACTCTATACTTCGAGCATGCTCTCTCAATCTACGAGATAAAGATGATTGAGTAGAACTTGAATTCCTAGCTGTTCTCCAACCTGAAGGTACAGCCTTTCCAACATAAATCGGAATCAATTCTTCTGAATCCTTCTTAATATTATCCTGATATAATTGAAAATTGCCAAAGTAATATAATGCGTACACTCCAGACCCTTCAAACTGAGTATCTGGTGGAAGTTCTAATGATGGAGTTTTTTCTAAAAATGATATTGCATCCTCCACAATCCCTTTAAAAGTAGGTGATTTATACTGATGTTTTTCAAGAATAATTTCGGACATTGAGTTATTCAATAAAAGTTTTAGGTGGGGTAGTATAACCACTTTTATTTTTGACTTTCAAGAATGATTGAAACTTTTTAATAATGGATTGAAAATTCTTGCCAATAATCAACCTACCTAGATTTATGTGAACAAAAATTATGCCCTTTTATCTATGAAAATGGCAATAACGAATTTCATCCCTTTTCTAAAAAATATGATTCATAAAAAGATAATAAATATATTTTAATTTACCCTTAAAATTGAAATGTCAAATTTAAAAAAGATGAAAATTTTCAACATACGGTTTTTCAATTTATAAAAAAATGATTCTCCTTCTTCTATTTCAATAGAATTATATGGTGGGAAATTAGGATATTGATTATTTGTTACTATTCAGCCATACTAAAAATAAAATAAATTACATTTGATTCTCAACAACTAATTCGTCCTTAATTGGCCGAGAATTCTTAGTACTATGAGCTCAAATCTATTATTCAGATTTCAATATGGAACTTAGTGATGAGGAACAGGACCATATCCGAAAATATCATCCAATCATTATCGAACTCAT
>JAAYCY010000043.1 GCA_012729535.1 Methanomicrobiales archaeon | reverse complement strand
TTTCCAGCACCATTCCGGCCGATAATACCGACGACTTCACCGGGGTAGACATCAAACGAGACATCTTTGAGGGCATAAAACGTCTCCTGGGTGCTAGTCCGGGACGAGAGCCATTTGCCCGGATGGAGAAGGGCTTCAGTGACCGATTCGCTGAGTCGTTTGTATTTTTCTTCGGGGCCACCTATCTTGTAGGATTTGCAGAGGTTCCGGACCGAGATGATTGGGGTATCAGAGGAGTGGGTCATGATTCGGGTATCGAATTATTGTTCAAGGGATTATACACATGATAACCTGCGAACGCAGCGATATCTGATAAAGTATTGTCACAACAGACAAAAATCCAATCAGATTCATGTATCAGGGAAAAGGTAGCCAGATGGAGGGAATCGAGAGTTCGAAGCCCCATTCCTTCTCCATACAAGGCGAGTAATGTTCGGGCTTCATCAATAATCAGAGATGTTGTACATTGGATTCGTATATAGACAAGTTCCTTATCAAAGCCAGTCAATGCAATTTTTAACTGATTTTTAGAGATTTCTTTATTTCGATACCGTCGATATAATGCACTATAATACTCAATTTGGGCGACATCTAGAATATAGGAAGTATTATTGTCATCATTGTATATATTTCGAATGTCTTGTGAACATTTCTCATCGTGAAAGATTTTTACTAATGCGGATGTATCAAAAAAAAGATTCATATTCTTTCTTCTCGGTCACATATGATATCATTCGACAGATCTCCTTCAACAAACTGAAGAACTCCCCTAACTTCGTTATAATAATGCTCACGAGGTTTTTTCATAGGTCTTTTATGATGGGATTTAATTGACCAGATATACTCATAAACTGAGAGATATTCTGTTGGTGAGAGTTTGTCTAACTCATCGATAATCTTTTCACGTATTTTCATACAATTCTTTCTCCTCAATTAATGTCATTTATGTTTCAATTAATATGGATAAATCTGGATTAATAATTTTTATCTATGGATTTTACTTGCATTTGCTAGGTATATTAAATTAATTTTTCTTATTTGGATGGAATATACATTTTCTCTCATGGGTGCCATTGTGATAACCATGGAATTCTATTAAAATCACGGTCGTTTGAAACGATATTGGTCAGATTATATGATTTTGCATATGCAACAATAAAAGCATCTTTTGGTAATAATTGAAATCCCTTGATAATCCCAAGAGAAAGAGAAAAAGTATCTTCTTTTTCAGTGATAATTTTGCATTCCATTTGATAAATATAATCTAAATTTATCCAGGTTTTCTCTAATACCTTTAAAAGATCAGAAGAGTTTTTAACTTTATGTATGACATCAGAGGTGGTTTTACCAATTTTTTTCTCTATTAATTCCGTAATCATAAATCGATACAATACTTCATTCAGCACAGTTGTTGGAACATATCCACCAATCTCTCCAGACTCAACCTTTTTCAGGAATGTTCGACATGTTTCACCGAAAACTGGATGAAAAAGTGCTGCATACATAAAAATATTAGAATCGATTATTACCCTTGTTCCATAAGGTAAGAGATCCAGATTATTCAAATTCATCAGATTCAGCTATTTCTTCAATTAAATGTACATCAGTGATATGAAATGAGCCACAAAATTTGTCTACTATGGACTCTTTTCTGATTTCAATCTCTACAACTTCACCTTCGAAGAGATCCATTTTTTCCTGAACAATAAACATGTTGTCCCGAAATATTGCTTTTACCATATTTTGCCCCTGGTTTTTTTAATGAACGGTATATAAGTTTTTCATGATGGTTTTATATCCGAAATGTGGTACCAGTAATTGGACATGGTAATTCATACACTTTTTCCAGAGTTACAAGAAATCTGTATTACGCATCCCTGATACTTACCCTCCATATCAAGTTGGGATGAAAGCCATCGGCCCGGATGCAGGATCGCATCGGTGACCGACTCGGTCAGGCGCTTGTATTATTCTTTGGGGCCGCCTATTTTGTAGGATTTGCTTAAGGTTCCGGACCTGGATGATTGGGGTGTCAGAGGAGTGGGTCATGAGTAAATGACATTAAATTTTGCCGTTGTCATCATTTTTTTTGTGAATGGATAATATGTGTATTATGAAAGATATCTTCAATCACTTCCATATTTGATTCACGTTCAAAACTGAAGTTGATCCCTCTTTTTGGAGTATGAGATTGAATACCTACATCATCTGTGAAAAATGATAGTAAATCAGGGATTCATTTTATTAATAAAACGAACAAGGTCATCGATACTCTGAAAATCCAGGATCTCAAAACTCAGGAGATCCAGAATTACTCCATCCATATTCTGGATCCTATCTAGGGTATCCTTTGGAAGGGGCCCGAATTTCTTTACAAGTAGTCGTTCAATGAGAACTCGCTTCTCTTCGATTTTGCCCTGTTCAACACCAATCACAATGCCCTGCTCTTTTCCCTTATCTTCTGCATATTTTAAAATTTTCAACATTTTTATCTCCTCCCATATCCTCTCTAGAAGATCAGCTTCAACAAGCCTGTTGCTTATTACCATGGTCAAAGCGATTACTTTATTCCTGAGGTTCTCATCCCTTATCTGTTTCTCCAGTTTTATTGTCTCAAGAAGCAGGTCCTGAACCGGAAGTCTGCTCTCCATGAGAGGAACGAATATCAGTTCCAGTTCATTCACCGGATTACCACAGGCTATCTCATTATATGTTCGCTCCAATACCTCATCTGCATTTCTCCCCCTGATGATCTGGTGAGTAACTGCGTAATGCAGACATCCTGTATCGATGATGAGTGAATCCCTTTTCGAACAGGCCGGCGAGAGTACAACGGTGTGGATACGGACACGATATTTTAAGAATATTCTTAAGTCATAGTGAGCAAACCGAATCAGATCCTCCTCGGTCAGGGAAGTCTGTTCCTCTATATGAAGAATCTCTCCATTCTCAAGTCTGAAGGTGAGGTCGACAAACTCGTCCCTTGTCTCAACCTCAGCAAATTCTGTTGTTAATACTCCGGTTATCTTTGGGAGGTCAAGACCGAGAAAATCAAGTGTCTTGTTTTCAAAAAGAGTCAGGGATTCTTTGAAAGCAAGATCATAATTTTGAGAGCTTATCTTGTTAATAACGACACCTCAGGATATCTTTAAATTTTGAGTTTGATTTGGCTTATTGGAAGATTTCATTTTTTATTTTAAAAATACTATTTCAGGAAATATGTACTTTGCATGTGAAAAGTTCTTTGGTTTTACAGGTGCGCGGCCACCACAAACCCCAGCCGAACCGACATCCCACTCGAATACCACTTCACCGGCGTATCCAAAAATCCCTCAATCCCCGCAAACTTCACGATGTCATCAAACGTGTCATCGATCTCCCGCCTGGTCATTCCAAGGATCGAACCATTGAAGTAAATATTCTCCCGGCCAGTCAATTCCGGATGAAAACCGATCCCAACCTCCAGGAGACTCCCGACCCGGTCATTGAGCTCTATCTCCCCAGATGGATAAGTGATCCTTGAGAGAATTTTCAAAAGAGTCGACTTCCCGGCACCATTCCTACCGATGAGCCGGACGACCTAACCCAGGAATAGACATCAAACGAGACATCTTTCAGGGCATAAAACGTCTCCTGGTGCTGGTCCGAAATGAAAGCCACTTTCCAGGATGGAGAATGGCATCGATAACTGACTCAGTCAGGCGTTTGTATTTTTCTTTAGGGCCACCTATCCGGTAGGTTTTGCTCAGGTTCCAGACCGAGATGATGGAGATTTAGCATTCATATAAGATCTGCGAAATAATATTCTGTTTTTTTCAGATAAATCACTCCCAAAATAAACACCATGATACTAATTCCAAAGGACACAATTAGTCCTGCCCAATCAAGAGGCACATGACCAAGCAGGCAGGAGCGATGTGCATCAAGAAATCCGGTCATGGGATTCATATATAAGAGCCATTGAAGGTGTTCCGGAACAATACTGACCGGATATATGACCGGAGAAGCAAACATGGCAAGTTGAATAAAGAATGGCAGGGCAAACTGCACATCCCGGTATTTGACACAGACCGATGAAAGAAAACATCCAAGGCCTGTTGCAAACAACATCGTGCCAAGAACAATTACGGGCAATAGAAAAATAAAAAGGGGAGGAATAAAACCATACCAGCCCATTAAAAAGAATAGAACCACTAACGCAATAACATAATCAAGAAGACCGGATATTGAAGGGGCTGCAGGGAAAAAAATTCGGGGGAAATAGACCTTGGTTAGCATATGAGCATGACTCACAAGACTGGTTGATGCATGGGAAAGAGCACCACTGAAAAAGATCCAGAGGATAAGACCAGCATATGAAAAAAGAGGGTAGGGAATCCCATCCGAAGGCATTTTTGCCAGTCTCCCAAACAGGAGAGTAAAGATTATCATCGTGAACAGAGGTTGCAGAATCGCCCATCCTGCCCCCATTACCGTCTGCTTATATCTAATTTTCACCTCTCTCCATGCTAAATAGAATAATAACTCACGATAAGCCCAGAGTTCCGGGAGATTTAAATTGATACCTTTTCCTGGTGGACGGATGATACGATGATGACGAGGTGTTGTTTCCATTATCTTACTCCTAGATAGATATACAGAAGAACATGTAAAATCTCTTAAATAATGACTTTTTTATCAAAACCATATTTCGATTAAAGCTTAAATCTCACTTTTTTCAATTAAATGGAAGCCGTACAATTGCATTTACAAATATTCAGGTTTATCGAATCCGTTACCATGAAACAGGTATTAACTGCTTCACAATTCATCCAGATTTCCATATTCAATTTAATATCCTCTTGTTAATTGGGAATAATGATTATTTCAATCTACTTCATTGAAAACACATTATGATAACTACAGTGAAATTAACCTCTCCTTTATAGACTTACCATTGAATATGACCGATGAAATTATCATTAAAGTATAAAAAGGAAATATCATAGAACAGGAACACACCATGAGCACCATAAAAGAAGTCATTGATCGCTTCCCCAATGAACTTCAAAATCCAATGTTAGAGTTCTGGGGAGCTGTTAAAGAATCACTCGGAGTAAAGAGAGAAGATTTTACCGAATTAAAAAATATTGTCTTTGAACTGGCTGAAGCACAGAAAGAACTAGCACAGGCGCAAAAACAGACTGAACTCTCTATTAAAGAACTAACCCGGACGATCGATTTTAAAATCGGTGACCTTGGAAGAAAATGGGGAGTCGATTCTAAACGCTCATTCAGAAGGGGTCTTGCTACAATTCTATCAGAGACCGGATATGAAGTCTTCAACTACCTGGTAAAGGATACAGAAGGATTTGTATTCGGACATCCGTCAGAGATTGAGATAGATGTCATTGTGACCGGTGAAAAAATACTCGTAGTGGAGATTAAAGCATCGGTAAGCAAGAGCGATGTATTCGTGTTCATGAAAAAAGGAGAATATTATTCCAAAATGACCGGGAAAAAGGTCGATGGCCTGATAATGATTACTCCATTCGTGGAAGACTCCGCAAGAGAAGTCGCAGACAAATTCAATGTAACCATATGTGATTCAATATCTGATTTGGCAGACTCTGTAAAAAACACATAAAAAAGCCGATATCATTATAATAAGACTCTTTCTTAATTTGTTTCCCCAACAGGCAACAAAAACTAGCCCCCAAATCATTTCATCATAATACTATTTCTTTCGCCTCATGTTATTTATCAGGATTAACCCGGAAAAATTGCTATGACAATAGTGCATTTTGTTTCCGGATAGTGATTTAACCACTAAATCAGATCGAAAATTCCGGAAACACGTGAAGGAAATGGTTGTCTCTTCATATTATTAATCCCAGAATTGAGGATTATAAAAATCTGGAACTTATTTATTCTTACAAATATGATTATTAACAGATCAGGCTTTCAGTATGAATACAATAAAGGAAGTTATTGATCTCTTTCCGAATGAACTTCAGAATCCGATGTTAGAATTCTGGGGAGCCGTAAAAGAATCACTCGGAGTAAAGAGAGAAGATTTTACCGAACTGAAAAATATAGTCTTTGAACTGGCTGAAGCTCAAAAAAGAACTGAAATTAAAGTTGAAGAACTAGCTGAAGCTCAAAAAAGAACTGAAATTAAAGTTGAAGAACTGGCTGAAGCTCAAAAAAATACCGAACTCTCTATTAAAGATCTTACTCGGACAATCGAATTTAAAATCGGAGGTCTTGGAAGAAAATGGGGAGTTGAATCTGAACGATCATTCAGAAATGGTCTGACTACAATTCTCTCAGAGACCGGATATGAAGTCTTCAACTACCTGGTTAAGGATACAGAAGGATTTGTATTCGGACATCCGTCAGAGATTGAGATAGATGTCATTGTGACCGGTGAAAAAACACTCGTAGTGGAGTTAAAAGCATCGGTAAGCAAGAGTGATGTATTCGTATTTTTGAAAAAAGGAGAATATTATTCCAAAAAGACCGGAAAAAAGGTCGACGGGATGATTATGATTACTCCATTCGTGGAAGACTCCGCAAGAGAGGTTGCAGACCAGTTCAAAGTAACTATTTGTGATTCAATACCTGATTTGGGAGATTCTATTGAGAAGGTAAAAGAGGGATAAACCATCCCTCAGGGCCCAAAACCGCTCATTTGTATCCGGAAGGATGTAGCAATCTATCTTTTCATTCGGATCTACTTTTCCAAAAATACATTTCCATCTGCTCTGAAAACCACTGAATAGTGCTTCATGCCCGATAACGAAAATTTGAATCGGTTAGATAAATTCTCAAACCCGAATAATAACGTTAGTTATATAAAAATCCGAAAATTGTGAGATTTTTTAAATTAAAACCCATTTTCATCATCAGCAAGGCGAACGGATAAATCAGTTTAACATATCAATTAGAATCAGGTATCAGAGTTTGAGAAGATTCTTCAGAATCTCACACTCAGCCTGGTAAGTTACCATGACTTTACCCGGCTTCCTGAAGTGGTATTCCACGTATTCATCCTCGGGCTGCTTGCAAACTTGCAGTCAGTCTAGGATATCCGGTCAAATCCGGAGTCAGGATTTGGAAGGGCTGATATCATAATGATCCCAAAGGGAAACCGATATCCTATAGCATATGTATTCAAGTTTCAATCAATTCCAAAAGATAGGATATTGAGGCATCAGTATGACATGCACTTACCCAAATTCAGAAGAAAGGGTATGAAACTCGGGCAGTTTCTCCTGCTGAAACACAGCAGGTCAGGAACCTTGCCATTATTTTACAGGGAAAAAGGTCATTGTCAGGGAGGATGCCCCAAGGAAGAGTTTTTTTGGATAGGAACAGATGGGATGAGAGGAGTTCTTACCAAAATCTATAGCATACGGCTTTCTCTCCCAACCTATGAGCAGACTGTTGACGAATAGTAGTCTTTTTAATAACCACCCAAGGGAAAGAACCCCCATATTTTGAATATTTTTGGATTTTGTCCTTTTTAACCGTGTACACGGTTTCCCCGGTTTAAACCCGGGTAAACTTCCATCTTAATCTTCCCAATTTGAGCAGGAATTGAGAAATAACATCCAAGATGATCATTGAAATTGACGGGCAGAAAAATACCGACATTTGGGCGCTTGTTTCCCATTTTGTAAAAGGATATCGTTTTCTCAAGGGTGTTTTACGGGCATTGATAGGAAGATGGTGGATTTATATGGGTAAATAAAAAAAAGAGAATAGCAACCCCTTGTGAAGAAGATTTTTAAATCCAATTTTTGAGACAGTTATCACTTTTGAGGGCACACCCCATCTCCGGAGTGCAAGTAAGGTAGGAGATATGCCTGTCCGGATTGAGGATTGAATCGGCGACCGACTCTCATATCGCTCATATTTTTTTGGCCCACATATATTATAGGATTCGCTCAGGTTCCGGAACGAGATGGTTGAGATCAGGGTTAGAAGGTTGATTCATAAAGTAAAGTTCGAGATGTTTATTGAAAGGCTTTTTTTCTAATAGATATCTCACAAAATATCAATTCTTTGTGGACTCCATATTGTCACTTCCCTGACTCGTAAAAAGTCTTTATCATTTGAAGCGATATGGAAAATGTCATTTGACTGTGCAAAAGCGACAATATATGCATCATGGGCGAGTAGTTGATATCTTTGAGCGATCTGTAGCGATTGTTTCAGGATTAACTCATTATCATAGAGAATTGTACAATTTATATGGAAAACGCGTTGTATTTCATTCCATGTTTTACTCAATTTCTCAATAATCATAGGATTATGTTTATAACAAGAGATACAATCAGATACTCTCTTGCCATACCCATTTTCAATCAGTTCACTCATCATGAAATGATGGAGTAACTCTTCTATTACAACCGATGGAATATATCCAATTACATCCTTCCTTCCTACCCGAATTAAAAAATCTGTGCAGTCTTTTTGATAAATTGGGTGATTGAGTGCAGTATAGAGTATAATATTCGTATCTATCAGTATTTTAGTACCTTCTGGAATGTCCTTAAGATTATTCAAATAAATCAGACTCGATAATATCTTCTATTGTTTCAATATCCTGAATCTTAAATACTCCAACCATTTTTTTTATCTCATAAGGTTCCTCAATTATGAGTTCCACTTCATCACCATCATGTAGATTTACGGGATCAAGGGGTAGAAAGACATTGTCCCTAAATATTGCCTTTACCATTATATGACCTATAAAAAAAATTTTACTTTGAAATAGGATAATCGTATTCTATTGTTTGTGTAGAATATACATTTTCTCTCATTTTCCAACTATTTATATCCGGCCATTGAGTTTTATCTCCCCGGAAGACGGGTTGGTAATCCCGGAGAAGATCTTCAGCAGGGTCTACTTTCTTCCAGCACCTTTCCGGCCGATGATCCGGGCGATCTCACCCAGGAATAGAAATCAAACGAAACATCTATGGGTATAGAACATCTCCTGGGTGTTGGTCCGGGAGGA
>JAAYCY010000042.1 GCA_012729535.1 Methanomicrobiales archaeon | reverse complement strand
TGAAAGAATGATGGTCCCGGTAATTACGAGAAGTATAACAGCTATCCCGATAATTGCCATAAGCAGGTACAAAACAGGGATATCAAATATCAGAAGGATTGAACCCCCAAGAACAATGGTTACAAATATTACAAGTCGCCGGGTAGAGTCAGAGAGTTCAACCATCGCTTATACACCTTCAAAGACGGGGATCGCAAAAAATATTCCGGTTATGATTGGAGCCACAATATATAGAAGTCCGGATACAGAACAGATCAGACTTGTATAAAAATAAATCAATGCATTATCCCCGCCGGACACAACCTTACCTGCAACAACATTTGCAACAGTGAGCATGATGATCACTATTATCACATATAGTCCGATTGTATTCTTGTCAAAATTGGCAAATACAAACATACTACCCCCCATTGCACCAGCAATCGATGCTCCCTGGCCGGTAGTTAATGCAGCTCCGGCTTCTCCCAGCGATGCCATTTTTTCAGTGATAGCATCCGACATCGTGACCAGAATATGAAACAGGAATAGAAAAATTGCTACCATCATCGCATGCATGGGAACTAACAGCGTCATAAAACCCATTGAAATTGTATGACGGTGGTCACGGAGCAGGACCTGCTCAAGCATGGATGAACTCACAATAAGACCTACCGTGTCAGCTTTTCCACCCAGACGGAGCGCATCACGATAGATATTAAGATACTTATAGATGAGATAACTGCCCCCATCATTGATAAACCGCTGCCAGGTCCTGTCTTCGTCTAATCCTAAGTTTAATTTAGAGAAAACCCCATTGATTAAAGGTTCAAGAGTAGGCAGGGACTTCTTATCAATATCCTCTATGGCAGGCCCGATCGTTGTCCCTTTTCCTCCCTGGACTGATCCAACTCCCTTGATAAATGTGGGAAATTCTGCATCACGAAGAGTGATGTTTGAGTCATCAATGTATGCAATTATTCCAAGCGGAAAGAGGAGCATCCCAATGAGCATCAAAATCAGTCCGAAATTCATTCCAAGTACAACCAATAAAAAAACAATAACAATCAGGATAGGAACTATCTTCTTTTCCATCCGGTGTACCATATTCTGTTCAGGGGAACCATGAGGCAGACGGTGAGTTTTCGGATCTGCAGGAACTGCCTTATACATGGTTGTTATGCCCAGAACAGAAATAAAACCGATAATAAAATACGAAACCATAAGGGTGCCCTGGACATCTTCAGGAGCATATATTGCAATGGAGATCATGATGATAATCCCTACGAGTGCTCCTGAAAAGAGCATTGAAATGTAGGCATCTCCCCATTTCTTCAGCATCTCAATTCCCTGATCATACTCAGATTTGTAAACATTCCTGGTGGTATCAAGTTCCCCATTCAGATAATCATTGTCAGGAACCCCGGAATCAATGGCATTTGCATACCGGTTGACCATTGAAAAGAGCATATCGTTGTCGATTTTCTTGGCAACATTAGTCAGGGCTTCAACATAGCTGTATCCCCATCTTTTTACCAGAATATCAGCACGACGGATATATTTTGTTGAAACATATTCCCTGCGTGCACCAGTATTTAAGAAAATCTCCGGACGCGAAGCATCAGCGGTAATGATCGCTGCCATGTAGGTAAGCATGAACAAAAGGTCAGAGCCCATGAACTTGTCTTCGATAAAAAATTTATACAATCGGGCCCATATTGAGGCAAATGAGTCCTCAAACGGTAACTTCCCTGCATTTGATGCCCGCAGTCTGTCTAGTACACCTTCCAGAACCATGCTATCAATAATCTATCGTTAAAAGACCCTGTTTTTTGAGCTTCGTGAGCATGAGAAACAGTTCGATAAAATCAGTATACCCTGCTTTATGAAGTCGTTCGAGGATTTTTGCCCGCTTGTCAACTTCCATGTATATCATTGCTTTTTTATGCTCAGGTATACCAAGCATGGTTGCAATTTTATTTTCCAAGAGGAAACTGGATCCTTTCCCGGTGAATTCATGAGTATCAGTAACCGGATCCCAGGTAAAAACCTCGACAAATGAGAAACCACCACTCTGGGGATCGTACCCGACCAGTTCAGAGACGTTCAGCTGTCTCCTGACCATTGAACCGTCCGGTCGCCTGACTGCACTCTGGATTACCACGAGATTTAAGTTATCAATAAACGTCTTAGGAATTAGGATTGGATCACCAGTAAGACGCTGGATCAGTTTTTCCACTGTTGCTGCGTGAAATGTACTCATGACCGGGTGACCGGTCTGCATAGCACCAAACGCAACAGATCCTTCAACTCCACGGATCTCCCCGACCATGATCATGTTTGGTCTCTGACGGAGTGCAGCTCGAAGAAGGTCAAACATCGTCACATCTCCACCTTCTCCTTCACCTTTTCCTTTCCCTTTTGATACTTCACGTGTCCAATTCCTATGAGGAATAATCAGTTCAGGAGTATCTTCAATACTGACAATCTTCGATTCTGGTGAGATGAAAGTTGTAAGGGCATTCATCGATGTGGTCTTTCCTGAGGCTGTCTCACCAGACATAAAAAGTGACATCCCGTTTTCGATGCAAATCCACAGATATGCAGCTAATGCATAACTACAGGTTCCGAATTCAACAAGCTTCGTGATGGAGATGACATCATCCATTGCTTTACGGATGGTAAAGTTACTCCCCTGACGACTGATTTCTGTTGAGTATACAATATTAATTCGTGAGCCGTCCGGCAAAGTTGCATCAACAATCGGATTTCGATAGGTAATGGGACGACGTGACTTTTCTGCAAGTTTAATACAGAAATCATCAAGGACTTCTTCCTTATCAAATCCAACAACTGATTTGAGACCTTTGAAGATCTTATGTTCGATAAATATCGGTCCTAAGCCGTCACAGGTGATATCTTCAATGAAGTTATCAGAGATAAACGGGTATAAGATACCAACATCTATCTTATCCCTGATCATCTGATATTCGATGGCATCAAATTCCTGCGGAGTGACGATGATCCTCCCGTCAGCAAGATGAGGCACATCTGAAAATACCCGGTCTTCAGCAGGATCTTCTTTGGCCGTGAGATCGGTTGCCAGAAATCCCTTGACCTTGTCACCAAAACTCTGTGGCCCTTCAATCTTAAGAAGAGCGGGATCTATTGCCTCCCCGGGTCTTTTTACAAACATTACCTGTCTCAATAGTCTTTTGAGAACAGCGGTCCGCTCCTCCGCAGTTACCGGATCTTCTTCCAGAGAATCAAGAAGATCTACCAGCCGGTATTCAATTGCCGGGAGAAGTCTCCCGATATTGTGCATAAAAGACGGTTCGATTGGGATGTAGAAATTTCGTACATCGTTTGGATCAAAAAAAATGTGAATGAATATCGGGGGTTTTGCCGGATAAATTAAATTTGGATCCTTAATCCCTTTCAAATCACGTTTTAGTTCTGAAAAGAAAAGCGGGATACCATACTCGTCCACTGGAAATATGTGCAAATATTCAAGGAGATGTGGATAATTTTTTGCATATTCTTTTGCATTGGCTGGGAGCATCCTAAATAATGCGCAGGATTCAGGATTGATAACACACTCTTCAGTAT
>JAAYCY010000001.1 GCA_012729535.1 Methanomicrobiales archaeon | reverse complement strand
TTCAAGTGCTGTCTCTTGGGATAATAGATATATCGGTGATTTCAATGGTGACGGTAAGGACGACATCGCTTTAGTATTAAAGACAAGTTCAGGATACAAATGGTATCTGAATTATAATTGTGATGGAAGTACTGACAAATCTTTCACCTACTGATGAATTATTTGGAATGGTAATGTTCCTTTCGGAGTAGCCATAATAGTACCATTTTCACAATTTATTTTTTGTGATTGATATTTATCCTGATAAGCAAATGTCGATAGGTTTGCCCCTAAAAAAATGTGATGTCACTGGAAATTTATCGATAAAATTCCGAAAGGACTGAGCATTAAATTTAAAATCATATTTTCGGTTCATTTGGACTTACATACTGTGTGAAATATTCTTGTAATTAATTGAATAATTTTCAACGTAGTGCTATAGTATGTTCACCTTGAATAAGAAAATATGATTCGATTTGAGGTATTATTGAATTGATTTTATCCTGGTGGAAAAGGATTCTAAAAAACCTGGGTGATATTTTTGGTGTTCCTATCCGTTTTACGGTAAATTTAAAATTGATAAATTTGGGGGGAATATGAAAAATAACGAGTAAAAATAGATAAATAATGCGATATCATTTATCTATCTATAACAATATTAAATATAGACATTCTCGGGAAATATTCATGAAACCACTCGTAAGTGTAATTATTCCTACTCTGAACGAAGAGAAAACAATAGAATCATGTATTAAAAAAATTCAGTCCGGCTGTTTACAGGGAAATATTTCCTGCGAAATTATTATTTCAGATTCATCTACAGACAATACTCCTGAAATTGCCAGATCTCATGGGGTGAGAGTCATTCACCCGGAAAAAAAAGGATATGGAAATGCGTACCTTACAGCATTTCCGTTTGCAAAGGGAGATATTATTGTTATTGGAGATGGTGATGATACCTATGACTTTTCTGTCATCCCTGAATTAATTAAACCAATAACTGAAGGACGAGTGGATATGGTTATTGGATCACGTTTAAAAGGAACGATTTTTTCAGGATCCATGCCCTGGCTGCATCATTACATTGGAAATCCACTCCTGACTTGGATTTTAAATAAAACCTTTCATACAAATTTTAGTGACGCTCATAGTGGGCTTCGGGCAATCAAAAAAAGGTCACTGGATTCTCTCTCTCTTCATACCGGGGGTATGGAATTTGCATCTGAAATGCTCATCGAATCTGCCCGGAAAGGGTTATCATATGAGGAGATACCAATTGCATATTATCCCCGGATAGCTCCTTCAAACCTTCATAGTTTTGCTGACGGATGGCGTCATATCCGTTTTATCCTACTCATGAGACCGATTCCATTTTTATTCATCCCAGGGGGGATTTTTATGTTCATGGGTTTAATTACTTTTTTCCTTCTGCCTTTACGAGGGAATATTGAATCAACAGGACTTCATTCCCTGATTCTTGGTGCCATTTTTTTAACCGGGGGTGTTCAGTTTTTGATGACCGGCCTTGTACTCAAAGCATATGCGGTGATGCATGGATTTGACCGTTGTAATGATCCATTCAGAAGTCTTCTGAAATACCAGTCATTGGAGGTTTTTTTATTTCTTGGTTTGTTCATGATTGGAGCAGGATCAATATTAGGCATGTTGATAATTTTCAACTGGATTGGAACATCATTTCGCAGTTTATCACAGGTAACGAATGCTGTATTTGCTTTATGTTGTATACTAATTGGTATGCAATTGTTTTTTTCCGCAATAATCACGAGTATGATGCGGCTCCCCAGGTAGATTTAATAATACTATTAAGGTTTAAAACAGATGAGCATTAATTAATCATATGCTTTCTCTGATTGATTATTACTTACGATAATATTTTTGTAACATTAAAATAATTCTACGTGTAATCTTCTAGTTCTCTCATAAAATTACAAACGACGAGGAAAAAATGGATTATTTTCAAGCGATATTTTTAGGGATAATTCAAGGAATTGCCGAATGGCTCCCTATTAGTAGTGAAGGACAGGCAGTGTTAACTGGTATAAAAATTCTCGGGCTATCTCCTGATGTAGCGCTGTCTTATGCAATTTTTCTGCACCTGGGAACACTTTTTGTGGTATTAATCAGGTTTCGAAAAACCTGGTATTCTCTGTTAACCGGGATGGACATTCCACTCTTAAAGAGAATAATCCTGGTTACGGCAGGAACCGGGATTACTGCAGTTCCGATTTTTCTTGTTTTAGAGGAATTTTTTAACGCTGATATCAATGTGACACTGTTGATTGGTTTATTACTTATTGTAACCGGAATAATGCTTAAATATTCTAAAAAAGGGGTACGGGATATTGAATCACTCTCACCCTTTGAACTCTTTGGTCTGGGTCTCATTCAGGGTTTTGCTATTCTTCCAGGTATCTCCCGTTCCGGAGTGACGATAACTGCCCTTCTTATGCGAAATATCCGGCCGGAATCAGCATTGATATTCTCATTTCTTATAAGCGTTCCACCAGTGATTGGTGCAATAATCCTCAGTGACATTCCACCTGAATCCAATATATCGCTAAATCTCACAATGATTCTTTCCGCTTTTATTGTCGGTGGCATCATGATGGAGGTATTACTCAGGATTTCTCACCGGTTAAATTTTTCATTCTTTTGTTTATTCCTTGGTGGGATTACCGTTATCCTGAGTTTATTATGAATTATATAACCCCTAGAATGAAATTTTTTTTAAAAATTCTTTTCGGCGGATTTATTGTAGCATTTCTTATCTGGTCATTTGATGTGAATCAGGTAATAAGTCAGCTGGCCTCTTTTCCATTGCTATTGATTATCCCGGTTGCTGTAATTTACCTGTTTACTCTTTTTATTCTCTCGATGAGATGGAGATTTATTCTTCATGCCATGCATTTTGATCTTCCCCCATGGACAGCCCTTGAGGCGTTTACAGCCGGTGTTCTGCTTTCTGATATATCTCCAGGGAGAGTTGGAGAAGTGTCAAGGCCATACTTTATTAAGGAATTAGTCCCTGTTGGAACCGGGCTTGCTTCATTCCTCTTGGATAGATTTGTGGATATTATGGGGAAGATTTTTCTTTTTATGATTGCTTTAGTTTTTTTTTCATATATGCTTCCTTCTGAACATTCTTTCCTTGTTCTCTTATTACTCCTGTTTCCGTTCATTATCCTGAGTGTCCTGTTCTTTACAAAAGAAAAGAACAATCGATTTAAATTTTTATTAAAATATAACCGACTTCATGAATTTGTTTCTGATTTTCAGTCCGGAATCAGAAAAGTAGATCATCCAATCTGGGTTCTCATGATTACATCCATGTGGACCGTTTTTGCAGCAGTATTGCAGGGATTTCGCCTGGTTATTCTTGCATGGGGGATAGGGTATTATCTGCCACTCATGGAAATTACTATTCTGCAATCACTTATGAGTGCACTTTCCCTTGTTCCGGTGAGTATTGCCGGACTAGGATTAGTCGAAGGGGGGCTTACCGTTGTTTTATCTTCATTTGGTATCCCTGCTGCATCAGGGTTAACATTAGCTGTTCTGGACCGGGTTATTACGGTATGTGTCCATGTGCTTGTTGGATTGAGAATAATCGTGAGGGGAGATAGGGATCTCAATTAATGATAATTTTGACTGTATAAAAAAATTCTGGTTATTGTCAATATTTTATAATACTGCCATGTAGATAAATGGCCAGTGGATGTATATTCTATGAAAGTTACTTAAATATAGAATTATTCATGCTTGATATCAGGGATTGTATGAATAAAAAAATCTCGGTATGAACGAAAGGGCGGAAAAAGATTGCCACAATACGGTGTTAATCAGTTAGGTAGAAATGTTCAGATATTTGAACCTGTCATTCTTGGTTTTCCTGCACGATATAATCTCGGAAAAGAAAAGTTCCAGGGATGTGTGATTGGTGATGATGCAACGTTAAGGCCAGGTACTACTATTTACTGTGATGTAGTTATTGGTACATATTTCTCCACCGGACACAATGTGATGGTGCGAGAGAAAACGACTATTGGTGATACGGTTTCACTGGGGACCAATGTGATTATTGAGGGTAACTGCCAGATTGGCGATCATGTCAACCTGCAAAGTCTGGTGTATATTCCCACAAATACAAAAATTGGTTCACATGTTTTCATCGGCCCAAATACTGTCCTGACAAATGATAAGTATCCCCCTCATGGAGGAACGAATCTTCATGGGCCGGTTATTGAGGATCATGCTTCAATCGGAGCAAATGCCACGATTCTGCCAGGGGTGACAATTGGGAGTGGTTCACTCGTTGCTGCAGGTGCTGTGGTCACGAAAGATGTGCCAGCATATACCTTAGCGATTGGTGCCCCTGCACGAATTGAAAATCTGCCGTCAGGAGCACATAGATCATGATACCAGTTGCAAGGCCGGTTTTTGGTGACGAAGAGATTGAGGCAGTGACTGCAGTCATTCGGTCAGGAATGATAGCAAGTGGTGATGAAGTCACCAGGTTTGAGAAAGAATATGCTGCATATTCAGGAGTCAGGCATTGCATTGCGACCAGTAATGGGACAACTGCCCTGCATGCAGGTCTGCTTGCTGTAGGGATCAAACCTGGTGACGAAGTTATTGTCCCCTCATTTACCTTCATTGCGACGGCCTCTTCGGTAAGTATGTGTGGTGCTCATCCGGTTGTTGCTGATGTGGAGGATAGTACGTATTGTATTGATCCCGACTCGGTGGTAGAACAGATAACTCCAAAAACAAAAGCGGTGATAGGGGTTCATCTCTTCGGGCAACCATGTGATATTTCTGCGATACAACAGATTTGTGATGATAAGGATCTTTTGTTCATTGAAGATTGTGCACAGGCTCATGGAGCCAGATACAAGGGGGTACAGGTGGGTAATTTTGGAACAATCGGTTGTTTCTCGTTCTATCCTACAAAGAATATGACAACCGGAGAAGGAGGGCTTGTTACCTGTACTGATGATGAGATAGCAGAAAAGATAAGGCGTCTTATTAATCACGGACAGCAGGAAAAATACCTGCACACAGAAATCGGGTATAATTACCGGCTGACGAACATTGGTGCTGCAATCGGGAGAGTTCAACTGAGAAAACTTGATGTTATGACAAAAAAGCGTCAGGCTAATGCTGATTTTTACTCTTCACATATCACAAAAAAGGGGGTTTTAAAACCTGTTATCCGTGAATCATGTACCCATGTATTCCACCAGTATGCAGTCAGGATAACTCCTGAGTGTGAGATGACCCGTGATCAGTTTGCAGAATATCTTCGGATGAAAGGA
>JAAYCY010000041.1 GCA_012729535.1 Methanomicrobiales archaeon | reverse complement strand
GTTCCAGAAAAGGTTCAGCAGGGGTATTACGGGCATCATCGGTGTTTGCGAGAAATGACCATCCAAGAAGGGCTATTTTTGCTCCCTTCACCTCTTTTCCCACCCGTGAAAGCCCTTTGGAGAGAAGAGTGAACATGTGTGCCGGCATGAAATCGTTAATCTGCCGGGCAAGAACAAACAGCGATTCTTTTCCTTCAGGGAAATCAAGGGGTTCAACCCCTGCAATATGTACTCCCCGTTCAAGATGATAGGTATCTTTGGTGAGGCAATGTCCGCCGACACCTGCTCCGGGCCAGAGCATCGCACGGGTAATTCCCTCACCTTTCAGGGAATCAATACCAGTCCGGACATCATAAAAGTTGATACCCATCGCTTCACAATAGAGTGCCAGTTGATTTGCTGCAGAGATTTGCAAATCCCGGATGGTATTTTCTGCTGTTTTTGTGACCTCCGCTGCAGTTGCGGTCATCGGGATAATGCTCCCCAGGGTAAGAATTGGAGAATATAATTCAACAGCACGCCGGGTACTGGACTTATTTATTCCCCCGACGATGCGATCATGCTCCTGGATATTCCGCAGAAGTCTTCCAACCATTACCCGCTCCGGAGCATGGGCAAGAGCAAAATCTTCTCCTGCGATTAGACCGGATTCTTTTTCAAGAATTGTTTTCGCAAATCCTTCAGTAGTGCCGGGTGTAATTGTTGATTCAAGAACAACCAGAGTTCCTGGCGAAATATATCTCCCAGCCTGGCGGATTCCTTCTTCAAGAGCAGAAAAATCAGGGATCAGATCTTTTGGATCCAAAAATGGTGTCTGGATTGCAAGAGTCACTGCATCACATTCGGCAATTCGTGAAAAATCACTTGAGCAGGAAAGTTTACCTCTCCTGACAACGTCAGACAGCATCTCTTCTAAACCCGGTTCTTCTCCCTTAAGAGGGAGCTCTCCCCGGTTCAGCATTTCGATTTTATAACCAGAACTGGATGAGTTACGTTGAAATCCGATAACTTTGGAGAACTTATCGGAATGTGCAAACAATACTGCAGCCGGGATTCCTACATATCCCATACCGATAACACCAACTGTTCGAATCGGCCCTTTATTTTTTAATATCAGTGATATTTTTTCATTCATATATTCATCGCCTTCCGGATATCCTCGCACATACAAAGATTCATGAGTGCCTGTTCCGGAGTGATGGGAAATGGCTTATTATTACGGACACATGCGAGAAATGTCGAAAGCTCGGTCCGGAGCGGTTCCTGTTTCGCTACCTGAACTTTTTCAACAATGTTTTCCTGGATATATCTCTGATTTTCAATGGAGTATTGTCCTGGTTTGCGATAGACATAGATCTCCTGAGTCATAAAATCACCCTGGATTGTCATATCTTCCTGTTCTATGTGAATCATCCGTATCTTTTTGGATGCTTTTCTGCTTGCAGAAAGATAGACCGTCGCTCCTTCACAGGAACCAAGAGCTGCCGCAACATCATCAGAACCCCGTGCAGTGATATCGATCCTGTCAGAAAAGAGACAATGCATGACGATATCAATATCATGAATCATCAGGTCCTCAACCACTGAGCTCCCGGTCATCCTCGCTGATGCAGGGTTGTGACGTTTAAATTCTACATACAGAGGATGTGATATAATATTCTTAATCTCACTGACTATTGGATTAAACCGTTCAATATGGCCCACCCCTATTGTCAGATCAGCTGGAAGGTTTTGAAGAAGTGCTCTCCCCTCTTCACTTGTTTGACAGATAGGTTTTTCGATGAGAGTGTTGATTTCATATTTCAAAACCTCCATCACCGTTTTGAAGTGGAACGGGGTTGGGACACATAAACTGACCGCATCGACCTTTTTTGAGAGTTCCTCCAGACTTTGAACTGATTCAGCATCGTGCTCTTTCGCGACCTGTATAGATGCGTCCTGATTCAGATCATAGACATAGAGATTGTTAACCTCTTTTAATTCTGAGTAAACCCGAACATGATTTTTCCCCATCTGACCGGTACCAATAACACCAACATCCATCTATGTATCTCCATTGATCACAGAGCATACTCTTATTCTCTCATCGGGAGTCAAAGAGGGATAAACCGGAAGGCTCAGGATCTCCGAGGCTACCTTTTGCGAAACAGGGCATGGAGAACCCTTGATCGTACCCCTATACACCGGTTGTTCATGAACCGGAACCGGATAATGAATCGCTGTTCCAACTCCTTTCATCCGAAGATATTCTGCAAACTGATCACGGGTCATCTCACACTCAGGAGTTATCCTGACTGCATACTGGTGGAATACATGGGTACATGATTCACGGATAACAGGTTTTAAAACCCCCTTT
>JAAYCY010000040.1 GCA_012729535.1 Methanomicrobiales archaeon | reverse complement strand
TGCGTCTTTAAGAGTTTCAGCTGCTTCGAGTTTTGCCCGGTCAAGGATCTCACGGTTTTTCTTCTCCGCTGCATCCTCCATTGAGCTTACGAGTTCTTCATATGTCACTTACCATCACCACTAAGCGGTTACTACCTGAAATTTCAGCTCCTGTTCCTAGTCTTGCTCTGCCCTTTCTGCCTGCCTCCCCAGGATGTTCCGGTTGTCCGGTCTTGTTACTCAACCATGATAATAATCATTGCAGCAACGACAAAACCAAGGATTACCAGCGTTTCAGGAATTGCCTCAAGAACAATGATAGTACCGGCAGAATCCGGTCTCTCAGCAACAGTTCCGGCTCCTGCAGAACCGATTTTCGATTGTGCCCATCCTGTAGCGATTGCGCCACTAGCAAATGCAATTGCAGCCCCAATAGGAACTTCCCAACCTGTCATAATTACAACACATCCAAATTTTTACATGCAGTCATTTTTGTTTTCATACTACGATACCCGGAATACCACATTTATTACACATCATCACCTCATAATCTCCCGAATGGTTTGTAGGGTTCTCCACCACCCTCATAAAATTTCGAAAAAAATTCAACAACATGAAGTCTGAGCGAATGAATTGATGGACTGAACATGGCAAGCAATATATTAAGCCCATGAAGTGCCACAGCAATAAGCACCCCGATAACCAGAATGCCAATCTCTCCGCCAAGACGGTTTGCTACCCCTGCTAAAATCACCGATGCCATACCAATTGCCATTATCCTGGCATATGACATGATATTGCCGAGGGTGCTCATGATCTCAATTGCTCCCATGGTCCCTCCTCCATAAATCAGGACGATTAATGAAGCGATGAGAAGAATTATTGCCGGATACTGCATAGCTCCAGGAATAATGCTTACTGCCACTCCACCGATAAGAATGATTCCAGTTAATACCCCGATCATCCCACATTTTTCACAAAAGTGCTTTCTTTTACGTCTGATTGCAGCATTGTATGCCCCGATTCCAAGGCCGAGAAAAATGTGCACAGCCCCAATTCCTATTGAAAGAATCAGAAGGGGTATTATTGCTTCAATCCGGTTCCATGTTATTCCGAAAATTTGTACCGGGTGAAGCCAGCCCATGTGCTCTGCAAAATCCCCAAAAAATTCTCCAAACAAATATCCAAATATTATCGTGGGAATTGCAGAGATGATCAGAATATTCATTAACTGATTCATCCAATCAAGATCTTTGAATTTATTTTTCATAATAAATGCAAAAATGAGAATGACCAGACCATACCCGATATCTCCAACAATAAGACCAAAAAACAGGGGAAAGAAAAAGGCAATAATCGGACTTGGATCTACTTCCCTGTATTGGGGAGGCCCCACGAGTTGCATAAAAAATTCAAACGGTTTGACCCAAAAAGGATTATCATAAAATACCGGAGCATGGTCCATCATTTCCGGAGTTACAGGATTTTCAATGATGACCACCCTGTCCCCGAATACCTCGTGGATGATCTTTTTAACCTTTTTCAGACTCTTTTTGGGTATCCATCCATTGATAACAAGAGTATAATCAGTTTCACCAAAATTTGAATAGGAGTTAATCTCCTCTTTCCTATCCTGAAGTGACATCTGCAGGACTGATAATTTTTCAAACCATTCCTGAGAGAGTGAATCAAACCTCTGTTGTATCTCTTTCTCTTCTTTTTTTGCCAGCTCTTTATCCATCTCAAGCATGAGAAGTGCCTGGTCAAGGGGCATATTCGAATATTCCACGGGCACACGAACTTCATTCACATTTTTTGAATAGAGATAATCGTGAATTCTTTGGGAATATTTTTTGTTAAATACAGTAATCACTGCAAGGTTTTTTTCATCCAGTTCAGCTGAAATAAATTCAAACTGATTTCGGGTTATACCTGCAAAAAACGGTTTTATTATATCCAGTATCTCTTCATATTCTTTTTGGATAATAAGGACGGTAACCTCAAATCCTTCAAGTATCGGAAGTTGTCGTTCCAGGGGAGATATTTTTTCAAAGACTTTCTGATACCGGGAAAGAGACGTGATTTTCAACTCGAGATCGCTCTTTTTTGAAGCGAGATCGTGAATTTCTTCTTCAAGTTCCCCACATGTTGAATTGGCTAAAGAAACTAGTTCGCTGGTAGACCTTTTCCTGGTGTTTTTCAGGTTTTCTATAAGATCTCGTTCATCTAATTTCTCATCAGGCAGGATCTGAATTATTCCGCCAATTTTTAGCAGAAGGTTACTTATTTCGTCAGTATGAAAAGTCTCCTCATTTTTCTCAAATGAATATGCAGGAAAACTGGTGGTAACATCTTCCAGATGAATCGTCCCGGTTTGGTACAAGATGTCAACTACTCGCTGATAATCGCTTTTTGGACCTACTACCAGGATATTTTTCATCTTTTGAATCATAAGCAGTTACCCGGTTATTATCTCAACAATTTTATCAACCACACGAGAGATTTTTTTTTCACTCAGAGATCTAATAACTTCGATATCCCGTTCTCCGTTCAATCTTATTTGTTCAATGTCATCATGCAAAATGGCAATCTCTTTCTGATATAACTCATCTGATGCGGATTTACCCTCCTTTTCGGCAATTTCAATCATAAGCAGTGACTCTTTTTTTGCATCTGAAATAATTTTTTCCGCTTCAAGACAAACGATGTCACACTGTTTCTTTAAAACAGCCTCTTTTTCTGAAATCATCTCTAAAAGTGGCTTTTCAGGTTCCATATACTCCCCCTTTGTGTCATACGGATATCCTTTCGGTAATGTCCAATAGGTTTATGGTCTTAAGAAAGTTGCTATTGGACACGATGAATTACTCTGCATCAAAATAGGATTCTTTTATAAAAAAGGGCCGGATATATAAGTTAGGAAAAGAAAATAAAAAAAAAGGATTTTTAATATTTAGATGTGTTATAGTCCATGCTTCCTTTTGAGACTCAGGGTGACTCCGAATTTTTCCATTTCATCAAGTTTTTTCTGACACGGTGGTTGTTTTGCAGCATCGCGAATCCTTTCCTCGCACCGTTTCATGGCAATCTGTTTCATTTCCATAATTTTTTTCAAATCAACTGAAGTCATCAGGTCTCACCTCCTTTATTACACATCTCAAAGGTTCTTTCAATATAAATATTTGCGCACATTCCTTCAACCGAATATCATATACTTTTAATTTGTTTTAATAAAAAACCGTAATTTTTTCATTGTTTTCAATATCTTTCCGGTGGAGAAAGTATATAATTAATTAAACATATCTGTCGGATCAGGACCGATCCCGCATGAAAAGTTCAAAACAATTATTACTTAAATCCAGAAGTATCATTCCAGATTATTGAGCATGTTCAGAAGTATTTTGTTTCCTACTGATTTTTCCGATTATGCACGGAGAGTGATGGACTGTATTGCAGGACTTCCAGGAGTTGATGAGGTTATTCTGGTGCATGTAATCCCTTCATCCAGTCATATAGCTATTAAGAGTGACCTTCATTCTCAAGCTTATGAACATATTGAATCAGATCGGATGACTCTTGAGCAACTTGGTTTATTGAAAACAAAGGCTTTTGTTCTTGAGTCGGATGATGTTGCCAGGTCCATCGAAGAAACAGCACAGGCACACGAATCAAGCATCATAGTTATGGGTGCCAGAGGGAAGGGACTCATTAAAGGACTCCACCTTGGAAGTGTGACAAACCGGGTACTGCATATATCAAAAAAGAACCTCCTTATCATGCGTGGACAAATAATCGAGAAACTATCAGGAGAGAAATTTCAGAAATTCTGTCCCATGATATTTTCAAAGATTTTAATCCCAGTGGATCTTACCATCGAATCATGGGATGCAGCCCAAAAAGTTGCGCAAATTCCAGATGTGCAGGAGATAATTGTTGGTTATGTAATCGCACGAGGAGAGACAGAGCGGGAAGTTGAACGCCAATACAAGGAAGCAGATACTAAACTTAAGGAACATTGCAGCCATATCACGACCAAAGCAGAAATCAGGTGGAGGATTCTCGAGGGTGACCTGGTAAGCCGCATAAACGAATATGCAGAAGAAGCAGATGTGTCCCTGGTTTGTACAACTCCAACAGAAAAAGGATTTTTTGCAGAAATTCTTCATGGGAGTTTTTCAAGTGAACTGGCAAGACTGGCTTCCCGTCCTGTCCTGGTAATCAGGCGTCAGAAATAATCGGAATGGTATCCTCCATACTTTTTCTCTCCATGATCTGCTTCATTCGTTTTCTCCGAAAGAGATCCTCTCTCTCCCTTTCTTCAAGCCTGAATTCAATATACCGCATTGTACCCTGTAGTCTTGGAATGACCATATGATCCAGGGCATTGACTCTTCGCCGGGTCCGGTTCATTTCAAGAATAATTCGGTCATACCTGCCCTGGAGAGAGGCATATTCCAGGATCCGGTAAAGCAGCATTTTAAACCTCATTGCCGTTTCATCCACCTGGCCCGATGTACCTCTCATGCCATATCCCCATGAGGTCCGCTGACTTTCCCTTCCCTCTGTCTGGCCAAAACGTATCTCGGGAACCCTGATACCCATTATCTGGACACTGTTTACCTCCAGCTCCTCAATTTTCCAGCATGTGGAAGCAATCTCATCAAGGTGAGTCCACCCAGTCAGGACTCCGGCAATCTGCAACACTTTGTTGGCAGTCACCATCTGTTCCCTGATACTATCTTCCATCCCCTCCAGTTCAGCAGTAATCCGGGTAGTTTCGATTACAAGAGCATCCAGTTTTTCCTGCAATATGTCCCTTCCCTTCCGAGCGATAAGCAATCTTCTGGAAAGCCTGATAAGTTCCAGTCGTGTTGGCCTTACACCACTGATTACGGCCCTTTGCATACCCCTCCCTCTTCACCATGATAATATAAGTCAATATACTCCTGGCTTATCCGTTTCAACTCAGATCGGGGGAGAAGTGAGAGCAGATCCCATGCAATACTAAAGGTATCCTCAAAGGATCGGTCTTCATATGAAGCCTGGTTGATGAAATCTGTTTCATAACGATCACAAAACCGGAGATACATCGTATCTAATGGAGTCAGACCCTCTTCTCCCATAACAGCAACAAGGGATTTAAGCCTGACACCCCGTGCATATGCAGAATAAAGCTGATTTTTCACTTCTGCATGGTCTGCCCGGGTACGTCCCTGTCCGATACCCCCCTGCATGAGACGGGACAGACAGGGCAGAATATCTACGGGCGGATAGATTCCTTTCCGATGCAGTTCACGGGAAAGAACAATCTGACCTTCAGTGATATATCCAGTCAGGTCAGGTACCGGGTGGGTAATATCGTCATCAGGCATGGTTAGGATGGGAATCTGGGTAATGGAACCTTCACGACCCCTGATACGCCCCGCCCGTTCATATAATGATGCAAGATCGGTGTAAATGTACCCTGGATATCCCCTCCTGCCAGGGACTTCTTCCCGGGCTGCCGCAATTTCGCGAAGTGACTCACAATAATTGGTAAGATCAGTGAGAATCACGAGAACATGCATCCCTTTATCAAACGCCAGGTACTCTGCTGTAGTGAGAGCCAGTCGTGGAGTGATTATCCGCTCAATTGCCGGATCGTCTGCAAGATTTAAAAATAAAACCGTGCGTTCAAGAGCCCCGCTCTCTTCAAATTCCCTGATGAAAAAAGCAGATTCTTCGTACGTGATACCCATCGCAGCAAAGACTACGGCAAACTTCTCTTTCTGCCCGGTGACTTTGGCCTGACGTGCAATCTGTGACGCGAGCAGATTGTGCGGGAGTCCTGCCCCCGAGAAGATGGGAAGTTTTTGTCCCCTGACCAGCGTGTTCATCCCATCAATTGACGATATTCCGGTCTGGATAGAATTTCGGGGGTGCTCCCGGGCGGCAGGGTTTATAGGAGAACCATATATGTCCCTGATTGATTCCGGAATTACCAGACCTCCCCCATCAACAGGCTGGGCACTCCCATCAAAAGTTCTCCCCAGCATGTCAGAAGAGAGAGAGATCTTCATGGGTTCTCCCCTAAATCTCACTTTTGTCAGTTCAGTGTCAAGGTCACGGGTTCCTCTGAACACCTGGACCAGGGCACGGGTTGTAGTAGTTTCTAATACCTGGCCGATCCTGGTTTCACCACCAGGTAGCATAATCTCTGCAATCTCACCGTACCCAATACCCTCAACTCCATCAATGACCATGAGAGGACCGACAACCTTTGATACACCGGTATAGATACGTGAACTTATGTCCATCACACCATCCCCTTCAGCTCACGAATACTTTTAATATCCTTATCAATTGCTTCAAAGAGAGATTCCTCCTCTTCAGGTGAAGCAGAACCCATTCTAGCGAACCTCTCCACGATCGGGTGTTCCCGTAACTGTGCAACCGTAACACCAGTCTCTATGGCAGTTTCAGCACGCTTAAAAAAGGAGAAAATTGACGTGAGCATGTGATACTGCTTTTTCGGTCCGGTAAAGGTATCAAACTCATCAAATGCGTACTGCATCAGGTAACTTTCACGAATAATTTCAGCTTTGAGCAGAAGCAACCTGTCAGATTCAGGAAGTGTCTCAGGACCAACCAGGCGAATAATCTCCTCAAGTTCATTTTCCCGTTGTAGTATCTCCATCATCTCTTGTTTGATCTGGATAAAACCGGGACCAACATAGTTTTCCCACCAGGATCCTGCAATCCCGCTATACAAAGAGTATGACATAAGCCAGTTGATTGCAGGGAAATGACGCTGGTATGCCAAGTCTGCATCAAGGGCCCAGAACACCTTCACGATACGGAGTGTGTTCTGAGTAACAGGTTCAGAAAAATCCCCTCCTGGCGGAGAAACAGCACCAATTACCGAAATAGAGCCTTCATGTCTACCTGAACCAATAAGGGATACCCGTCCTGCCCGTTCATAAAAATCAGCAAGTCTAGAGCTCAGGTATGCAGGGTAACCCTCTTCCCCGGGCATCTCTTCAAGTCTCCCGGAGATTTCCCTCATCGCCTCAGCCCACCTCGAAGTTGAATCAGCCATCAGGGCGACATGATAACCCATGTCACGGTAATATTCGGCAATGGTAATTCCGGTATAAACCGAGGCTTCACGGGCTGCAACAGGCATATTACTGGTATTTGCGATAAGGACCATACGACTGCTGAGTGTATACCCGGTCCTTGGATCTTTGAGCGTTGGAAACTCTTCCAGGACATCTGCCATCTCATTTCCCCGCTCTCCACATCCAATATAAATGATAATGTCAGCATTGACCCACTTGGCAAGCTGCTGCTGCACAACAGTTTTTCCTGAACCAAATGGTCCGGGAATTGCAGCTGTTCCACCTCTGGCAAGGGGGAAAAGCGTATCAATTATCCTCTGTCCGGTAAGCAGCGGCTCAATAGGATCAAGACGTTCCTGAACAGGGCGGGGCTCACGGACCGGCCATCGCTGTACCATTGTGAGGGATTTTTTTTCTGATCCGGACAGGAGTACTGCTATTGAATCGGTAATGGTATATTCACCCTCTCCGACTATTGATTCAACCGTTCCACTCACTCCCGGAGGGACCAGAATATAATGAATTATTGCGACAAGTTCGCGGACACAACCAAGGCGGTCACCAGGTCCGACCTTTTCGCCAGGTTTTACGAGAGGGCGGAATTTGTATTTTTTTGTCCGGTTTAAAGCGGGTGCAGAGGAACCCCTTTCGATCATATCACCACTTTGTTTAAGGATCTCTTCAAGAGGGCGCTGAATTCCGTCATACATCGTCCCGATAAGACCCGGACCCAGTTCTACCGAAAGGGGAAGATAGGTTCTTACAACCGGCTCCCCGGGGACAAGGCCGGTTGTTTCTTCGTATACCTGGATTGTTGCCCGGTCTCCTTCAAGGATGATAATTTCGCCAATAAGACCAGCATTTCCCACTTTAACCGACTCATACATACGGCATCCGGACATATTATCTGCTTCAACAACCGGCCCGGTTACCCTGATTATGGTACCATTTCTGATTTCTGTATCCATCACATCCCTCTTCTCATCAATAACCATTTCCTTCTCCTTTCATTCCTGCACCCAATCCCTCAAATCTCAAGAACATAACTGATTCATTTTCCCTGAACTGCGTATAATTTCATCAGGTATCACAGAAACAACAGGAACCATCCGGGCGGATGTTCGTGCTGCCTTTACCTTTTCAGGTATCATATCTGCAACACTCTGACTTACCAGGATAATACCAGTATCCGGCTGGGCCAGGCATTCATCAAATACCTTTTTGGCTTCTTCCAGGTTTTCACAGACATAGCCTTTGTGAAGACCACCCAGAAGAAATCCAATGACCATCCGTGAAGATCCCAAAAGAACAATTTTCATGTATCCCCTCCCTGGAAAACCAGCATACGTGTGATAACATCTGATGAAAGGCCATCAGAAAGTCCTGATACAATGATCCTGATGTTTCGCAGTTCAAATTCTTTGGAAACCAGGTACCAGAGGAGTGGACCTCCGGAATGATAATAATCCAGGGATAACTTGGACACTAATGAAAACTCCAACCTATCCAGAGCAATATCAAATTCGAACATACTATCCGCTGACGGATATGCCCTGACAACCGGGGTAAGTACAGACTCAAACTTTGTACCTGATAGTTGCCTGATAATATCGGGAACGCTCATCATTTCATTTAACTGGACCAGTCTCCATGAAGGGATTTCAGATCCTCCAGGCAACAGACAGAGCGGAACAGCATCCGGATCCCGTCCGGTATGCTTGGCCCGTAATAGTGTCCTGACATTTTCAATATCTGCCAGGACTGCAAAAAATTCCCGGTATGGCGAAGCAAGGTAGGTCATTACCTTTGAGGCCTGTCGATATAGCTCATCATACGCCAGGCAGTCAAGAGCATAGTCCAGGTAAAAAAAAGATCCCTCCTTCTCATATTCAACAAGGGCATCCATAAGCGGTGTTCCATACCGGGTTTCCTGTAAAAACCTTGCACACTCGTTTACAGTCTCTGCATTAGCAACTTTCATGGCAAGATCAGATGTAAAGCCATCCGGCCAGAGTACGGGATTTTCTGCAATCTCCCTTACCCGATGATTTTTCACAAGCCTGATTATTCGTTTTACCCTCGCGATATCCTGAAAAATATGGTACGCATCAAAAAAAATCCATGCATCCCTTGGTGATTCAGAACGGAGAAGGGCTGTTTCTTTATACCAGGAAGTAAGTATCTCTTCTTCAACCTCCTCAGAAGAGCCATCCGGGTTTATATCCCGTAAATATCCTGCATTCTTAAGCCTGCTGATACAGTCAGGAAGTGATCCACTCTGCAAAAGTTCCATGAGCCGGTCATATTCAATGAAAGGAACTCCCTTAGCTTTAATTCTGGCAACAACAGGAGTATAAGAGGTTATAGCGAGTAATACTGGAAAATATCCCGCAGTACTTAATAGTGCAATAAATAATATCGCAATAATAAGGACTACAACTCCTGACTCCATTGGTGTAAGGAATGGCAGTCCTGCATCAAAGAGAGGCGAGAAATACCCGTTGGTCATCAAGGATCACCGCTGTGAAACAGGATAGAAGAAGCCGTAATAACCATGTCACGCTGCATCCGGCTAAACCGTGCTTCAACGGTATTATCGATTATTACTTTATCAGAAACACGTTCGCAGATTACTCCCCCATCTGTCAAAACCGGATCAGGAGAGAGAGATAAAGAATATCCCTCTTTATTAAGGGAATTGATGATATCCAGAGCAATCTTCCGATCATCAGAGTGAACGAACAGCACAATTTCCGTATTCCCAAGACTTTCAATACAATCAGACAGGAGATTTTTAAGAAGGACCGGGTATTTATCACTCCTGCGGATGGTCCTGAGTTGGTTCCTGGTCTCTTCAAAACAGTCGGAAATTAACTCTTCCCTGGCTTCTCTAACTTTGCGTTGTGCATCAATCCTGGTCCTTGACTCACCACTTGCGACTAACTGACGGATTTCACGCCATCCTTCAGATATCCGGTGATTGTATGCGTCTTCTGCTTTTTGTTCAGCAAGGTTGCGAATATTCGTTATTTCACAATATTCTTCGTTTCTTATGGCCTGAATTTCTTCTTCGACCTCCTTTTCAATCCGGCTGATTATTGCATCAACTGTCATAATATGCCAATGTCATTATCCACTAAAAAGCCCGAGTCCAAACAGGATCAGGATCGCAACCAGTAATCCAAATATCGCAAATGTCTCTGACATAGCAGCAAATACCAGGCTTCTGCCTATTGCTCCCGGGTTTCGTGCAGTTGCAGCAATACCACTTGAACAGGTAATACCCTGCCCTATAGCAGAAAAACCGGCAAGGCCAACTGCAAGACCTGCACCAACCAGACCAATTGCAACCGGCATTTCAACAGAAAAGTCTGAAGACAAGATCCCCGTCAGGGCCAGCATCAGAACTGCAATCAAAAGACCGTAGATTGCCTGAGTTTCACATACTGCTGAAAATACCACACCTTTTCCAAACATTTCAGGCTTTTCAGCGGTGTTTGCTACTCCGGAAGCTGCTGCAATCCCCTGACCAATGGCAGAAAAGCCGGCAAGGCCAACTGCAAGACCTGCACCGATGGCAACGATACCAACAGGAGTCGGAATGTCTCCTGCAGTACCACCCAAAAAACCACCAGCCTGGAGAATTAGGATGGCGATAAGAAGTCCATATATCGCCTGTGTCTGGGGAATGGCAGTGAATACAAGCGCCATACCAAACTTTTCAGATCGTTCGGATATCACACCAGATGCTGCAGATCCGACTATACCAACACCAATTCCTGAACCAATTGCAGCGCCCCCGACGGCAATTCCTGCACCAATTGCCATCAGGACTGCTCCGGTCCCGATTGTCATAACATCTCCTCCCAATTCGCATGTGTATACACACGGTTTTCACGGAACGGAACAAATTCTCTCCCTCCTCCGGAATAAAACCTGCCAAAAAATTCAATGTAATGCAGACGAAGGGCATGTATTACACTACCCAAGGTCTGGATTGCAAGATTAAAGAGCTGACCGGCTATACAAAAGATAATCGCAGGAATGATCATAAAAGGATGAACTGATGCTATCATTTCAGATAATATGTTAATTGTCATTGCTATACCTCCGGTGGCAAGAGCTAGAGCCAGGATCCTGACATATGAGAGCCAGTCGCCCAGAAACCCGGTAAGGCTGAAAAAACCCATTGGTCCTTTGGAAATAAATAAAACGGCAACTCCGATTATTGCACCAGCTGTTGCCATGGTGGTAACATGAGATGGAAGGGCCATCCATCCGAAAAACTGCACAAGTAGTACTGCTGCTGCCGGTTGAAGAATAAACCAGATGCCTTGTTCCTGGAATGCCATTTTGAACATCCTGGCACGTATGTTTTCAATTAAACCCAGAATAATACCAAGATTAATGTGGACAGTACCGATGATAAGGGCTACCTGAAAGAGCAGTATGGGAGAGTTGAGTGGTTCAATCAGGACAAATGGTGGCTGAATGTTAAAAAACCTGGGCAGCATGTCACCAAACCAGCCTCCCTGCAATGTGCCGAGAATTATATCTGCAATTCCTGAACACAGCAGAATATAACTCATATCACGGAAGGATGGATCATTTTTACCAGGTCCCCTGTATAAAAGCCATCCTGCCAAAGCAATAATAATCCCATATCCGGCATCACCAAGCATGAGACCAAAAAATAGCAGGTATGCTGGTGCAAAGAAAGGAGTCGGGTCGATTTCATTGTATCTGGGACGGGAGAAAGTAGTTGTCAGAAGTTCAAAGGGTTTTAGCCATGAAGGATTGTCATACCTGACTGGAACATTGTCCTGTGGATCAGCAGGTTCTGTCTGGATAAAACATTCATCCTGAGTAATTGAACGGAGTAGTGCTTTGAGGGTTTTCTCATCTTTTTGCCGGACATAACCTCTCATATACACAGCATTGCGGCTGGAGCCAAATTTCCGGCTGATATCAAACCTTTCACGCCTGAATGATAGTTCTTCACGAAGAGCCTGCAGGGTAGTACAATATGATAATGAAAATTCCTGAAGTTTTTTTGTTAATTCATCTTCTTTTGCTAAAAATTCTTTGAAATAACCCTGCTGTTTTTCAAGTATCTCTTCAGCGGTCCCGAAGAAGGTATCAGGAAACACAATCCGGGTAAACCAGGTAATATGAGAGAGTTCTGTTAAAATGGCTGCATATTCAATGGTAGAGATGCAGAAAACAAGGATTTCATCATTCCTGTTTTCAGAAAAGATTAAAATTTCATCATTCTGATTATCAACAGACCATTCTTCAAGGAGTTTGGCGAATTTTACCGGCACATATCCAGCAATGCAGAAGGTAAAAGGAGCCGGATTCAGAAAGGCCAAATCAATTTTTATTTCTTTCAGGCGTTCAAGATCTAATATATGACCCTCACAGGTCCTGGAGAGATCACGAACCATCTTTAATTCTTCATAGGTGTCCAAAATTATTTCTGATTCCTGAATCTTCTTTTCTGCTTCAGAGAGCAGATCATCATGAGAACCCCTGTAAGCGGGGATGTACTCTCTCTCCTCCGGTTTTATAATTGAAGATAGGAGACCGGGTTCATCAGGTTTATATATTTGAAGAATTTCAAGTACCCGGTCAATTTTAAACTGGAGATTAATGATAGAGTCGATTTTCTCCCTGGCAACCCCAGGGGGAGGAAATGAGATCTCCTTTCTGGATACTGTGCGAAGATCCATGACTTCCAGTTCTCCATGCTGATGAAGAGCGGTTGTTAATTCACCAAGCCACCGCTGATGAATACCAATAAAAACGTTACTCATCCGGGCGGGATAAAACATGATTTTCCCCGGTAATCATACTGACAAGTCGCATTACAGCAGCTTCTTTATTATTATTTCCAGTCTGACGAATTTGCATTGCTTCAATTTCTGCCTGATCCAAGAGTTTTTTTGTCTCCTGATTGAGAAGTTCCTCATGTCTTTCCCTCTCTTCACGCAGACGTTTTTCAGCATCAGAAAGGCGTATACTTAGTCTTTCTTCTCCTTCCCGTTTAGCCTCGTCAATTGCTAGTCTCATCCGTTGACGAGTGGCTTCGATCAGAAGAACTGCCTTCTCCTCAGTCTTTTTTATCTGATCAATTTCAGGGATCCCCATAATACATCTTTGTAGTCTATCTCCACGTCATTTATCTGTTGTCATCTGGTCCATATTCGGGACAGAATACTGTTTCTTGTAATATTTATACTCAGCCATAATGGTTTTTCGTTTTTTTACTACACACTACAAAATTGCATCCATAAAAGAATGATACCGTGAGAGAGTTTCCGTTGAAAGCGGATGAAATCTCAAAAAAGGATTGGAAAAAATAACTGAAATGGGAGAGGCTGCCGACATGGCATAATCAACTCATCCACTTACCATGGTACAATGAAAGAAACAAAACCAGTAATATCACGGGAATTACCAGATGAATGATTATAACTGCTCCTTTCATGCAGTACTGAACACGCTGTGCAATTTTTTGCGATTTCTGTATGTGCATGTACAGTTGTATTTACAAAATGTAATATACCCTTTCCTCTCCCCCCTGTAATTATATTTCAACAAGCGTGTATTCCATTGATCCGAGGCCTATAAACTGCCCATATTCAACAATATACCGCCCATTCACTTTATCCCAGACCCCTCCGAATTTGTTTTCTCCCGGATGGTGATTGCAGTGAAGTGAGGAGCATGACAATCCCTCTTGTGCATTAATGAGATCAAGTGCTGCAGTATCGATGGCAACCGGATCAGGAGAGGCTAAAAATCCTATATCCGGAACAATTGGAGAGTCACTCCATGGGACACAGTCACAATCCGGTGTGATATCCATCAGAAAACTTATGTATATAACTTTACCCGGGTGTCCTAATACTGCTCCCAGAGCATATTCTGCCATACGTTCCAGGAACAGGGGGACATCACGGTTCCAGATAAATGATATAGCATGTTCAGGACAGAATTGAAGACAGGCTGAACACCCGTAACAAATGGACTTATCAACATACGCCTTTTCCCCTTTCATTGTGATAGCTCCAAAAGGACACTGGCTAACACACGATTCGCATCCAATACAGTCAGATTCATTCACTTCTGCCTGCATCCCCTGGTGCTGATCACGTTTCCCAAGAGGAGGAGCACAACCCATAGCAAGATTTTTTATCGCCCCCCCAAATCCTGAAAGGGCATGTCCTTTTACATGAGTGAGAACAACCATCGCTTGTGCATCCATGATATCCCGGGCAATTTTCACCGAATGAAAATGATTTCCCTTGATCTTTACCTCTCCATAATTGTTCCCGGAAAGACCATCTGCAATAATAACTGGAGCATCAACCACAGCATATGCAAATCCATGCCTGATGGCATTTATCAGGTGATCTGCCGCATTATGCCGGGAGCCGATATACATGGTATTAGTGTCAGTAAGAAATGGCTTTCCTTTGAGATTTCTTACATGGTCAACAACCTGCCTGACATACACAGGCTTTATAAATGTATCACAACCCAATTCACCAAAGTGAAGTTTTATAGCAGTTAGATCTCCTTCTTTGATAATCCCGGGAAGGCCGACAGCATTACATAGTTTCGATATTTTTACACGATTATTTTCATCAGGATTTTTCACCCTCATTCTGCATAGGTAGACTGTACTAGCCATAATTTATTCTCA
>JAAYCY010000039.1 GCA_012729535.1 Methanomicrobiales archaeon | reverse complement strand
TGACACGGAATTTGAGAGGTTTAATATGACATCTAATGTAGTGAACACAGAACTTGACAGGTTCAATAAAACACCTAATTTTGTTGACACGGAGTTTGAGAGGTTTAATATAACATCTAATATAGTGGATACTGCACTTGACAGATTCAATAAAATGCCATTTTAAAAACCTTTTTTGAACACATAGTAGAAAAGATAACAGATTACCCTTAATTAAGCGATATATGGCGGCAGACCTTTTTCAAAAATTCCAGAAACCGGGTAAGCCAGATTGTTGGCTCTGGGATATTGTCTAATGAAAACCTGAATAACGATATCATTACAGGTCTAAATAGATAACTATTCAAATCTCTCATCACGGACATTATTGCACTACTCACTGGTTACTCGTATCTTCTTCTCGTGAATTAAAAATCAGGATGTATACGGAAAAAAGGACGTTGTCAAAAAGGAGAAGTAATTATTTCTGTGGATGAATGTGTAATACTCCTTCTTCAAAATCATGCACGCCATGAATAACCTTATCAACAAATGAGAGAATTGCCGGCATAACTGCAATTGCGCCGATGAGTGAGAATAATACTGCTATAATCGTTGTCAGACCAAAGGTAGATATTATTGGGAATGTCGAAAGTATAAGGGCAGAGAAACCAAAGAAGGTAGCAAACCCTGACACCATGATGGCAGAACCAATCTTTCTTGCACTGTTTTTAATCGCTTCCTGAACATTATCAGTGATTTCCCGCTCTTCAATATATCGTTCCATCATCAGGATTGTATACTGGCAGGCAACACCAATGGTCATCGAACCAAGACAGGCAGTCATAACATTGTAATCAATGCCCAATACATACATTGCCACTGCATTCCACCCAACAACCGCTGCTATTGGAACAATCGGAGTCAGGGCATTAATATTCCGGTACACGAGCCCCAGGAACAGAACGACCAGGATAAATCCAGTTAATGTGATAACATCCTTGTTATCAGAAATATCATTCATCAGATTTACAAAGAGAGCAAAACTGCCGGTAACATCAGCTTTAATCCCAGGTGGCGGAGGATAGAGTCTTAAGTCTCCCTCAATATCATTCTTTAAGTCGCTCTTTGTAGTGGTGGTGAGTTTTACCGTGTAAAACTGGATAACTGCCTCGTTATTACCATTTACATATGTTTTTTTAATGCTTTCAGGTATCTTTGCTGATATTGCATTGAGTTCACTTTGTGTTTCAGGTAAAACACCGCCATTGTAGGTTATCAGGTAATCAGCAATACTTGCTCCACGGGTTATTTTAGACTTTGTATTAACCTCCAAATCAGTAAACTCTTTCATCCATCTGACCGAATCGAGAGATAATACGTCAGAACCACGGATCACCACCGGGGCAGAATCTGTAGAACCAATTGTCCTTGATACCTTATCAAGAGTGCTTTTTGCCGGCATATCTGGAGGAACAAAGGAATTTTCATTTGTATTCACTTCAATGCGGGCGTCAACCTGGATACCAATAAAGGCTACAAGAAGCACTACTAAAAGAACCTGAACCGGTCTTTTTGCAATCCAAACAGCAATAGCAGAAAGACCGGAGTCAATCAGGACCGATTGCCTGGAAGCACCGTGACCTTTCGCTTTATACTGAATGAGCATGGCAATGAGTGGAATCCCAATCAGCGAGGTCAGGTAACATGTCACCACTCCGATGATACTCACAAGACCAAATCCCTGCATCATCGGAACTGGTGAAATGAACATAGCCAGAAATCCCATACAGGTTGCCAGCATGGCGTACATGACAGCCGGGCCGGTCTTGGTAATTGTAGTATGGATGGCCTCTGAAAGTGGGTGATCTCTTGCTTCTTCTTCCAGACGAGAATGAAACTGGATTGCATAATCAATACCAAGACCAATCATGACCGGAAATGCGGAAATGACTGCCATACTGATCTTTATTCCTGACAGACCGATAAATCCAAAGGTAAAGACCAATCCGGATGCAACTATGAGGACCGGAAGGAACCGGTGGTTAACATACCCAAAGAGCAGCCCCATAACCAGTACCATGAGAACAAGTGCAGCCAGAATAAGTGTCCCCATGGATTTACCCATTTCTTCTTTCATTTCCTGCTGAAAGGCTGCTGATCCGGTTAACGTGACAGTTATACCAGGTGGGGGACTTGTACTGTCAATAAATTTTTGCAGGTTTAATAACGCATCCTCTTTCTGTTTGTCGGTCAATCCAGGCTCAAGAGTGATGGTGGCCATGTTCAGCATCCCTGATGGAACATATATACTTAGCACATTATCAGGGACTAATGCCAGGATCTCTTTCATTTCTCCTGACGAGGTAGGGAGAGTACCGTCATGTAAGGGCTTAATTACGTCTACAATACTGGACACCGAACTAACGTACTGAAGATTGCTTAGTGGTTTTTCCAGTGAATCGAGATATTGCAACAGTACCGGACTTGTCGAATCATCAGATTCCACAAGTAATATCACTGTCTCTTTCTGGAATGTATCCGTGTAATGCTCAGTGAGAATTCCTTCAGGGGAATTCACATCCATATAGGTACTGTTACCAGTTTCCATCGAGACAAGGGTCATTCCAATAAGTGAAATAACCATGAGAACGAGGATTATCTTCGATAACGTCCCAGGCCTTTTTACGATCTGATCGGCGATACCTGAAAAAATGGAATTCATAGTATCCTCATTTTTTATCGTTTCTGATTTTTGCGCCTGTTTTCATAAAGATAATACCCACCACCCAGGATCAGAACGATAATAATTCCGATAACAACAGGGTTAGACAAAAGTGCAGATAATCCATCTTTTGGAACCACATTTACCGGCACTTTTATGGTATCAGAAACATGACTGTCACCAAGGGCATCACGATACTTGACTTCAGAGTCAAGCCCATAAATCTTGGTATCAGCAGTAGCGTCTACTGTGAGTCCAAATCGAGCAATTGCACTCTCTCCAGGCTGGATATCTCCAAGGTATGAAAGATCATCAGCACTGGTAAACGGATCTACAGCACTAATCCTGACTTCTGCTCCATAAACAGGGACGGAACCGTCATTGCGATATGATACTTCGATAAAACTTTTTTTGCCAGGGTTGAGAGCAGGTGTGTCCGTGGTAATGGTAAATTCAACATCACCTCCAACAGGAATACCAATCTTCTGTGAAGGTGAGGTTATCGTTTCTCCGTCAACATTCTCGTACGTTACGGCAACAGAGACCGGATAATCCTGTGGCTCGGCATCTTTGGTAACAGAAACCTTGAATTTAACCGAAACCTCCATGTCTGGAGTAAATTTTCCAATGTAAACACTGTTTGAGACCGGAATGATTGGTGAAGTTCCGACCCTGCTAAGATTTGCAATTGCTTTCTCTCCGGTGTCAGTACCGACATTTTTCAGAGTTAACGTGATAAATCCTGAACCCCCGGCATTGATGTTTTCTGTATCAATATCAATTACTTTCAGGTTAATGGATGATTTGACAACAAAGGGTAGCGAAAGTTCGAGTTTTTTCGTATTGTACCGGTATACAATTGTATCAGTACCTTCCTGTTCGGCATTTCCAAGATAGGTATAATCGATGGTTACCGGAAGGGAATACTGTCCTGCTTTTGCATCATCTGGTACGCGAATATCAAAGGTGACCGGCTTCATTTCTGAACCTGCAATATCGCCTGCATTCTGTGGATCAGATTTTATTAGGACAGGAGAATCCCCGGATAGTAGTGCAACTGTTACCATCTTCGCGGTACTTGGAACATCATCACTGTCGACTATCCCGGATTGTACAAATTTCATCTGGTTAAGCCCTGAGTTCCTGATCTGGATTGTCAACGGAACAGTTGTTCCAGGAGAAAATTCATTGTTACCAACAATACTTACACTCAATTCTGGAGAGCCGGTCATATACTTGGTTCCGGCAAGAACTGGTGTGGTAATAAATGCTGAGAGAATAAGGAAAGATACAAGCACAAGAAGAACGTGTCCTGTACTCAGGAAACTGTCTTTTCCATGCTCTTTATTTATTCCATTTCCTTTAATTCCGGAAATGAAAGATGCCATATTTGATTGTTTCATGAAAATTTCACCATTGTTGCCTTAAAATCAGGAGGACCGGATTATACCGGCAGGTTGAATGATATGTCTCCTGGTTTTTACCTCATATAGAAAACGTATCAGTGAGGAGGAATTGGATTTCATAGATGAGGTTAAAGGGTACGATTTACTGGATTTTTGAGACGATGTCGAGGAGATGTTCACCAGAGGTGCGGAGATCTTCAAGGTCAGATTTCTGAAGACTGGATATCAGCGATTTCATCTCGGTTCTCATCTGATTTCTGACTTCATTCAGCTTTTTCCGTCCCTTTTCAATAATACAGATGTTAATCACCCGTCGGTCATGAAGATCAGGATGCCGCTCGACCATTCCTTCATCAATGAGAGTATCTATCAGGGTCGTCATGTATGGTTTAGAAATATACAACATATTTCCAAGTGCAGACATAGACATTACTGGCACAGTAGTCAGATGATACAAGAGACGAAATTGTGCAAATTGAATACCGGACATTGTTTGTTTTTCTGCCCGCAGCAATTTTTCATGATAAAATTCCAAAAGATTTACGAGAACGTCTACCGCTTTCTCTTCTACCATCGTTTCCATACCGTCGTACAATATACAGATTAGTTCACTCACCTAATAATTCTTACTGATAATTATTCATTGAACGAATTATAAAAAAATTAAAGTAACTTACCATGGTTTTTGTGGGAAAAAAATCCACAAAAATGGAGAAAATGACACTCTTTGCCAGACGGTTGCTATGCCCCGATCTTTTTTTGGTGATGTTTTAGTAGCTCTAGTTATTGCCACTTGATTCTTGACCAGAGGTATATAAACCCGCTATTAAACGTAATTATACCGTTATTTTGTTAAAAAATCGCAAATGAAGATTTAATTTTACCATGTTTGTAGGGTCAGGAAAACCTGATGAATTTTTAAAAAATACGGGCATATCGGAGAAATTAATATACAGGGGTAGCGATTTATCAACCCATACTATTATATTACCAGAACAATCCAATTAGGTAATATATAATAGTTAACTTAATTGAAGCTGGGTGTACCTGCACAATATGTGCTACATCAGACCGAATTATCTTTTACCTCCAGCATTTTTTCGCTAACCTGTAGTACCTCATGAACCCAGGCTTTCGGATCTGTTAAATCTCCCGGATATCGTGGTATCAAATGAATATGCAGGTGCATGACTGTTTGTCCGGCAACAACACCATCATTCACGGCGATATTATACCCTTCAGGGTGATAGGTGGTATCAAGATACTGTTTCCCAAGCCTGGCCAGTTCCCATAAAGAAGTTAGTTCATCGTCAGAAATTTCAAAAAATGATCTGATATGACGAAAAGGAATAATGAGCATGTGCCCGGGAGTAACAGGATAATCATCAAACCGGAGGTATGCATGATCATTACTGAAAACAATAATATCAGAGTTGGGAGAGCAGAATACACAGGGTTTACTCATTGTATACACATCTGAATTATAATGAGAATAAAGTGTAGAGATCCAATCTTCAAAAAGATGATTCTGACCAGACATACTATCGCGCCTCCTGAACAATCGCTGTGATCCTATCCGAATAGGTAAATTAGTGTTTTTGTATTTTACTCAGTTTTCTCAGACTTCAGAGTGCCTGATTCAGAGATATATCTTAAATAGGTTAAGAGATTATAATCCATTTCATGAAACTGCGGACACGGGTATTCCTTCTGTATCTGTGTATTTTCGTTTTTGTTCTCGTCATTATCGGATTTGTCATGCCTATCATGTTGCATGAAAAAAATCTTGAAAACATCAGGATGGATTCTGTTAACCAACTGAGACATATTGACTTTGCCCTGTCAATTATTATGAAAGAAGTGAAACAGGATGTGTCTGAACTTCTGATGCATGAGCATGTAACAGACTTTAATGACAGTGGATTTACCAGTTTTCTGAACGCTTCGGCAGACACTTTTCAATATCACATTAGCCCCCGTGAAGCCCGGATTATCGATGATCTGAATGCATTTCGTCTTACTCATCCCTATGTTAATTCTGTATATGTGGGAAGAGAATCCGGAGCTTTTATCAGATCTCATCCCCGACCCCTTCCAACCCGGTATGATCCCCGGACACGCCCATGGTACATTCTTGGAAAAAATCACCCGGATACCGTAATGATAACTGAACCATATCAGTCAGTTACTTCCCCGGATATTAACATTGGAATAGTAAAAGCCATGACTTTTCCAAATGGATCTGTTTATGGTGTTCTTGGAGCAGATATCACCCTGATTAACCTGACAGAATATATTTCATCAATAAAATTAGGAAGATCCGGGGAGATTATGCTGGTTAATGAAACGGGAATTATTCTGGCAACCAAGGATCCTGAAAACAGTTTTTCTGATATCAGAAATTTCCTGGGTGACAAGACAGATTATCTGCTGGGTAATTCTGAAGGAATCATTACGCTCCCTTCATCATATCTCATTTTTTATACATCGCCCATGCTTGGCTGGAAATTTTTAATCATCATTCCATATTCTCATATCGAACAAGAGATAACCGAATCTGTAATTATCATCCTTCTTTTTGTATTCTTTGCACTTATTCTTCTCAGTATAATTACACTCGTCATTCTTGATCAGACTATAATCCGTCCTCTTTCAACTCTGACTGATATTACCAAAAAGATTACCAGGACCGGGGATTTAAATCAAAATATAAAAATCCATGTAAAAGGAGAAGTCGGAGATCTTGCAGATGCTATTACCTCAATGATAGCAAAGATCCAGGAACAGGAAACATTAAAAAACCATGCATTTACCGAATTGTCATCATATCGTGATCGCCTGGAAGAACTGGTTCGTGAAAGAACTGTTCAACTGGAAATAAGTAATAAGGACCTGATTAGAGAAAGGGATCGGGCTGAAGCTGCTGATAAACTTAAATCTGCATTCCTGGCAACAATGTCACATGAACTCAGAACACCCCTTAATTCGATAATAGGATTTACCGGAATAATATTACAGGGCCTTACCGGACCATTAAACGAGGAACAGAATAAACAGTTGACAATGGTCCAGCAAAGTGCAAGACACCTTCTTGCACTGATTAATGATGTTTTAGACATCTCAAAAATTGAAGCCGGTGAACTTAAAATTACCAGAGAACCGGTAAAAATACAAAATATCATTCAAAATGTTATTTCTACATTGAATAAATCTGCAGAAGACAAGGGGCTCAAAATTGTTACGGATATTGCTTTAAAACCCATGGATGTTTTCGGCGATTCGCGAAGAATAGAACAGATATTAATTAACCTCGTAAACAACGCGATAAAATTTACCGAACAGGGAACTATCACGGTAAAATGTTTTATGAAAGGTAATATGATAGAGATATCAGTGTTAGATACCGGAATAGGCATTGAAAAAGAGCAGATGGATAAATTATTCCAGCCATTTCACCAGATTGACACCGGGACTGCACGGAAACATGAAGGAACCGGTCTTGGGCTTTCGATTACTAAAAAACTGGTTGAACTCCATGAGGGAACTATATCAGTGAGCAGCAACCCTGGAAAAGGTAGTGAATTTACCGTTACACTCCCGGCAATGGAGAAAACCTCATGACTGGAAAAATACTGATAATAGAGGATAATGAGCAGAATATGTATCTCATTCATTTTTTGCTTGAATCACATGGATATACTGTTATTGAAGCAGAAAATGGGTTGATTGGAATTGAAAAAGCAATGAAAGAGCATCCGGACATTATTCTTCTTGATATTCAGTTGCCTGAGATGGATGGATATGAAATCGCACGGATTATTCGGAATACAAACGAAATTAATTCAATCCCGATTATTGCTGTTACATCATATGCAATGGCAGGAGATAAAGAGAAAATTCTGTCAGCTGGTGCAACAGATTATATTGAAAAACCGATAAATCCAGCAACATTTGTTGATCAGATAAAAATTCACTTTCCGGAGAGTATGAAATAATGAATGTCCTTATTATTGATGATCAGGTTACCAACCGGTATCTTTTAGAGAAACTCCTTGAAGGGCATGGATATACCGTTATATCTGCAGTTGATGGAATCGATGCACTCGATAAACTACGGGAGAACGATATCAATCTTATTGTTTCTGATATCCTGCTACCCAGGATGGATGGATTTCAGTTATGCCGGGAAGTAAAAAGTAATCCTGATTTCAATAAAATACCCTTTATTTTTTATACTGCTGCATATACCGAACAAAAAGACAGAAATTTTGCAGAAAGTCTTGGTGCAGACAGATTTATTGTTAAACCAACTGATCCAACAGACTTCATTGATATTATCAGGAACCTTGTCGATGAATATCACAAAGAAACCATCAGTGAACCTAAGAAAATTGTGTTACAAGAAAATGAGTATCTTTCAGAGCATAATAAGCGACTTATTCATCAGATTGAAAAGAAACTGACTGAACTGGAAAATATGAATAAAGCCCTTCTCATATCAGAGAAAAGATACAAGAACCTGTTTGAATACGCAAACGATGCAATAATTCTTCATGAAATTACCAATACAGGAGAGTTTGGGAAAATCCTTGAAGCAAACGGGGTAACATCTACCCTTTTAGGATATTCGCATGATGAACTACTTGGTAAATATCTGAGTGAAATAGATACAGCGAAACAATCTGCTCATTACCAGGAGTTTATCTCCAGGTTACTGGAAAAGAAACATCTAATGTTTGATGGAGAATACGTGTCAAAAGATGGAAGAGTAATCCCTGTGGAGATCAGTGCACATCTCTTTGAAGAAAATGGCAGCCGTTTTTGTCTGGCTATCTGTCGGGATATTACCTTTAGAAAACAAGCAATAGAAGAACTAAAAATGGCGATTGAACAAATAGATGAAAACCTTCACCAGATTTCAACAATTGGAGATCAAATCAGGAATCCTCTCTCAATTATTCTCTCAAGTTGTGAAGAATCCGACTCCTTTAATTATACCCAAATTACCGATTCGGTAAAAAGGATTGATGATTTTATCAGGCGACTAGATATCAGTTCAGTAGAATCTGAAAAAGTCCGAAATGTTCTTTGTGGATTATATGGAAGTTCAATGTATAAAATTGAAGAAACAAATATCACTCAGAGTGATACAAATGACAGATGAATTAAGTGGATTTTCTTACGGCGATATGGATTGTCAAGGACGATGGACCCGGAATCCCTCATGATATGAAAGAGAGAATATTAAAAAGGTATGGGAAAAAACTGGGCCTTTTCTATTCCTCGCCCAAAAAATCCTGGAAATAACCGGGATTTTAATATCTGAGACAGGAGAAGAAGGAAAAGGGGCAGTATTTACGATCATAATTCCCCCCTGGGCTTGGGAGAAAACCCTGATAGCATAATTAGAAATTACCAGACGGTTACATAACCGTTGCATGAAAAATGTGAAGAATGCAATTACCCATCATTATGATAAACCGGGTTACTTTTTCATCTTGTTGAGATATTGACGGATTTTTTCTTCTTCATATTGTGATACTAATTTTTTCAGATCCGTACAGAATGAAACATATGCAGGATTTTTTCTTTCTATTTCTTCAAGTATTATTTCCATTTCCCGATAGTCTCCTTTCATTGAAGCAATATATAAAGAATTCAGAATTTTTTGTGGAGGAACCGGATGAGACTTTCCAGATATACTCACATCCGCCTGTTCAGGTTCTTTATAAATCCAGGTAAGATTACACAAATCCCTGATCGTGTCCATCAGAAGAGGAATTTTTACCGGTTTTTCAATAAATGCGTCAGTATGTGATTTAAACTGGTTTTTTTCTAAATCCTCAGAAACAGTTGCTGATATTCCAATTATTTTTACCAGGTCAGAGGAAGGGGTTTTTCGTAACTCATCAACTACTCTCATGCCATCAAATCCTTCCATAACAAAGTCAAGCAAAACCAGTTCAGGACGGATCTCCTGAAATAAGCGGAGTGCATCATATCCATTATCGGCTATATACACGATAAATCCAATCGGTTCTAGAATTGAGAACAGAAGTGATGCATTCGCAGGATTATCCTCAACTACCAGTACAGTTTTTACCTGTCCGATATAACCGGTAATAATCCGGTCCTTTTCTGAAGGCACATCACTGCATTCAGTTATCGGAAGTGATAATTCTACGTAAAAAATACTTCCCTTTCCCTCTTCACTAGAAAACCAAACTCTCCCTCCCATCAGATCGGCCAGTTTCTTCGTAATAGAAAGACCAAGTCCGGTTCCTTCTACTTTTTCCCCTTCAGCAGAAATTCTGACGAAAGGATCAAAGATTTTATCCTTCATATTTGAAGGAATTCCAATGCCAGTGTCTTCTACTTCAAAAAAGAATCTGCCTGGTTGTTCATACCGTGTCCTGATAGTAATACAGCCTATTTGCGTATATTTAACTGCATTATTCAGTATATTGATGAATATCTGGGTAATTTTATGCTCATCAGCAAGAACAAATGCAGGAAGAGTAGTATGATGTTCGATAATAATTTGAAGATTCTTTTCCATTGCCTTTATTCGGGTGATATTAATTACCGTTGCAATGACCTGTTTCAGGTTAACCGGTGAAAGATCAATCTCAATTTTACCGGATTCTATCCTGCCCAGATCGAGGAGGTCGTTGATAAGTCCAAGCAGGTGTTGTCCACTGTTTTTTATGATGTCAAGCTGTTGCTTCTGGTCCGGGGTAATATTGCTTTGATGCTTTAAGATATCAGAGTACCCGAGAATTGAATTCAGAGGTGTGCGAAGCTCATGGCTCATTCCAGAAAGAAACAATGATTTTGCCTGGTTAGCTGTTTCTGCCTCTTCTTTTGCAAAATTTAACTCAAGTGTCCGCTCTTTGATGAGGTCTTCCAGATGATCCCGGTATTGAATCAGTTCTTCATAATACCAGGAATTTTCAAGAGAAATTGCAGCCTGAACCGATAATATTTCCAGCACTTCAGTAAGAACCGGGGTAAAAGCATGGGTGAGCTTGTTATTTTCAAGGTACAAAACTGCCCTGATGCTGCCCCGGCTATGTAAAGGAATACAGATAAGTGACCTGATATTTCTCATTATTACCGCAGGATCATTCGTGAACTGGCCTTCGTTCATGGCATCAGGTAGGATAAGCATTTTTCCAGTCCTGATAACATAACTGATAATAGCAGATGGAATGCCCGGGTCTGAATCCATTGGGATTGACTGTAGTATTTTTGGCTCTGAATTCATATCCCGGTATGCTTCAATATAAAAGGTACCATCCCGTTCCATCATCAGTATCCCGCGTTCTGCTCCGGCTGTCTCCATCAGAACTTTTGTCATAATACAAAGCAGACGCTTGAGATCCACTTCTCTTGAAATTGCCTGGGTTGCTTTCATTACCATGAGTGAATCAAGGGATGAGGACGATTCGAGCATACCACCCGAAAAATATTGAGGATACAGCTCTTCAAGCTGTTTTGTCTTTAATAAAGCTTCCCACTGTGTATAACAGGTATAAGCATTTTTCAGGTATATTCCCGCAATATCATCCATCCCGCAGGAGAGCAAAAAGCATCCGGCAAGCTCACTTCCTACCGCTTCTTCATGAATAAAACCGTTTTTTCTCGCACCATTGATGGCCTTTTCGTATAATTTCAGGGCATCCCAGTATTCATTATGAACCCTGCAGAGTTCTGCTCTCACAAGATCATACTGGTGTTGATAATTCATAGGAGCAATTTCAGCAATAGCCTGTAACTGGTCCAGGTTTTCCGTGATAACACGGATTATTTCATGACTATTATTTTTAATATCGTAATACCTGAGAAGAGCCAGGGAAGAATAAAAGAGAGAAACCGGGTATGCAAATGAACCCTGAATTGCAGAATTATATTGTAAAACGTCCAGAGAGTATTCCTTTACCATTTCCTCATCCATGATGTAATGACACATCAGCCGGGTGACGTAATGTATGGAAAGACCATGATAATCTTCGGTATTGACTGCCGATTCTACCCAGAACCGGTCATCAAACTCACTCGTAAGATCAGTGCATTCAATCGTTGTCAGGTGCTGTATCGTAAACAGGTAATTTAATAAAAGACCTATAAAATAAGGCTGCTTGAGCAGGCTAATAATTTCAAGGTTCTTCCGGATCCGATCATACACCTCTGATAGTTGTCTGCCAGAATATATTGCAGCAGGACAGGAATGAACCGCATCAAGACATGCATAAGTAAAATTTCCAGATTCAATGCCACGGGATATCCCTTCTTCAAGTGTCTGAATTGAGTTTTGCAGGGGTTCATTCCAGGGCTGTATAATGCATGCAAAGATATTTAATACAAGGCTGTTGGTGATATGGACGGGGTTTGAAAGGGTCATGTTAAGTGCCATTTTTGCGAGTTCATACGCAGTTTTAACTTCTTTTTGAAGCATCATCAGGGCACAACTAAACCCGATATAATCCTGGGGTGCCATTAATGAATTTCCATGTAATAGTGTTATCTCACAACTCATGGATGACTGATAAATGCACCGCTTCGGAGCTGTAGAATATAACAGGAACCCAAGAGGAGTCATGGTTTCTATTGCCGCCATGATATCTGGTCTTGTCATCTCAGGTAATTTCGGAATATTTTCTATTCCGATTGAATGAATGAGGGCCAGTGCCCTTCCTACTCTCTCTTCTATCTCTTCATTCGTAGGTTCTTTCGGGATAGTAAATCCAAATTCTTTAATAAATCCAAACCCATAATCGATGGCTGCAAGTATTTCTCCCCTGGATACTAGAGCATCAATTTCAGTGAGAATAACAGGTACTTTATCCAGGGTTGTTTTTGCACTTTGATGAACAATATCAGCATATTTTTTCATCTCATCCAGCTGACCCGTGAGATAAGCAGCATTTGCTGCCTCCTGGTACAGTTCAAGTGAAAGCTGATAATCAGCATCAAAAGCCTCATTTTCAAAGACCGTTATTCCCTTCCTGAAATACTGAAGGGCTGAACGGTATGCTGCTTCCTTTTTTGCCCTTTTCCCTGCAATAAGATTTAATCTTGCACTTTGTCTTTTATCTTCCCTGATATCTCTAATGACACCTGGCACGTTCAAATGACGGACAATGGAGAAGATATTCTCATGAATCAGCGTTTTTGGTGTTTTATACAGGTAATAATCCCCGATCAGGCGATGAATTTTAATTCGTATTGGTTCGGGAACAAGAGAATATGATGCCTGATAGACCCGGTCATGGGAGAAAAGATATCCGTCAGTACCTGGAACAATAAAACCCCCCTGGAGAGTTTCCTGGATAAAGTGGTCAATAGTCTCTTCATTCTCCCCGGTTATTCTGCCAAGAAGTTCCCGGTCAAACGGGTTTCCTATGCAGGAAGCATATAATAATATCTTTCGGATATCAGACGGAAGAGTCTGGATTTTTAAGGTGATCACATCCACAACATTATCTGATATAAAAGTCTCCTGGATTGCCATAATCTGCCATTCCCATCGATGAGAAAGGGATGAAAAAGAAATGGCCTCCCTACTTACGAGAGTGGATAATACCTGCCTGATAAAAAAAATGTTACCATCGGTTTTGGCGATGAGAATTTCAGATACCGGAGATATCTCATCTTTTGATGCATGAAAAAGATCGGCCAAAAGAATGTTTAATGATTTTTTTTGAAGTTTTCCAACCGGAATCGTGGTGATGAGAACTTTTAACCCGACAAGACTGGATATCCTGATGGAAAGCGGATGGGATATATCAACCTCGTTCTCCCGATATGCACCAATCACCAGAAAAGATTCTATATCAGGACTTGTGAGCAGGGTTTCCAGAAGTTCCAGGGATGCTTCATCAACCCACTGGAGATCATCAAGGAAAACAACAAGGGGATGTTCATGGTTTGAGATTGTCCCGATAAACCTCTGTATGAGATAATTGAACCGGTTTACTGCCTCAATACCCCCCAGGTCAGGAATATCGGGCTGTTTTCCAATAATTTTTTCCAGGTCAGGGATAAGATCAGTTAATAGTTTCCCACTATTTCCGACTGCCTCACGGATCTTTGTTGCAATAATATTCAATTCATCATCTGAACCCATCAAAAGCTGGTTAACAAGATCACTCAATGCCTGTATCCATCCGGCATACGGACGGATCTCCTGGAACTGGTGATATTTTCCGGAAATAAATACTCCACCATTTTTCTGAACAAAGGGGCGGATCTCCTGGACCAAAGTGGTCTTTCCAATCCCTGAGTACCCTTTAACAAGCAGAAGCTCTGTCCGGGCTGAGCTTATCCGGGAAGTAATGATTTTTATCTGTTCAATCTCCTTCTTTCTGCCATATATTTTCTTTGGGAATGTTAAAATCCCGGAATAATCACTTATTCCGATTTCAAACTGCTTTATTCTTCCCTTTTCCCGGATATCCAAAAGACACTTCTCGAGATCAGATACTAATCCTTCAGCAGTCTGGTACCTGTTTTCAGGATCTTTTTCGAGAAGGTGCATGATTATGGCAGATATCTGCCGGGGGATTTTTGGGTTTCTATCCGAAGGTGACACCGGGATTTTTGTCAGGTGTGAGTGGATCAGTGCGACCGGATCAGTTTCAGAAAACGGAAGAGTGCCGGTTAATAACTCGTATAGAGTAACTCCGATAGTATACAGGTCAGCTCTCGTATCATATCCACAGTCCATCCTGCCAGTCTGTTCTGGAGCCATGTGAGTAAACGAACCTTTCGGATGATCATGATCTGCGATAATACTCCCGGTGGAAATTGTTGCAAGACCAAAATCTATGAGATAAATCCGGCCCGTTTTCTTTTCATGGAGCACATTGTCACCGGTAAGATTTCCATGGATTATTTTGTTTTTATGCAGGATGACAATGGAGGAGGAGATTTTAATAGCTAATCTGAGGAAACTTTCAATAAAAGAACGCCTATTTACATTTCCGGGCGATATCGTCACTCCATCTATATATTCAAGGATAATTGTCGTGCGGCCATCAATAATATCCTTGGAAATAGCTTTTCTAATCGGACTAAGGGTTGTCTCATGACAAATGCGGTATTCGTTTGTCAGGGCATCCAGAGCATCATGGGAAGGAATTCGATCCAGCGATTTGTGGATAACCCTTTTTCCAGTGACAGTATCTTTATGGAGAGTTATTGTAGTCTCTTTTCCCTGATAGATCTTCATTAATTCCATGTTCACGGTTTATTCCTGGATTATCCTGTGTTTTAATGATATGTGAGGATATTGTGCATTCATAAATTGAGTGTGAAAAAAAACGCAGTTCCTAACCCCTCTTTGGATTCTACCCGGATTATTCCATTGTGTTTGGAGATGATCCGTTTTACTATCGTGAGACCAATGCCAGTTCCATCGTATTCGTCAATATGAGGCAGGGTAAAAAAAATGTCAAATATTTTATCTGCATATATCATGTCCAGCCCTATTCCATTATCCCTGACATAATATTCCCCTCCCTTTTCCGATGCCTCATATCCGATTTGTATATAGGGATTTTTCTTTTTTTGGGAAAATTTCATTGCGTTTGATACCAGGTTCACAAAAACCTGCCTGATAAGATAGGGATCACCAAAAGCCGGAGGAATATCATCTATCACTACATCAAACCTGGATAAAGGATATATATCCTGTATTTCACGGACGACGGAATTTGCAAGAGTTTTCATATCAATTCTGGAATGGTCCATCTGTTTTCTTGACATCCGTGAGATTCTCAACAGATCTTCTATCAGTTGGTTGATGTGGCGAACATTTTCATGAATCTTTCCCAGGTAATGGGAGAAATGTTCTGCATCATGGATGGGATCAGTTGTTGAGAGAAGATGTGCAAACCCATCAATGGCACGAACTGGTGTCCGGAGATCATGAGAGATCATATTGGTGAAAGTATCGATCTCTTCCAGACGATCTTCAAGTTCTTTGGAATATACAATCACCTGGTTATGTAACCAGGATAGACTCAAATGTGTGTGTACCCGTGCCAGAAGTTCTTCTGCTGAATATGGTTTAATCAGGTAATCCACTGCACCGGTAGAGAATCCTATTACTTTATCTCCGGGTTCTGACATAACCGATAAAAAAATTACCGGGATGTCATTCCATTCCGAATGGTTCTTGATTCGTGTACAGGTTTCATAGCCATCCATTCCAGGCAGGATAACGTCAAGAAGAACCAGATCAGGTTTGGTTATATCAATTCGTTCTAATGCAGATTCTCCGGAAGTTGCTACTAGAACATGATACCCGGCATCTTCAAGGATATTCCTGATTAAATGAATAGAATCAGGTGAGTCTTCAACAACCAGAATCACACCTTTACTATCCCGGCTTTGGTTTTTTGTTATTATCTTTTTACTCATATGTTTCTCCGGGAGGAAGAAATTTCAAAACTGATTTTTTTACTTTTTGTTTTTTAAAATTAACATCCGGACACGGATAGATGAATGATCCGGAAATCCGGACAATCGGACCTTGCGCGTAAAATATCCGGATATAGCGAAATATTACAGGAAAGCAGCGGACATTTAGTGGTAAGAATCCACATAATCTTTGTACAGAATAAATGAGATGTAGAAGTATTTTTTTTCCGAGGAAATTCATTTTTTTTGAATTCATCTGATAAAAAAAGGAGATATTGAAAGAGAGATAGGGTTCTCTGTGAGATTCATGGGGCATATTCACAGGAGACAATCCCCTGGATAAACAGAAAAAATTTACGTATAATTGGTTTGATATACCTTTTTTGAATACAAGATTCATCTCTCTCCGGGGAACATGACATCAGGGAAGTATAATAATTCGAAGTCTGAAGACTACTGCTACATTTTAAAGAGAGAAATTAGATTACGGGATAATAAAACCATTGGTTCAGAGTTAAGATAAAATGTTTATTGAACCGCCACACTCCAATTCTTTTGATCCAGGATGATGGAGTAATTGTCTTTATTTCTGAACCGGCAGGTGGCCGGATATGACCGGAATTGTAATACCGGCAGGTACATGATGGTTTGGCCATGTCCCATGAGGAGGATGAAACGGCTGGAACGGTGATTTATGGTTTAATGGGGCAGGTGATTTAGGGATCCGGAAAGCAAAAAAGTTCAATCCATGGGCCGGATTCCGGGTTGTTGTCACAGGATTGCCAGAGGTACGCAACAGAAGAGGATACCATATAATAATCGGATAATTGCAAAATATTTTTTTTCATCATCAATAACCGGCATTCGTGAAAATATTGTGTTTGAGCGATTATTTATGTGATTATTTCTGATAATCCACAGATACTGGTTTTTTTCATAGGAAGATAAGAGTCAGAATTTTTATGTGTGATTTGGTGTTTGATCAGGTTTTATGCTGGCAATAGTTTCATGAACTTTGAGAGATATAAGTATCATATTCGGGGTGGGGGAGTGAAACGGGAGCAGGCGCTATCAGAAGTGATTGGGTTTTTAATGATAGTAGCCCTGCTAACTATTGTATTTTCAATGTACCTCTTGTATGTAGTCCCTATTCAGGGGAGAGATGCAGAAATCTCTCATATGAAATATATTACCCAGGAGTTTATCGGGCTGAAAGCAGACATCGATGGGCTAATCATTAATAATAAGATTAATTTACCAATCGCCCGTTCATTTGAACTGGGAACACTGTCATCGGTTGGATCCGGGGCACTTAGTATTCTGCCTATGAGTTCGTATATTGAGGCAACCGGGACGTTGATGGTAAATGAACAGAATGATTTTCTGATGGTAACAATTAATGGGAGTATGGTGGATCTTGCCAACCTGCCACCAGTTGTCCTTCCCCCAATATCAGACCCAATTTTAGAAATTAATTGTTACTCGGCCGATAAATGTCCCTGGCCTCCAATAAATTTTACAATATCAGATCGGTTTTACAATATTACCACAAAAAAGCGAGATTGGTACTCATTAAATGATAATAATGGTATAACTAACTTTTCGATTCCACATATATATTTTAACATTAGTAGTGATCCCATCGGAACATTGCCAAATCACTCAGTTGTTTTGTTTTATACTAATCAAACAACATATGACTTAATTCTGGAAACCTTTAAAAATACTACAACAAATCCACGTCCCCTAATATCCGAAAAAAATCTTATTGAAAATATAACATTTCCTGGCGATTATACCTATAATATTCTTAAAGATAATGATTTAATTCCAAATAACTCAACGGATTATTTCTATATTAATCCGGATGAGGCTATTTCACCGAATTTATATAAACCCAATAATATCACAACAAAGGTGGGTAAGTTTCCTCCAAGAGTCGGCTCATTTCAGTATAATTCAAAGAACCGATATTGGGTAAATCAAAACCTCATTTATGAGATGGGAGGATTATTTTTAAACCAACCCACTGGGGGTTCTTCAGTAATGCTCATCCCATCCATTGCTTTGACTCCACTAAAAAACGTCACATCTAATCCAACTGAATATGAACTCAAAGTAAGTTTGAATAATATCAGAATCACTGATACTGAAGACATCAGTGGTTCTGTAAGTGCCCAAATATTTTCAAAAGTAGATCAAATTAATCAAAATCTTATTAATGGATCATTAAATATTGGTTCAGAGTATGGAGTAGATCAAACTGATGTTTCTATATGGAAAATTCGGGATGACGAAAAACCAAATGCCAAAGCAATATGGATTCAATTTATCCCCGATGATCCACGGGTTATTAATGCAACATCCAGAGAATCACGGGAATTGTATGACGACGAAATTAAGAGGATGAGAGAAACCACAATCCTCTGGAAACGTGGGTTTGATCAGATAAGAACCATTACAAATAAAACATTATCTGATAATTCAGAGCTTAGCCCGATTATTGGACAATATAGTACATGGATATATAATTTCCGTACAGATTATGTTAACCCTAGTCCAGAACCTTTTTCTCCCCCATTCTCGGCAAATATGATTATCGGGGAATTTGCTGCAAATACATTACAGGGAGTTTGTCCCTCAAATACTTCAAGTAGTTATGGCAGTTGTATACAAACTGTACACAATTTTCTCATAGATCCCTGTCAAGGTGCTACCGATTGTGAGGATTTTATCCTAGATTATTCAGAATCTGAAGTATCACTTGTCATGCAGAGTGGTGCACTCT
>JAAYCY010000038.1 GCA_012729535.1 Methanomicrobiales archaeon | reverse complement strand
TGAGAATCTCCAAATGCTATAAGGGTCAAACAGGTTCCTGCCGATGTAAGTACCTCGACCTTTTCCGATTCCGCAATTCCAAGCGCTAATAACTGGCTATTGTGAACTCGTGCTCTCCCATTGCCTGAGATAGCACGCTCAACAGCCTGAAGAGTTACTGTCATTGTTGGTGTTCCTCCATAAGGGGTACGTGAGACTAATTTTTCGCAATTTCTCCATGGGTGCCGATAAATCGATTGTTTTAATTTCATAGGTCATCACCCCGGGGCTTTTAATTGATGGAACAGTCAGATTCAATTCCATTAATGAGAACATAATTGGGTCATGGTAATCCTCTTTTTCAACCAATACCCGAAAAATTATTGATGAGGTGGGTGGGGAATATGCAATACCTCCTCTTCAAATTCCTGCACGCCGTGAACAACCTTATCAATGAATGAGAGAATTGCAGGCATAACCGCAATTGCCCCGATCAATGAGAAAGCCACGGCGATAATGGTGGTAAGACCGAAGTTACTGATGATCGGGAAGGTAGAGAGGATCAATGCTGAGAACCCAAAGAAGGTTGCGAGTCCCGATACCAGAATCGCAGAGCCGATCTTGCTCACACTGTTCTTCAATGCTTCAATAACATCTGGAGTATTCTCTTTCTCCTCGATGTACCGTTCCATCACGAGAATGGTATATTCTGCGGCAACACCGATGGTCATCGAACCCAGGCATGCAGTCATCGGATTGTAATTAAGACCCATGACATACATCGCTACTGCATTCCATCCGACAATTGCGGCAATTGGCACAATCGGAGTGAGTGCATTGATGTTCCGGTATGCTAACCCCAGAAACAGAATCACCAGAATAAATCCAGTATAGGTGATGAGATCTTTACTCTCGACGATATCAGAAACCAGGTTGGTGAACACTGCAAAACTACCGGTAACATCCGCTTTTATCCCTGGTGGCGGAGGATACAGTTTTAGGTCCCCTTCGATATCATTCTTCAGATCACTTTTGGTCGTAGTCGTTAACTTTACGGTGTTAAACTGGACAACTGCCTCATTATTACCATTCACATACGTGGATTTGATACTCTCCGGGATCTTGGCGAGAGCTGCATCCAGTTCACTTTGTGTCTGTGGTATCACCCCGTTGTTATAGGTGATCACGTAATCAGCGATGCTTGTACCCCGGGTAATTTTAGACCTTGTTTTTACCTCTAAATCGGTGAAATCTTTCATCCAGCGTACGGAGTCAAGAGACAGAACATTGGATCCATGGATTATTATCGGTGCTGAATCGGTGGAACCGATCGTTCGTGTCACTTTATCAAGAGTGGCTTTTGCAGGCATATCCGGAGGTACGAATGAATTCTCATTGGTATCTACCGGAATTAGTGGGTCAAGTTGAAGTCCGATGAATGCAATAAAGAGCACAACCAGAAGCACGGGAACGGGTCGTCTTGCTATCCAGACCGCCGTTTTAGACAAAACGGAATCAATTAATGCAGCCTGTTTTGAATTACCATGCCCTTTTGCCTGGTAATTGATTAAGATCGCGATCAGCGGGATTCCTATAAGTGAGGTAATATAACAGGTAGCCACCCCGATGATACTGACCAGGCCAAACCCCTGCATCATCGGAACCGGGGAAATATACATTGCAACAAAACCCATGCAGGTCGCAAGCATGGCGTACATTACCGCAGGACCGGTCTTGGTTATTGTGGTCTTGATTGCTTCAGGAAGGGGATGATCTCTCGCTTCTTCTTCGAGACGCGAATGGAACTGAATGGCATAATCAATACCGAGACCTATCATAACCGGAAACGCCGATATGACGGCCATACTGATCTTAATTCCGGCGAGTCCGATAAATCCGAAGGTAAAGACAAGTCCGGCAGCAACAATAACAACCGGGAGGAACCGGTGATTGACATACCCGAACATCAGCCCCATCACAAGAACCATGAGCACGAGGGCAGCAAGGATAAGCGTCCCCATTGATTTGCCCATTTCAGTCTTCATCTGCTGCTGGAATGCGGCAGAACCGGTTAATTTGACAGAGACACCGGGAGGAGGATTCGAACTGGAAATAAACTTCTGAAGATTTGTCAGGGCACTGGTCTTCTGACTATCTGATAACCCTGACTTAAGGCTGACAGTTGCCATGTTCAGCATCCCTGATGGAACGTACCCCTTAAGTACATTCGAAGGGACTTTTGCCATAACCTCTGTCATCTCTCCTGATGAGGAGGGAAGAACCTGATTATTTAAGGATTTGATAATATCAGTAATACTGGTAACCGATGTTACATACTGCAGATGGGTAATTGGTTCTTCAATTGAATCGATATAGTGGAGGAGGTCAGGGCTTGTAGAATCACCAGACTCTATAAGCAGGATTATGGTCTCTTTCTGAAATGTTTCTGTGTAATGATCATTCAGAACTCCTTCTGGTGAATTAACATCCATGTAGGTACTGTTTCCGGTCTCCATCGTAACCATGGTCATCCCGATGAGGGAGATTACCATCAGTACCAGAATGATCTTTGACAGGGTCCCCGGCTTGCGTACAATCAGATCAGCAATACGGGGAAAAAATGAAGACATGATAGGTATAATACCTCGTCTGTTTCACCGATTCTGTTGCTTACGTCGGTATTCATACAGATAATATCCGCCACCAAGAATTATAACAATAATTAATCCGATGACAACCGGATTAGACGTAAGAGCCGCAATTCCCTCAGTTTTGACTACGTTGAGCGGAACTTTGATCGTATCTGATACATGACTGTCGTCAAGGGCATCACGGAATTTTACTTCAGAATCAAGCCCGTAGATCTTGGTATCGGCGGCAGCATCGACCGTCAGCCCGAACCTGGCAACCCCGCTTTCGCCGGGTTTAAGATCTCCAAGGTATGAAAGATCATCAGCACTGGTGAAGGGATCTACTGCACTAATTCTGACTTCTGCACCATACACGGGGACAGATCCATCATTGCGGTAGGTCACTTCAATAAATTGTTTTTTGCCCGGATGCAGTTCAGGAGTTTCACTGGTAACGGTAAAATCAACATCAGCCCCGACCGGTACCCCTATCTTCTGAGATGGGGTGACTATTGTCTCACCGTCTGTATTGTCATAGACTACTGCAATGGCAATCGGGTAGTCCTGAGGTTCTGCATCTTTTGACACGCTGACTTTGTACTTCGCGGTAACGGTACTATCCGGAGCAAAAGTTCCGATATACACACTGCTTGATACGGGGATAATCGGAGAGTTACCGCTTCGGCTTAAGTTTGCGACAGCATTTTCACCAATATCAGTACCGGTATTTTTCAGGGTGAGGGTAATAAATCCAGAACCCCCGGCATTGATGTTCTCGGTTTTTACATCAGATACCTGCAGGTTAATGGCCGATTGCACAATGAATGGTAGTTCAAACGTTACTTCCTTCTTTACATATCGGTAGGTTACACTATCAGTGCCCTGCTGTTCTGCATTATCAAGGTAGGTGTAGTTAATGATGACCGGAAGGGAATATTTCCCTGATTTTGCGTCATTTGGGACCAGGATATCGAAGGTCGCCGGAAGACTCTGCGATCCCTTGATGTCGCCGATCATCTGGGGATCAGATTTGATCAGGGCCGGACTGTTTCCGGGAAGAAGGGAGACTGTCACCATCTTCGCGGTACTTGGATTATCTTCGGTGTCAACAATACCAGTTTGTACAAACTTCATTTCGTTTAATCCTGAATTTTGGACCTGGATCTTGAACGGTACAGTAGTTCCCGGGGTAAATTCGTTGTTTCCCACGATACTGACGGTAAGAGAAGGGGATCCTGACATATACTTGGTCCCCGCGAGGGCGGGTGTTGTGATACACGTGGCTAGAACAGCACACGTGATCAGGATTAATGCATATCTGCTGAACGCAGAGTATTCTAGTCTCATATGGGTTCCTTTTAGTTCCGGTCCTGATAATAGGGATTCGGTTATTGATTGTGAAGATCGCGTTTTCATAAGGGGTTCACCAGATGTTGTCTAAAATGGGAAAATACCAGTAAGAGCTGGATATTTTCCGGGCTGGTTTCTCCCTGGTCGTAGTGATTTGCTTGAGAGGAGGAAATCCGGACCAGGAAGATGATTGTAGACGATCATTATGGAATCTTTGAGACGATCTCAATGAATTGTTCACCGGAGGAGTGGAGGTTTTTCAGATCATACTCATGGAGGTTTGCGATTACTTTCTGGAGGTGTTTTCGAATCTGTAATTTTACCGATTCAAGTTCTCCCTTCCCTTTCGGAGTAATAATTATGTTTATTACACGCCGGTCGTTCGGATCATATCGCCGCTCTACCAATCCTTCTGCGCTCATTGCATCCACCAGTCTTGTCATGTATGGTTTTGATATGTAGAGCAGCCTGCCCAGGGCAGTCATAGTGAGAGTCGGGGCTGGATACAGCTGGAGCAGGAGCCTGAACTTAGCCTCCTTATTTCCAGTAATTACCTCCCGTTCTGCCATAAAGAGAGCTTTATGGTAGAATTCTAATATCTCCATCAAACAGTCAAGCGCCTGATCTTCGATCGTCTCTTCCATAATTCTGTGCTACAGTACCTCATTGGTTTCCAAGGTTTATAATCATATTTAGGTTACTTTAATATTAGGTTACTGTAATATTAGGTTACTATTCGGTGAGCGATGAAAATGGATCATGAATGATATACTGAGTGAATTGTATTTTCACAGAACAAAACGCGAAAATAGGAATCCAATTCTGGATAAGAATTAAATAAATATCGATTTTACGGATATTTTTTCCAGAGATATATTATGTTTTGTGCAGTGGCAATAAGGAGTTCAAGATCTGCGGGTTCGTAATTTTTAAAATGCCAGGATAATTTTTCCTTGATCTGAAGCCTGAGATTAACCAGTTTTTTCTGTCCTTCTTTGGTTATCTGCACACAGATGACCCGGCGGTCATTTGGATCGTTGTGGCGCTCAACATATCCTTCCGTGATCAATGAATCAACAAGTTTAGTCATATGTTGTTTGGGGACGTACATCACTTTCCCCAGGTTTGTCATTGTTTCCATTGGGGTTTTGTTCAGGTAATGCAACAGACGATATTGTGCACCCTGTTTCCCGGTAATATAAGGTCTGATTAAATGACTTAACCGTTCGGAAACCACTTCAAGTATATCTGTATATATTTTTGATGCTTCATTTACGAGTATATCAGTCATTTCAATATGAACATATATATGCACAGTGAATAATCAAAATCCTTCTTTGAATATTAATCACCGGTGTAAAAATTTTTTTATGAGGTGAGTAGGAATAATGCAACCATCCTCTTCAAATAATCCATCTTGCATACGTATATACGCTTCTTGCTGGCAAAGATTTGATACATCCAGGGCCGAAAGAACATTACGTAAATGCTGTTGGCACATTGCCGTGCCAGTGGATCCGGGTGAAATACCCATAATACCAGCTGGTTTTTCCGCCCATACATTGTGGCCAAAAGGACGTGATCCATGATCAAGTGCATTCTTCAGCACCCCGGGGATCGACCGGTTGTATTCAGGGGTTACAATGAGAAGACCCTGTGATGCTTCGACTTCTCGCTACATTCGTTTCACAGAATCGGTCTGATTTTCATCATCGTCCTGGTCATACAGAGGCAGATCATCGATTTGTATCTGCCTGAACGAAAATTCATCCGGTCCGAGTTTCATCAGAGCATTGGGAAGCTTCTGATTAAATGAATCCTTCCGGAGGTTGCCAACAATAATTGCGATTTGGTACTGACTCATAATAATATCCTTTCATTTCATGGGAGTTGATGTTTGCGGGTTCTCGATGCAATCAACGGGTTCGTTCTGTAGATTCGGAAATGAATCACGTTTCCACACGTCATAATAATTAGATCTAGTGGGCATCATTACGTTGTCTTCCTTTTTTGACATGAGACAAACGGGCATGTTCTTCTCGTTCAAGTTCATCCCTGGCCCTGGACATCACGGTGATCGCATGAGATATCTGTGGTATTACGATATTTTCAAGAGCTTTCACCCTTCTACCAATTCGTTCTATCTCCACAAGAAGCCGCTTTAATGTTGATTCATGAGCAGAATAGGTGATAATTGCTTCCACCAGATCTTCATAAGTATCAACAATATCATCGGTAATAAGACTGGTATTGTACAGACTATATCCTCTGAATACAAGATCCGATTTTATATCAATCCCTTCAATTACCGGCGTTATGACTCCAAAGATTTTACGAGTATGAAGATCAATATGAATTAGGCTCTCTACAGAATTTGCAGATAACGTAAGTGCATCTGAACCTTCAACCATGAACCCGGCTATCATCAGTGTTCTGGCCCGTGTGTGTCTTATTATAAGGAAGTCTAACTCCTTCTTTACCTGGGGGGCAAATGAGGAGAATTCATGAATGAGTCCATCATGTTTCATTTGGAGAAGACGATGTGCTTTTTCTGCTATCTGGAGGCGTTTGCGCATCGCCAGAAGTTCTGAACGAGTGTAGCGAGTTTCTGTAATATAAGGCATAATCCTACATAACAAGATATTTTTTAATCTCTTCAGGATCCTGTTCAAATTGACGCCCTCTCGCAATTGCTCGCAGATTCGTTACTTCATATCGCTTATTCTCAAGATATGAGAGAATCGGGAGGACAGAAAAGGGATATCGTCGTGCCAAAGAATCAATATGGTGCAGACGTACCCGGTTGATTCCCACCATGACCAGAAATAAAGGTACCTTTCGTTCATACCATCGTTTCCAGATCTGGTCAACGGTATCAAGTTCACAACTGACAGGATCACAATTGAGATCTTCAAGTACTTGTGAAAATATGATCTGGATCTTTGCTTCTTTCACAAATTTCACGAAGTGTTCTTTGTCTTGGGTTGTAAAGACATCCTGGATAGCACTCGATTGTATATTTCCTCCAGGAATGATATAGGGTCTGATGTCTTCAACACGACTGCCTGCTTTTATCCGGAACATATTTTTTAAATTAATGATATCGATCTCGTACCTGATATAGGGAAGAATGGAGTTCCAGATTCTAATCCGACTTTTTCCTAATGCATAATTCCGCTCATAATAGTGGCGATACAGAGTATTTTCGAGATCAGCAAAACTACCCTTTTGATAGGGTATCAGGATTTTATCGGCTAAAAGAGGGTAATACTCCCAATCAACAAGGTTCTGTATGACCTCGTGATTGTCATGCAAAGATAGTAACTGATTTAGTTTTTCTAAGGAGAGGGTTCCTCCGGGCAGGAGGATTTTTTGAATTTGTGATGAAGGAATATGGAATTCTTTCCCTCTCATTATTGCGAGTACATTATCGATGTCTCCTTTTGAAAGGAACCTCTTCATGAGATATTGGAGGGAACCCGGAGTTGCATTCAGTACATTCCGATAAGTACGTGCGAGGTTCCTTGACAAAGCTTCCTCTATCAGGGTTATTCCGGACTGGGTTCGTCCAAGTTCTTTTATCTCCTCATAGCCGTTCTCTCCAATAAAGCGAGAAATCTGGTTCAGATCCATGTTCAGCATCCGGTGATACTGAGATGCTTCGAATAGCATCTTTTTTCTCACCGTCATCCGGGTACAAATATAGATGTACTGAGGAGGAGTAATGGCAAAGGATATCATATTATTGCTTATGACTTGTAGTTATTCCTCAGGCTGTTTTTTACCGATAGGTAACAATTGCCTACTCCCTCATTGATGATGAGTTCAGGATTCTTTCGTTTCCAGCGTATTCTCCAGCGTATCCAGCCGCCCCTCAAGTTCAGTGAGGTTCTTCTTCATTTCTGCCTCATATTCCTTGAGTTTCCGGATACGTTCTTCGTCATGATCGAGGAGATCATTTCGTTCATCTTTAAACTTCTGAAGCTCAGGTTTCCTAACCAATGACCACTCGTCGATCATATGATCGAATTTACGATCAAGATACTCATCAACTCTGCTTTCAATCGGACGAGTGATCGCAATGTTTCCCGTTGATCCCCGGAAGAAGTAATAGACGAGAAACAGGGTCACTGCTATCAGAATGATGATGAGACCAATCTCAAGAGGTGTCATTTCTGTTCCCCCTTATATTTTTAACCCGTTCCTCGAGACCTGAGAGCCGATCACCGGTTTCTTTCTCAAAAACTTTCAGATCATTGAGATTATCCTGTACCCGTGAAAACCTCTGATGAAGATCATTCAGATCATCTTTGGTGGAGAGTTGCCAATCACTGATAATCAGGTTCATCCTGCGGTCAAGGTAGGATGAGA
>JAAYCY010000037.1 GCA_012729535.1 Methanomicrobiales archaeon | reverse complement strand
TGAGAATCTCCAAATGCTATAAGGGTCAAACAGGTTCCTGCCGATGTAAGTACCTCGACCTTTTCCGATTCCGCAATTCCAAGCGCTAATAACTGGCTATTGTGAACTCGTGCTCTCCCATTGCCTGGCATAGCACGTTCTACAGCCTGAAGTTTTACTGTCATTGTTGATGTTTCTCCATATGGGGTTCGTGAGGCTAATTTGTTGCAATTTCTCCATGAGTGCCGGTAAATCGATTGTTTTAATTTCATTGGTTATCATCCGGGGGGGGTTTAATTGAGGCAATAATCTGATTCAATTCAGATAATTGAGCGGATACATATGTCATAATAATCTCTTTCATTCATAAGATCTCGAAAAATTATTTGGGAGGTATGTGAGGGTGATGGAGCACATCTTCTTCGATGGTTTTCACTCCTCGAACCACCATGTCAATCAGAGACAAAATTGCAGGCATTACAAATATGGCTCCTGCTAGTGAGAATGCCACTGCAATAATCGTCGAAAGTCCGAAATTTCCTATTATCGGGAAAGTGGCAAATAGTAATGCTGAAAACCCAAAGAAGGTTGCAAGTCCTGATACCAAGATTGCAGAACCAATCTTCTGAACACTTTTCTTAATTGCTTCAATTGCATCTGTTGTTTTTTCTCTCTCCTCTAGGTACCGTTCCATTACCAGAATCGTATACTCGGCAGCAATACCGATCGTCATCGAACCAAGACAGGCCGTCAGGGGATTATAATCAATATTTAAGAGGTACAGTGCGACCCCATTCCACCCAACTATTGCCACTATAGGGACAATTGGCGAGAGTGCATTGACATTCCGGTATACTGCAATCAGAAAGATGATGATCAGCAGAAATCCTAAATAGGTCATTACATCTTTCGTCTCTTTAATTGCTGCGATCAGGTACGTGAACATTTCAAATGTTCCAGTCAAGTTCACGTGAATACCGGGTGGTGGCGCGATAAAATCCAAATCCCCTTCTATCTGCTCTTTGATGGTAGCTTCTGCATCATTAGATAAATCACCGGTTGAGATCTGAATGACTGTTTCTGTTTTACCATTGACATACTGTTCTTTAAGATTATCTGGAATCTTTTTCAGAACCTGATTCAGTTCACTCTGGGTCTGTGGCATAACGCCATTATTATAAAGCAGGATGTAATCTGCAATGCTGCTTATTCCGGTAATTTTCGATTCTGTTCTTTTCTCAAAATCAGAGAATTTCTTCATCCAGATTACCGTATCAAGTGACAACACATCTGAACCTGATACCAAAAGGGGAATCGTCGTGACTGAACCGAGCACTCGGGTTACTTTATCCAGAGATACTTTGGCAGGCATATCAGAAGGGACAAATGAATTCTCGTCTGTATTAACCGGAATTTTCGTATCTAACTGAATACCGATAATTGCAATAATTGCAACAACCAAAAGAATTCGGATCGGGCGTTTCGCTATCCATACCGCACTTTTTGACAGACCGTTATCAATAGCATCTGACATCTTTGATTTTCCGTGCCCCATTGGTTTATACTGAATCAACATTGCAACCAGGGGGATACCTATCAAAGAAGTGAGATAACACATTACAACTCCGATAATTGCCACGAATCCGAATCCCTGGATCATTGGAACCGGGGCAATATACATCGCAGTAAATCCTACTGCCGTTGCCAGCATTGCATACATCACCGCAGGTCCGGTTTTGGTGATGGTGGTCTTGATTGCTTCAGGAAGAGGATGGTCCCGTGCTTCTTCTTCGAGCCTCGAGTGTATCTGTATGGCATAATCGATTCCAAGACCAAGGAGCACAGGAAATGCAGCGATAACGGCCATACTAATCTTAATGCCGGTCAGCCCCATGAATCCGAATGTCAGAAGCAGACCTACTGCTACCATGAAAACGGGAAGGAAACGATGGTTTACATAGCTGAAAAGAAGACCCAGAACAATAACCATCAGGATTAGAGCAGCACCAATGAGGGTACCCATCGATTTTCCTAACTCCTCCTGCATCTGGAGTTGGAACGCAGCATTACCAGTAATTGATAGAGAGACTCCGGGAGGAATGGTAGTACTATCAATAAACGACTGGATATTATTCAGTGCATCTGTTTTCCGTCCATACGTAAGGCCAGGCTCAAGACTTACCTGGACCAGGGTCATCATCTTTGATGGAACGAGTTTAGCTCGTGTATTTTCGGGTATTTTTTCTATTACTTTGGTTATCTCTACTGAAGAGGAGGGAATTGTCCCATTATTCAGAGGTTTTATGACATCAACAATACTTGTTACCGCATTCACATACTGGAGATTATCCAGAGGATGCGATATCGTATTGATATAATTCAGAACTACGGGAGACGTAGAATCACTGCTTTCTACAATCAGAATTACCGATTCTTTCTCAAATGTATCGGTATAATGATCAAGGAGAATACCTCTGGGAGATTCCATATCAATGTACGTGGAATTTCCGGTAGCCATAGAGAGCATGGTCATTCCAAACAGGGATACTACCATGATTACCAAAACTACTTTTGACACTAAACCTGGCCTTTTTACGATGAGATCTGCTACATTGGAAAAAAAAGATACCATGAGAATACCTCATCATTACCTGGCAGGGATGGTTTTTCGTTTATTATAGGTGAAATAACCGAGCCCAATGATTACTATGAGGAGAACTCCGATCACGATTGGGTTTCCCAGAAGAGACCCTAATCCCTGGTTTGGAGTGATCGTAATGGGGACCTTGATCGTATCAGATACCTGACTATCGTCAAGAGCATCCCGGTACTTTACTTCTGAATCAAGCCCATACGATTTTATCGTTGCCCCACTATCAACTGATACCTGGAAGTGAGCTACTCCGGTCTCTCCGGGTTTCAGATCACCCAGATACGCCAGATCATCATTACTCGTAAAGGGATCTACTGCACTTAATCTCACTTCTGCGTAATAAACCGGAGCAGAGCCGTCATTCCGATATACAACATCTATGACGCTCTTCTGTCCCTGGTTCATTTCAGCAGGAGGACTGGTTATCGTGAAGTCGGTTTTTGATCCAACCGGAACACCAAATTCAATGCCAGGAGTATCAAGGGTCTCACCATTTTCATTATTATACGTTATCTGAACATTCAGAGGATATTTCTGTGCATCAGCATCTTCAGAGACTGATACCCTGAATCGTGTGTCCACTGATTGTCCTGGTTCAAATGTACCGATGAAGACGGAGCTGTCTACCGGAAGAATTGGAGAATTCTCGCTCTTGCTCAGTTTTGCAACTGCACGCTCACCTGAATTTGTTCCGTTATTCTGCAGGGTAAGGGTGACATATCCGGAGCCTCCGGCATTGATACCGTCTGCCTGAACATGTGTTACCGCGAGGTTTATTGCAGACTTGATGACAAATGGCATCTCCAATGTCACCTTTTTACCTACATACCGGTATGCAATGTTATCCGTACCCTCCTGTTCTGCACTTGCAAGGTACGTATAATCGAGGACTACCGGGAGGGAGTATCTTCCTGCTTTTGCATCATCAGGAATCCAAATCTCAAATTTTGCCGGAATGCTTGCTGATCCGGCCACATCACCTATCATCTGAGGGTCGGATTTGATCAGAGCCGGTGAATCACCAGGAAGAAGGGAGACTTTCACCATCTTCGCAGTACTTGGATTATCATCACGCTCCACGATGCCGGTCTGGACGAATTTCATGGTATTCCGACCATCGTTCTGGACCTGGATCGTAAAAGGAATTGTTGTACCGGGAGTGAATTCATTGCTGCCAACAATACTTGCGGTAAGGTTCGGGGAACCTGTGAGGTACATTGTCCCGGCCAGTACCGGCGTTGCGGCAAATATAGCGAGGATAACACAAGCAAGAAGAATTAGTCCACTGAATTGAATTCTACCCGTGTTAGTATGATCGTGGATGCTTGGTTCTTTTTGGTTTAAGAATGTAAGATTCGTGAAAACTTGTGAGGGAGTTATCATTTATTTTCTCTCCGACTATTTTGGTTTGATGAAGTATCGGTTCGTTTTATAGGATAGAGAGATGCAACTGGATGTTTTACGGAGTTTTTTATTACTCCTGGTTTCATTGCAAGTATTTCTGAGAAGGTGTTCATTTAAATCCCAAGTTTTCTTCGTATTCGCTGATTCAAGGACTGTCCTTTTGTGTGAAGTGACGTCACATTTGCCTCAAAGAAATCATAGTTCTGTGCTTTGTTTTTTATCGCAGAGCTTTTTGATGGTTTTTTTACGGTTGGCATACTATCTCCTTTTACATCCGGTAGACCAGGAGGAATTTAGGGGCCCGAAACCGGGTGGATCCTCCTGGTCTTTGTAGTCTTCTCGAAACTCCCGTATGGAAGTGATTGAATACGAGAGGGCAGTTGGTTTGTAGAGGTGTTATCGAATTTTTGAGACGATTCCGAGAAATATCTCTGTGGAAGTACAGATTTTCTCGAGTTCACTTGGTTGGAGGTTGGAGATGAGCATCTTTATCTGCTCTTGTATCCGGTTTTTTAAAAACTCGAGTTTTTTCTGTCCTTTCTCGGTAATACTGATATTAATCACCCGCCGATCCTGGAGATTGGCATGGCGTTCAACTAATCCAGCATTATTCAGAGCATCTACCAGTTTGGTTACATGTGATTTGGACACCAGAAGCAGATCTCCAAGGGTTGACATCGATAGCATGGGTGCAGTCGATAGCCGGAATAAGAGTCGAAATTCGGCATCATTGATATCAATTAATGCCATTCGCTCTTCTTTGAAGAGTTGCTCGTGATAAAACTCCATGATCTGCAGCATCCTTTTGGATGCCCGATCTGTCATCTCTCTGTCCATAACACACTTCTACATGCTAATATTAGTTCACCAATGTTATAATATTATTGGTATACCGTATGCTGAGTATACTTTAGGATTAGTGTAACGGTTGAAAATGGAAGTCGAAGTATGACAGAATTGGCTGAATAGATTCAAAATAAAAATCTGAAAATACAGAGATGACTGATAGACGGACTATTGTGTCCGGTACAGAAGAAGAACAGAGGATTGAAGGAAAATTGGTGCGAAAAATTGATTAAAAATGTAATTTATTATATTTATTAAATAGTTCAAGGAGTTTTTCAACAGAACTATGAAGATCTATCATATCTTTTGGAGAAATCTGGGACAGTTTTTCCATCACACATGCGAGCATAAGAGAATTCGCGTCCTGAATTTTTTTCAGACCTGCATCGGTAATATGAATATTTATGACCCGACGGTCAATTGGGTCTGGATGACGTTCTACAAACCCATCTTTTGCAAGGGAATCTACGAGCTTGGTCATATACGCCTTGGTAAAAAACAATGAATTCCCTAAAGAGGACATTGGCATAGGGGGACTATTCTGGAGATGAAATAGCATCCGATATTGTGCCTCAGGGATTCCTGCAATTGTCGACCGAGCTGCGATCAACTCTTCATGATATTTTTCTAAAAATTCTAACAATTTCGTTGAGGTCTTAAAATTTATATCGTCGATCATCTATCAATCTAATAGATACGTTAGTCTGATGAGAAAATAATATTGTTTGTATACTAATTTTATTTGAGGGAGTAGGAACGATTTGTCGTTCATTGGTAAATGCATAAAAAATTGGGAAAAATATTTTTTTTGCTTTTCTTTTTGTGTTTTTCTCTATCTTCTTCCTATCGAATGTATTATAGGTTCAATGCAGGTTTAGCAGCTGGAGCAATTATCGACCATTTAACCCACCCCTTTCCAAACCTGTTTCTTACACGTTCATATAAATTATAATAATTAAGAAATTATCCAGTATAAGGTCACGGGTAAGACCTATCCACAGTGATTCATTAATAAAAATGCGAGAGATAAAGCAGAAAACAAAGATGACAGAAATTTAAAGAAGAGTAACCAAGGGGGGAAATGAGAGAGGTGATTTATGAGTATCTCTTATGAGGGATGTGAACAAATGTCAACCACTGAACCATACAGAAGAACATTGCGATGAAACCATTGGGAAAGATAATCCGTTCATTTCGTTGCCAAGGAGTTGCCGAGACTCAACCCCGTGACGATAAAGAATAACGGGGATGAACCCGCTATTCCTTTCAATCTCCCCAGAAAGCCGGCGTATCCATCCGGCACAACAATATCTGACCCGCTCGGTTATAACAGCAATGAATCAGAGCCGTACCCACTTGAGCAGCCCGGATAACTGACTGACATGATCCATCGAAGTTGCTGCAAGGGCAAGAGGATTTACTGAGATAGTTCCGTCCTCCGCTTCCTCAATTGAGGATATCACCAGAGCAGCATACTCCATTGATTCAGATGCCAGTTTCAGGTATTGCCGATATACCAGGAGAGCGGCAATCGCGTTGATCACTGTTGCACCTCCGAGAACCCCGCTTACCATCTCCCACATCACAATCTCCCCCCATACTTCACATAGTCACGGATTGTCATGTTCCCGGATACAAATTCGGAAGATCGCAGCGTATCGTTTCCGATCTTCTGCGATCCAAAACTCATCATACCGGTTCCGTTTACATCCAGACCCCCGATAAGACCGGGACCGACAACCCGCGACGCTGTATAACTCCCCTTGTTCAGTATCCCCATCGAATAGAGTTCTGATTCCTCTTCCTGCCCCTGAATATGCCTGATGAATACACAGGCAAGGCTATCGGGAATCTGAGTAAACTTCCCGGAAGCATAATCAGATACCAGAATCGGACCAGAACCCTTCACCGAGAGATCAGAAACAAGGCTTTCCCCTTCCGTGAGTGACCGCGTGATTTCCGACACATCCGCAGCCATGACACGGGAGGCATACGATCCGTTATCAGTCTGCCCTGAACTCGCAAGCACGAACGATCCATCAGTGATAATCGAAGTGCTCAGATAATCAGCACCGACAAGACCGGCGAGAACCAGGAACAAACCACCAGAAACCAGAAATATCCAGTTCATTTTCCCGCCTCGGTTGGAAAAAAGAAATGGATTTACGCGAGAATTCCGCCGGCGTATGCATCGGCCCAGGTCTCGATAGCAGTGACGATAGCATCTGCTTCGTAACTGGAGACGGTGATACTATCGCGTTTCACCGTAACGGTGTATTTCTCCCCGTTAGTGTGATTGCACTTGATCTGAACGCTGAACCCATCCTCTGAACTGTCATGGGACGGAGTTCCACCCATCGCGGTGTTCAGGGCAGCGGTCCCGAGGATGGTACTCACATCGGTGCTGAAACCAGCTGATGTTGGTGCAGTGATTGAGATCTGTCCAACGGTCTTGGCTTCTGCATTTTCGTACACAACCTTTCCGGTGTACCGCTCGGTTCCCTTCAGACATCCATCGATGGTTGCCCCATTAGAGACATAATCCACACAACCCCAGGGGTTGTTCGTGATGATGTCAGTGATCAGATTCTGAAAAACAGTCATGTTTTCCAGCGGTGCGGTAAGCTTCCGTACAGAACTCTTTACGGTGCTCTTTGCAACAAAGTCTGCCATTTTTGCCTTCCTCCATCCGGATAAACCGGTGATAGTAGATTTGGTTTGAGTATTTAAATAGGTGAAAATGGAGAGGAAATGAATGATAATTTATTCGCGGATTTCAGATCAGAGATGTTCTATGTGTGAGTAGAATTGGTGAATTTAGATTCCTACTAATCCCATTGGCTGTTAATTATTATGATTCGTAATTTCCGTCAAAGATTATTTTGAATTCGAAGACAAGACAAACAGTGATCAATAAATATTAATATATTTAATTAGAATCAATGGAAAATTCAGAAATATCAAAAGCAAATTTTCTAAAATTAGCTCAAGATATTAGAAAAAGCAAGGTAATTTTATGGGTTGGCGCAGGATTTTCTGCTTATGCAGGATATTTAACAGGTGCACAATTATGCAATCATCTCAAAAAAATCATATTGCTTGAATTTAATGAAAATATTTCATCAACCGATTTGTCTGAGGTTGCATCATTTTATATTTTAAAAAAAGGGAGAAAGGAACTAGAAAACGAATTAGTAAAACTATATTCGGCCCCTCCTTCAAATCCATATATTCACGAATCATTATCTCAATTAAGACATTTTCCATATATAATTACAACAAATTATGATCAACTTTTTGAAATAACCTATGGAGATAATTTATTTTCAATAACTGATGAAAAATTTATTCCCAATTCGCCTAAACGTAACGATAAAGTCATTCTCTTAAAAATTCATGGAGACGTAGATAATCCAAGTAAAATGGTGATTTCAAAAGAAGATTATCAAACATTTGATGATAATTCCCTATTATGGTCTAAATTATCCTCAATTTGTGCAGAATATTCTGTTTTATTTATTGGATATTCAATCCAAGATACAAATGTACTCAACTTATTGCAATTTATTACTAATCGCCTTAGAGATCATAGAAATCCGTATTACCTTATATCCAGAACAATTGATGAAGAAAAGGTTGAATTGTTAAATAAATGGGGATTATTAGGAATTGAAATGATTACTACTGAAGTTATAACTCGCATTTTTCATTCAATAACAAATAACTCATTAATCAATATGAGCACCGATTCATCAGAAATCCCCATGCTGCTTCCAATTTTTGAAAAAGAAGGAGTAAAATTAAATTTTTTGACAGATGGGAAAACGTGTAAACATATTTCAATCTTGCCAAAGCAAAGTGAAAATTTGATAGAAATAAATGGGAAAATAAAGGCAAGGTCTGATAACGAGGGTGTGATAAAACAACTTATTTCCTGTATTACTGGAGAAACGATAAGACCCGTGACTATCACTAAAGATACATGTCAAATATCAATATGTGCAAATGTTAAAAACATTAATTTGTTTAATGTCAAAAACGGTTCAGAATTTTCTTTTGATAGCCTCACATTTACTCCACATCCGACGGGAAAAAAGATTGTCGATATTACAACAAGTAATGATTCTACTCGTCTCAGAAATTGTTGCTGTGAAATATATGAGGGAACAGTAGAAAGGAGGATGGTGATATCTCATAATTTTTTAAAAATATCAATCTTGTATAAAGAACAAGAAGGATCAGATCTTTCCATAAATATCCCATTCATTAGTGATGTGGGAACAGGGCTTTTGGTATATAACATTCTATTTAATTGGATAAATGGTAATTTCTTGATAATTATTCCTGAAGATTCAGATCAAATAATTCAACTCCCTTCACCAAGTCACATTACATCTCAAACAAGGGATTTGATTACTTTCGGGTTTAGTTTCTTAAATAAATTATCTTGTTTAGAAACCAAGAAACAAATCAAATTTCAAATTCCTGAAGAATTTCAAGATAATGATATTATAATCGTCGAAATATTATACCGCATCATAAATGATGAAATAATTCAATTAAACAATTTTGAAGTAAAATTAGCATTTCTTACGAATAATACTCCATTGAAAGAAATTCTAACCTCAAATTCGACTTCATTACATGAAATCATAATCTCCCAAGAAATTAATATTTTTGCAAAAAAGATTCCATTGGACTTGGTTATACAGTATACTATTGATGATATTTTAAATAAGTCTCAAACTCTCCATGAAATTCAACAGGATATAATACCAATCACACTTCAATTTATCAATAAGAGCGGAAAATTGGGATTACATGTTTATGGCATTCATAAGTAACTCACCTGTATAAGTAAAAGAGGATAGCGATAATCACACTCATTTTTTACCAGACAAATTTCATGCATATTCACGGTCATCCCAATCAGGAATGACGAACTGATCTGTATCTTTCTCCAGCATCCCATCTTCAAGCAACCGGGCGACATATCGGGAAACCGTCTGCCTGGCATTGTTCAGATTCTCAGCTACAGTAACTTAACTTGCACTCATTTTTTAATCAATTATACAACTGTTTCTGGACCAAAGGCCAGGGAAGGAAAATTTCCATACCATTCAAATATCCGCATAAATTTCAGTTTGTGAATAAGTGGAGGATTCGCTCCGCTCTTTGTTGTTGAGAGAACGATTTTATTCAGATCTCCCGAATAGGTATCAGAACAGATCAACTTGTGATCAACATCTTGTGATGCCGAGTTAGTAAGGTAGATTTTCACGGTTCCGTTTAACCGGGTGATATAGTACTGATTTCTGCTCCAGCTTCCGGTTAATCTCATTGCAGTATTCTTTCTTCCTTCGATGTTGGTGATTAAGAACGGGCCGGTAGGGCTTCCACTTCCTACCGCGTAATCCTGCATACCTACAATGATCTTCGCTCCGGTCCCATCCCCTAACATGACGAAGGCTTCGCCCATATTCTGATTTGCATTCGAGGATGAATATCCCGATACAAATTCAAGAAGAAAATTATCTGGAAGTGGAATATTTTTAGAAATTCCATTTATCCACGGATTATTAATACTTCCCTCTTTCGGGATGAGATCCAATCTATCCCCATTTATCGTTGCAGATGCAACACCCGAGAGATCCCAATCCGGGAGCGGTTGGGTAAATATCGTTGTTATCCCGCAATGACTGGTATCGGCATCGCTCCACAACGCCGGAGCATTTGGATTATTGTAGTACAGGGTTGCGGTGATTCCTTCCGGGGGGAGGGAGGGGACCACTACGGAAAACCTTCCCCAATAGGAAGAGCTAAACTCTTCTCGTTCAATTTTTAATAGGGAATTACCAGGACCGACAATTCTGATATCGTCAAAACTCGCTTTCAAATTACCGGTATTCACAAAAATTGTTGATACTCCCTTCTTTGGATCTAAATCGTATCCAGTCTGCCATCCTAAATAAATTTTAAACGGTACAAGATGATTTGTTAAGGTTGCACCAGGAACACCGTTTATGGTAATGGTTCGCTTTAAGAGAAACCCTACTGCCGAATTTGCCGGAGGAAGAATCGTAAACCCATCAGAAAGTATCGATTGTCCGTTATTCTTATTTTTTACTTTAATATCACAAACACCCGCATATCCAGCAGGATAACTAAAGTTTGCGCTCATTTTGCCTGGTGAAACGATCTCAACATAATTTGGCATTAAAGGCGGCTTTGTATCATGAATAATTTGAGTGACAACACCGGATTTAAAATTAGTTCCTGATATCTCAAGAGTTGAGGTCTCATTTTCTGTCACGACATTAGGATAAACTCCCGATATCGTTGGGGGGAGTGCCGATAATGTTGTTACCTGGGAAGCTGCAGCGGTTACGGGAGAACTCCAGGAATACCCTCTCAATCGTATTTCGGTCGGAGAAATATCGGCATAATACATTCCGGATGTTGGATCATTGCATCGAAGCACTACGAGCCCGGAGGTCATTTTCTTTTCAAGATCTGCCTGTTGTACTCGGAGCTTCCGTATTGTTGTAGCAGAAGCCCTCTTCGCTCCGGTTGTGGCCTCTAATATTTTTTTACTTATTTCTGCATACAGGTCATTCGAATCAGAAAGGATTTTTATCGCTTCTTGTGGTCCGGTACCATCAGTATACGGAACACACCCCCAGGGATTTTCAGCAATAATATACGCGGCAATATCTCCTGGGGATTCATTAAAAGGTAGAGGAATTGACGCGGTTCGTAAAATATATTTGAGGTCAGTTGTTGGCGATCCCATTCTATACCGCCTTCCCGGAAATCCGGTGAATAATATGACGGTTCACGGCACCATCTTCCCCGAAGATCACATGAGATTCAAAACAAGTATTCATGTACCGAAGGACCGGGGCTTCCTGGGGGAAACACCCGAGACACCGGAGATCAACAATAGCCTCTTTTGTTTCAAGGTTTCGCTCCTCAAATGGGATATCCACTTCCACCAGAGTTGCTTTCAGTTTATTACAATTTGGACAGTTATCCATCGTGTACACGATTATTGAACTCATATTTTTCCCCGAATTATGGTACCATGAAACATTTTGTCAATTCCAGATTCAGCATCAAGGTCGGGGCCGTCGCTCCGCTCCGGCCCCTCCCCCACACCCTGGGAATACATCTCCCAATCTCCGTATTCATGCATATTCACGGGCATCCCAATCAGGAATGACGAACTGATCTCCATCTTTCTCCAGCCTCCCATCTTCAAGCAACCGGGCGACATGCCGGGAAACCGTCTGCCTGGCAATGTTCAGGTTCGCAGCTGCAGTAACATAACTTGCACTCGGGTTCTCCCTGAAGAATTGTAACACCTGATCAGCTGTTACACCCTTACCAGCACCCTGATGTAACACAGTAACAGGAGGTGTAACATCTCCCTTGCTCTGTGTTACTTCAGTAACTTCTCTCCGGTCCTTCTCCAAAGAGGAGAGATCGGACCGGACAATCGAGAGCAGGATCTCAACCGATACCATGAGCGTAATCGGCGGGATAGCATGGGAAGCCTGGCTGAGCAGGTTGTTTGGGCTCACTGCAACATTGAACATAATGCTCACGAACGTAAAGACCGAGAGCACCAGCCACCCGAACCGGGTGCTCTCCTGGCGGAGAGAATTCCTGAGGATGAGCAGGGAACCGGAGACCAGTAACGAATCTATGCAAACCGGCCATGCCCAGGTGAGAACCGGATCAATCCTCGATAACTCTGCTGCATACCGCAGGTTTGAGAATGAGATGATGAATGAGCAGAGGAGGACAATAATGGTCAGGATTCCGGTAAGATTCGGAATCCATCGCTCTATCTGCTTCATGATTCCTCACGGGCTCGGCACTCATGCCGGTGACAGGGGAGATGTGACGGCCTGCCACACCAGAGTTGATACCGTCCTCCCGGCAGACAAGCAAAGTTAAAGAATCTGCATGGACGAACAGAAATTTTCTCTTTGGGGGTTGGGAGGGGCCGGAGCGGAGCGACGGCCCCGACTTCAGGCCGTTTTACCTCACTCATGCAGTCGCCCCCTGCGGGGAAGAGTTGTAATCAAATGCCCATGAAACGGGACGCTTCCCGTAAATCTTGGTGTCAGGTCTCCGGTTCACCAGTTCAGAGATCACCATCCGAAGCGGGATCTCCGGAAGTTCTCCGGCTCTCGGGTACTTATGCCGGTTCTCCCGGATCTCTTCCTCGATCACATACCGGGGAATAATCGTCCGGTTCGTGGTCTGGACGCTTTTAATTGCTTCATCAATCTCGTATGAGTACACAGAAACATCTCGTGCCATCACTGCACCTCTCCCTCTGAAAGTCCATCCATGATCTTCCCTGTCCCGGTCCCTCCGGCATTTGCGTAACAAGAATCACAGATCGATATCTGGTTCTCGGGATCTTTCCATACTGCTTTCCCGGTATTACAGACGCAGCACCGACCGACATCTACGTATATCCGCTTCATCCCGGCAGTATTCAGCGTTCCCGGAAGAGTACGGAATGATTTCTCCTTCTTCTTCTCAGCGTTCTTGTAGCACTTTTTGCAGATTCGCCGGGATGGTTCGTTCTTCCTGGCAAGTCTGCCCGGCGTGATCCGCTCAATATACTCGACATACCGGGCATTGCACCGGCCACATGGCCCCCGGATTGGAACATCAAGTTTCTTGAAATCATCAGGATTTACCTCAAATCCTGATCGGGATTTTGGAGTATCAGAAAGGGGAGGGGTGGGTGAGGCAGAATTATTCTTGTGAGCGGAATGATCATCCTTTGGAGCGGAAGGTGCCGCAGCATGATAATCGCCCGGTTTATCGTTCGGGCTATCATTCACCGGGTTTTCAGGTGCAATATCACTTGGAGCGGAATTCTGAATCGCAGTAACGGGTTTGATGTGCTCAGCTGATGATCGTAATTTTTTCTCTAATATGATCTCCCCACTTTCCGCTACTAAGATTTTATCTTCTTCTATTCCTTCT
>JAAYCY010000036.1 GCA_012729535.1 Methanomicrobiales archaeon | reverse complement strand
TGATCAGGTGACTGATCGGATGATCGGAGCTGCCCTTACCGGTTCAATTGATTTTTCTCATGCTTATTGTATCTGTTCTGCCACTATTACTTCGGAAATAGTAAGAAAATGTCTGATGGTAAAAATTCCACTTCTCCTTACAACCAGACATCTGACTGGTCTTGCACAGGAAATTGGGCAAAAGAATGGGATGTGTATCGCAGGAATACACGATGAACAAGTACTAGTATATTCGCATCCAGAGCGGATAATCCGTTGATCACCTGGCAATGATCTCTTTTAATGTTGCTAAAAGGAGGTCAATGTCATCTTTTGTTGTATAAACACCAAGGCTTACTCTTACAGTCCCGTCCGGAAGATCAAGAGCATGCATCAGGGGTTGGCAGCAATGGAATCCGGACCTGACAAGAATATCATGTTCATCAAGTTGCTGGGCAACTTCATGGGGATGCATTCCTTCTACCGTAAATGATACAACTCCGATACGATTTTCAGGAAGAGGTGGCGTAAATACTGTTATTCTGTCCAGTGTTTTCAGGGTGCTTATAAGATGAGTGGTAAGGGCTGATTCATGTTCATGGATCTTTTCCATACCGATCTTCTGAAGATAATCAACCGCAATGCCAAGGGCAATTCCCCCTGATATATTGGGAGTTCCGGCTTCATACTGCTCATAGCCCTCAAGCATGGTGACATCCTTTTCTGTAACAGATTCAACCATCCCTCCTCCGAGCATCATCGGTTTCAGGATTGGATCTCTCATCCAGAGAACGCCGGTTCCAGTTGGCCCGAGCATTTTATGCCCGGAAAAACAGTAAAAGTCACACCCAATCTTTGCCACATCAACCGGAATATGGGGAGCTGCCTGTGCTCCGTCCACAAGGAGTAATGCTCCGCATTTCCTGCAAATTTCTGCAATCTCTTCCACTGGAAGGAGTGTTCCAAGAACATTTGATGCATGGGTGACTGCGACCAGTTTCACCGGAGTCTGGAGGGCATTTTTAAAAGCATCCATATCCAGCATGAAGTCCGGAGTTATGCCAATTATTTCAACGATAACTCCCTGATTTTCAAGAGCCTTCCAGGGAAGGAGGTTTGAATGATGCTCCAGAATGGTAGTGACAATCCTGTCCCCCGGACTTAAGGAAAGGCCATATGCAACCATATTGATTGCTTCGGTGGTATTTTTTGTAAAAACCGTGATACCTTCTTTTCCCCCAATGAATTTTGAAATCTTTTCATGGGCATGCCAGTATCGCTGGGTTGCAATCCGGGTAAGCCGGTGAACTCCCCTTCCGACATTGGACCTGTACTGGTGTTCGAACTCCACCTGTGCCTGGACAACCGGTTCAGGTGAACAACTGGTAGCGGCATTATCAAGGTAAATGACATCACCAAGAATCGGAAAATCATGCCGTATCTCCCTGAAAATATTCTGTTCTATCATTTCCAGCTCCCTTATTGGGATATTTTGATCAGGAACGGGTTCTTTTATCTTTTTTATTCGTGTCCCCTTTGCAAGAGTAAAGTCATCGTTTACCAAAACACCCATATTCCTGCATAACTCACGCATCTTGGGAGGGAGAGCCCGCCACCTCCAGAGCCCCCAGTCGGTGTATGCATCAGGCATCTGTTTTTTCTCTGCCCATTTATCCAGGAAATTATCCCACATGTTTGTCATCTCCGGATGGGTCTTTTTAATACCCTCGTATTCACTCTCCAGCATGGCCGGACAGAGATAGCAGCCGATTCGCTCAATTCCTCTTTCATAAAGAGGGTTTATTGGAATCTCTTTCCACCAGAGGTAGAGGAAGACTTCGAGTGCTCTCCAACTTCTGATTGGTGAGATATTGAGCTGAAGGGGATTTGCCGGGTTCTGGCTGGTTTCATCAAGACCGGCCCGGTTCCAGGATTCATACCAGCGGTTCCCCTGAATAGTAACACAAGGGCCGACATCAGCAAGGAATATCTTCAGGGGATGAAGTTTTAGTAGTTTACAACACCACCGGTTATCTTTACCCGGAGGCCCTGCTTTCTCCACCGCCTGAAAAAAATCGCCGCCTTTCCGGATAATTTCTGTTCCCTGTTCCTCAATAAACCGGATAGTCTCGGGAAATTCAAGTCCGGTATCTATAAAAAAAGATTTTGTAACTCCTGCTTTTTTTGCAAGATGTAGTATTGCAGTGCTGTCTTTTCCCCCTGAAAATGATACATTTGCCGTCGGCCGGTCATTGATATGGCTCTTGATAGTCCGGATTGCATTTCGCTCAAGGTTTTTCAGATGATACTTATTCTGTGCAATAACAGTGTCCCAGTCAGGGTCAGGATATGTCCGGGGAGTTATCTGAAGGAGTTCTTTAACCCGGATATATCCTTCTTTTACAACTCCTGTCCCATATTTTCCATTTGCGGTAATAATAACCGTACCGTCAGAGAGAGGCTCTAATAATTTGAATTTTTTCCCGCCGATCCTCCCCTTTTCGGATTTCAGGTCAACTATCCGGGTAAGATCCACCATTCCTTTCCTGATATGGGTCAAGAGAAAAGGAAGGGCTTCGGGGGCGATATCCACATTAAATTTCCTGGCAACCGGATCAAAGGTAAGCCATCCGAACCGTTCCCCGTTAATGATGACCAGTTCTGCCCGGTCATACCCCCCGGTTTTATTGAGGAGGATTACTTTTGGAAGAGGGATCTCTCCAAACTGGGATGTTATTAGTTCGTAGATGAGATCCCGGTCTGCAGAAAGAGCTGGCCGGAGGTCGTATGGCTGAAGAAGAGGAATGGTTTTTCCCTCTCCCCCACAACTACAACTCCGTGCGATGAGTGGAATATTGCAGTGTTCACACCAATAAAGAGTTTTTTTCACAGCCGGCTCGTGCATTTCACTGAATAAATAGGGGCTGCGGGGTAAAAAGGTACAGGCAGATGAAAAACCGGGGCGGTTATTTTATTTTCTGGTATTTTGCCCCAGGTATTGTTCAATCTGTTGTAAACGCAAAGTGATATCAGAAAATCCTGCTTCCTGTCTTTCAATAGTTATCTTGAGCAGATCAAGTTTTTCCAATATCTCTCTGTCAGCCTGAACAATTGGTTCCTCTTCTTTTTTTGATGAAAGAAGTTTATTTGCAATGTATCCGGCAAATGTTGCAAATATCCCAACGCCGGTTGTCATCACCAGAATTCCAATGGCTTTTCCTGTATTGGTCACCGGGTAATGATCCCCGTATCCTACGGTCGTAATTGTTACATAAACCCACCAGATGGCATCGGTTGCATTAGTAATGTTTGCATCTTCTGCTCCTCCTTCAGCCAGGAGAATGAAAAATGATCCAAATTCAATAATGAGAAATACCATCAGAACAAGGATGTAAATCGCCGTTTCAGCACGGTTTTCTGAAAGGTGTCGTTTGATATTACGTAATCCGAGATTGTGTATGATCCGGTATGCTTTAAAAATCCTGAAAAGCCTCAAAAATCTCATAACCGGAACACATGCAAGAAGATCTGCCCACCCCCAGTTCTGAATAAAATAATGCTTTTTTGACCTTGCCGTCATAATCCTGAAGATAAAATCCATTAGGAAAATTGCGGTAAGTCCGGTATTCATGATGAGAATGAGAGACTGGGTATCTTCATTCAGCCCCGGAATCCAGAGTATTCCCAGGTTAATAATGGAGATGATTGAAACAATTGCGATGAAAATTTCATATCCGGGATCTTTCATTTCGGTTGAAAAGTTAGGTTTTATCATGGAATTATTATTTTAGTTCTTTTCTTTCATATTTTTGATGAACGGTTGAAGTTGTAAAGAAATCTGAATGGTGTGTTTTTTATGTATTCTCGTGAGAAGAGATGAGGATAGTATGGAAATGCTTGGATCAATCATCAGTTCTGTTAGAGAAAGAACTCCACTCGTTCATCATATTACAAATTACGTCACGGTAAACGATTGTGCAAATATTACTCTCTGTATTGGTGGTTCTCCGGTTATGGCCCATGCCGAAGAAGAGGTTGAAGAGATGGTTTCCATGGCTGGAGCTCTCGTCCTGAATATCGGAACACTGGACACCAGGCAGATAACCCGTATGTTTCTTGCCGGAAAAGCTGCTGGAAAACAGGGTATCCCCATCATCCTGGATCCGGTCGGTGCTGGTGCCACGGGTTTTCGGACAAAAACAGCCCAGCGAATGATACAGGAACTACCTATTTCGGTTCTCAAGGGAAATGCCGGAGAAATAGGGACACTTGCCGGAATACAATCAGAGGTGAGAGGTGTTGATTCAGGGGGAGTCATGGGGGATCCGGTGGAAATTACCCGGATGCTCGCAGAGAGACTTGGCAGCACCGTTGTGATGAGCGGGGTCATCGATGTCGTCAGCGATGGGAACTGTATTATACAGTGTGAAAATGGTCATCCATATATGGGCCGGTTATCAGGAACCGGATGTATGGCAGCATCTATCATCGGGGCATGTGCTGCGGTTTCATCAGATTACTCCCGGTCATCAGCCGCCGGAATCACTGCATTTGGAATCGCCGGAGAGCGGGCTGCTGCCAAAGCTGCCGGTCCGGGTTCGTTTAAATATCACCTGTTTGATCATTTGGCGACAGTTACTGAAGATGATGTCAACCGGTATGGAAGGATCAGGAAACTGTGACCGCTGGAACACTTCCTGCCGGATATAATTTCACAATATTGATAGTATGTTGAGTTATATTTACATCCCTTCATGAAGCGTCCTGATATTCCCCTCTATACTCTCATCATCGCACTTTTTTGTGGTTTTCTCACTCCTTTTGATATTTCAGCGGTAAATATTGCCCTGCCTTCCATCGCCGATGAATATTCTCTTGATGCGGTGTCATTAAGTTGGCTCAATAGTATTTACCTGCTGGCTTCTGCAGCATTTCTGGTTCCCTTCGGGAAAATTGGAGATATTTTTGGGAGAAAGAAGGTTCTTCACATCGGAATTACTGTCTTTACTATCGCTTCCGGGCTCATGATAATATCGGCATCTTCCGGGATGCTCCTCTCCTCACGGTTACTGCAGGGAATAGGTGCTGCCATGATCTATGGGACTGCAGTTGCCATCCTGACCTCGGTTACAAATCCTATGAAACGGGGAAAAGTCCTTGGAATATACACAACATCTGTCTATCTTGGGCTTTCAGCCGGACCATTCCTCGGGGGTATCCTGGTATCGGAGTTTGGATGGCGTAGTATTTTTCTTATTAATATTCCCATCGGTCTATGTATTATTGTCATGATATCGCTCTTCCTCCGGGGAGAATGGGCAGATGCAGCCGGAGAACGGTTTGATCTGAAAGGGGCCCTCCTTTATGGTATCAGTCTGACTGCAATTATGATCGGATTTTCCGAGCTTCCGGAGATCCATGGATATGCCTCACTGGCCCTTGGTTTTATAATTATGGGGCTATTCATCTTCCATGACCACCGTGAACCATATCCCCTGATTCACTTTTCGTTATTCAGTAAGAACCGGGTCTTTGCCTGTTCAAATCTTGCCGCACTCATTAACTATGGTTCTACCTTTGCGATTACGTTCTTTTTAAGTCTCTATCTCCAGTATATCCGGGGATTTGGATCATTAGAGGCGGGGATTATCCTGGTAGCACAGCCCGTTGTTCAGGCTGCTTTTTCGTCATATGCCGGAAGCCTCTCTGACCGGATAGAACCTGGAAAAATATCATCCGCAGGAATGGCGGTAATAGCGGTCGGTCTCATTGCGCTTAGTTTTCTCTCTCCTGTAACTTCCATGATTGTCCTGATGGTAATTCTTGCTGTCATTGGCCTTGGATATGCACTCTTCTCCTCCCCTAATACCAATGCAATCATGAGTTCGGTAGAAAAAAGGTATTATGGGATTGCATCCGGAACCCTTGGAACGATGCGGCTTTTGGGCCAGATGTTCTCGATGGGAATAGCGATGATGATAATCGCCGTCGTCGTTGGAAAAGTAGAGATTACTCCGGATGTGTCAGGACAACTTATGAGTGCTATGAGTATCGGATTTCAGTTCTTTTCCGTGCTCTGTATTCTGGGGATATTCTTCTCCCTTGTCCGGGGAAATCTCCGGGATCAGAATATTGATGACTGATTTTCCTGTTGATTTGTCAATCACAGGTGACAATTTTCAACATTTTCGTCAGGTATACCCGAGTACTATACCTGGGCATTTACTGCCATGCCTTACCAGATGAGAAGTGTTATTAAAAATGGATTATTCGCAGGTTTCATCATCATGACTGTGGGTGTGCCCCCCCTTTTCTTCCCAGGGTGAAAGTCCCTGTTTTATCCGGTAGTCATTGATTGCCTGGTGAATCCCGTCTTCTGCAAGTACCGAACAATGCACCTTAACCGGTGGTAGTCCTTCAAGAGCCTCTACAACAGCCTTATTGGACATTTCCCAGGCTTCTTCCAGTGTTTTTCCCTTGATTAGTTCGGTTGCCATACTGCTTGATGCAATGGCAGCACCACACCCGAAAGTCTGAAACTTCACATCGGTGATGATATTATCTTTTACCTTGATGAAAATCCGCATAATATCACCGCATGACGGATTTCCAACCTCACCAACACCATCGGCGTCGGATATTTCCCCCTGGTTCCGGGGGTTCATAAAATGATCCATTACTTTTTCGCTATACATTTATTGCCTCTTTTTCATGTAATCTGCATACAGGGGTGACATGGCACGGAGTTTTTCCACGGCTTTTTTAAGCTCCTTGCACACATATTCAACGTGTTCTTCGGTATTCTCATGTCCTAATGTGAGACGAAGTGATCCATGGGCGATTTCTATCGGAACACCAATAGCCATAAGGACATGAGATGGTTCAAGCGATCCGGACGAACAGGCACTCCCGGTCGAAGCAGCGATACCTGCATGGTCAAGAAGAAGAATCAGGGATTCACCCTCGATAAACTCAAAACATATATTGATGTTTCCCGGAAGTCTGTCAGTTTTATGGCCGTTCAATCTGCAATTCGGGATTTCCGTAAAAATTCGCTCGAGCAACCGATCCCGTAAGTCACGAATCCTCTTTGTTTTAACTTCCTGGTCATGAACCGCCTTTTCTATTGCAACACCAAGTCCGACAATTCCCGGAACATTCTCTGTCCCTGCCCGTTTTCTCTTTTCCTGTGCTCCACCGTGGAGGTAACTGTCAATCCTGACTCCTTTCCTGATATACAGAGCACCAGTTCCTTTAGGTCCATAGAATTTGTGTCCGGAAAGAGAGAGCAGGTCAATGTCCATGTTAGTAACATTGATGGGAACATTGCCGATTGCCTGGACTGCATCGGTGTGAAATATAATTCCCCGTTCCCTGCAGATATGTCCGATTTCGTGGATCGGTTGAATTGTTCCGATCTCATTATTGGCAAACATAACCGAGATAAGAATGGTCTTTTCGGTAATTGCTGCTCTGATATCCTCAATTTGGATCTTTCCAGATTCATCTGGCGGAAGGTAGGTGACTGAAAAACCCTGTTTCTTCAGATATTCACAGGTATGCAGGATTGCATGATGCTCAATGGCAGTGGTAATTATGTGCGTTCCTTTTTTTTTGTGACTGAATGCGGTGCCGATTAATGCCCAGTTATCTGATTCAGTCCCCCCTGATGTAAAGAATATTTCTTCCGGGGTTGCCCCGATTGCTACAGCAACTTTTTTTCGTGCATCTTCAATAGCAGTTCTTGATTCCCGGGCCAGGCGGTACAGTGAAGATGGATTTCCGTAATGCTCTGAAAACCATGGAAGCATAGCCTGTATCACTTCAGGATCTGTTGCCGTGGTAGCACTGTGATCCATGTATACGAGTTTTTCGTTGGCCATTGTCGTCGTAAATATGTTTAGTGTAAGTACCTGATGAGAAGATCGCCGGGGGGCTCTCATTCCCAATTATTCATCTCATCCAACAGGATTCTGGATGTACCGGAATTCCAGACTATTTCATACCTTACAAAGATTTCTTTCACCCCCGAATAGGTAAATCATTACAACAGTCTGTGTTTGTTCATCCTGTTTACCCTCCATGTGAGACCTGGATTACCCTGATGATGTCATCTTCATCTGGAATGGTATCTTCCGGTATGATCTCTTCCCCCCTGGATACCAGGACTGTTAGGGGATCTAATTTCTGGTCAAGCAGGATTTCTTCAATTTTTTTTCCTTTCACCTCGAGATTTATTTCAGTTTTATCCGGAAGAATCAGGTTCATTGCTGTAGATATTTGCTTGTTATTTAAGATAGATGTGATGATAATGGCAATTTAATAAAAATAGAATTATATTCGTTACATATATCATCATATAGTTTATTTTAGAGGTAAGATAAAACATCCGCCCTTTTTCAGGCAGAATTTTTTAAGGGAAAAAATGGAGATCAGATTATTATCTATCCAGAAGTCAAACCGTAATCAATTATCACTAATTTGCCGATAAAGATGAACTACATCTGGTGCGAAAAATTATGATAGCAATGACAATCAATAAAAAATGTGAATTATTAACGGAAATTCTTCAAAAAAATGCTCCTTTGCTTATCGCCTACTCCGGTGGAGTTGACAGTTCTCTTCTTGCAGTTCATGCAACAGATATCCTTGGTTCGGAATCCGTTTATTGTGTCTTCATTGATGGGCCTGAAATCTCTCGAAAAGCGTTCCATGCAGCATTGAAGCAGGCAGAAGAATTTGGGCTTTCTCTGGATGTCATATCCGGAAAGCTGCTTTCAGAAGACTTGATGCAGACGAATCCTTCGGATAGGTGCAGGTATTGTAAACTTGGAAATTTTGAGATCCTTGAATCTGCCAGGAAAAAAAACCACTGTCATTCTATCGCAGATGGAGCAAATGTATCTGATATTGGTGAAAATCGCCCGGGAATAGACGCCTTTGGTTCCTGTGGTGTTATTCACCCGTTTATCATGGCTGGTATTACCAAGCAGGACATCAGGGAAATTGCTAAAAGCAAAGGGTTGTCTTTCTGGAATAAACCGTCATCAGCCTGTTTATATTCCCGGATTCCATACGGGGACGAGATAACCCAGGATAAACTGCGAATGATAGAAGTAGGAGAGGATATTTTGTCAGACCTTGGGATTTCGCAGCCTCGTGTCCGGCATCATGGAACCATAGCCCGGATAGAAGTACCTCCTGATGAGATGGAAATGGTGTTTTCCGCACGGAAATCCGTTCTTAAACAGTTTAAAAAACTCGGATTTGTTTACATTACTCTTGATCTCCGTGGATACCGGTCAGGGAGTATGGATGAGGTTATTTTATAGCATAAGACCTCTCCTCTAAAATATCCTGACATCGAGTGCCAGATCAGAAGAGCTAGAATAGATAATCGTTATTTGAAAGATTGGAAAATCCTCGTCTGTGTAGGCCTGATATCATCGATAGCAAAACTGAGTGAGCGTTTACGTGTGAGTCTACCCTTCCTCCTCTTTACGATATTGTTCCAGGAAAAAAGTAATACGTTCTTCAGTTCGTTCTTTCTTGCTTTTCAAGTGTGTTACATAGAGCATAGTATCTCCAGTCATACCCTTGATGGTTAACCAGTCATCTTCCCTGTAGGTAAACATTTGCAGGTTTCCTAGTTTTTTAATCGATAATAAACCCATCATATCGAGTATGGAGAGGAATGCTGAATCTATCGGTTTACTGAGTGTATATTCGCTTACAATGTTTCCATCAATACATTTTGAGGTTTTTATTCTATCTACAATGTGCATGTGAATCAAATGATACATGGTATTTCTGTTTATCTTCACTCCAGGATCTCTCTCGATTATTGCGAATTCGTCCTGTCATTGTCCAGAACATTACAAACCTGGCAAATATTACCTGATCCTGGCCATCCACACCGTGAACATACCCGGTAGGGTTCACGCTCAAATGAATTCCCGAATTTTTCCCTTAGTATCTCTTCACATTTTGCTGCATTTTTCATTGATCCTGGGTGCTTTCGTTCATATTGATAAAGGAGGCTTCTTACTTCTCCCCTTAGTGATGTTATGGCATACGGACATTCGGGTAAATTTCGAAACATTCCGGTGAGCATTGCATAAAGTGTAACTTCGCGTTCACTGACGTGAGCAAATGGTTTTATCCTTTTTGCATACCACTGTGAAGAACCAAGACCAGTAAAGATTTTTTTGGTATCTCCTGATATGGCATTCATAACGGCAGTCTGTGCATGGTCGTCCAGGTTATGGCCTGTTGCAATTACCCGGATTCCATGGCGCTGTGCCAGGATTTCAAGAGCACGGCGGCGGAGTATCCCACAAATTGTGCATGCATTCCGGTCAGATCCAGACACCAGGTTATCAAGAGAGGATCCAAAGAGATCAGAAAACCTGATGATGTGGTGACTGACACCAAGGATCTTACAGGTTTCACGAGCTGCTTTGATAGTGTCCTCCCGATACCCGTCAATTCCTTCGTCAACTGTCAGAGCGATGAATTTGCAGGGAATTTCATCGGTTATACACGAAAGGACTTTTAGTAAGGATGTACTATCCTTTCCCCCGCTGAACGCTATTCCAATGGTCTGTGGAAGGTCAGGAAGTTTGTTCAGGTAGTTTTTAACCTCTTTCTCTACCTGCCCTATGAGATGTTCTTTGCACAGGTGAGAATCGCGGGTTCTGTCAAGGTAGACTGCCGGTGCAGAACAGAGATCACAGAGGATCCGGTTACCTGTCATGTGACATCCGGATAATTCTGCTCTTTTCGTCTTTCTCTGGCTTGTATTTTGGTATTATTTCATCACCTCTCGAAATGAAATTCGTAAGTGAATCAATGCCGTTTGTAAGAAGTACTTCTTCTCTCGATGTTTGCCTACACCATTGATTTTAGTTTGTCTGAATGAGTCAGGTACCCTGGTGTATGATAGTTATTATTTATTTTAGAGAGAATTGAATTTTTTTCCATCGTTGATCCCGGGATGATTCGTTCAGTGGGATGGGTGAGATTCTCTCCTGATTGTACTATCGGGAGGGGGATATGAGGTAATTTTTTCTTTCCTTACGGAGATTAGCTTTCGAATAAACTCAATTATTCACTTGTTCTCATCCTGGAGGTAGAAAAACCAGTACGACGTAGATCTCTATGCCGGTTTTTATAATTTTTTTTCAAATCACCTGACCAAAAAAGAGTTATTGCTGAAAAACTAAATATTTAATTATCTTTTCATGGTCGTATGACTACAATTATCGATATTATTATCCTGGTTTTTCTTATTATCATCAATGGTTTCTTTTCTATGGCTGAATTTGCCCTTGTTTCATCGCGAAAAATTAAAGTAAAGCAACTGGTGACAGAAGAAAAACCCGGAGCCAGTGCTGCACTCGCATTAATGGAGGATCAAAATTCATTTTTATCATCAATACAGATTGGGATAACACTAGTTGGTATTTGCACTGGAGCATTTGGGGGAGCGAGATTTTCCGGATTACTTGAACCCTTATTTGAAAAAATTCCTTATATCAGCCCATATAGTTCATCCATAAGTCTGGCTGCCATTATTCTGTGCATAACCTACTTTTCCATCGTTATCGGAGAACTCGTCCCAAAAAGAATCGGTCTTGCAAATCCGGAAAAAATTGCATGTGCTATAGCCCCGATATTTGTTCTTATTACCCGCATTTTTTCACCGTTTTCCTATCTTACGTCCAGACTGACCAATACCCTGGTGAAGGTTTTTGGAATTTCTCACACATCGTCGCCTGAGGTTATCGAGGAAGAGATCCACTTACTTCTGGAAGAAGGAACTGAATCAGGTATTATTGATGAATCTGAGCAGGACATGGTTGAAAGTGTGTTTGAATTTGGTGAAAGTCAGATTGTTGATCTGATGATACCACGTCCGGATATCACCGCTCTTGATATTGATGATCCCTTATCAAAAAATATTGAAATCATGGAAAATTCCGGGCATACCCGATATCCTGTCTATAAAGATACTCTCGATTCCATTATCGGAGTATTGTCTATCCGGGATTTGTGGGTTTATTCTCAAAAGAATGCCGATATTGAGTTATTAAATGTTACAAAAGAGATCCTGGTCGTTCCGGATCATCTAACTGCCCTGGATCTTATTCACCGGTTTAAAACTGCAACATCACCCCTTGCAATAATTATTGATGAATATGGCTCTGTTATCGGGCTCATAACTCTTCATGATCTCCTTGAAGCATTAGTTGGAGATCTTTCACGTGTTGACCAGGAGGAAGAGCAACCCTTGGTTACGAAAAGACATGATGGTTCATGGCTGGTTGATGGAAGAACCTCGCCTGAACAACTCTGCGAATTAACTGGGATTACTTGTTCCGAGGAATCAGTTAAAGGTGTTTTTAGAACCCTGGCCGGATTTATTCTCTATAAAACCGGTAGAATTCCTGTTGAAGGTGATGTTTTATCCTGGGATGGATATCAGTTTGAAATCATGGATATGGATGGCCATAGAATCGATAAAATCCTCATTACTCCTCTCCCCCCATCTGCAGATGAATAGGCTGAATTCATTTGATTAACATTTTTCCGATTCATATCCCGAGGATTATGCATCTATTATGTGTGGACAGTAGTTCTCCAGCAATCCGGTTTAATCCTCTTCAGTGTTTACCGGTGTAAGCGATGAAATTTTAATTGTTATAGAAAAAGAGAAAAATTAGAGGTATCCTAATTTTTGTACCTCTTTCCGTCAGAAAATGCTTTTCCGATCTCTTTTCCCACATCAAAATAGGCACTATGAGCGTATACAATAGGATTTATCTTTGTTATATCAGGTTTGCCATCCGTGACAACACTCTTATCTGCATGAATTTCCTCAATTTTGCCGATATAAAGGAGGTGACTCCCGCAGTCTATAGATTCAAAGAGTGTGCATTCGATGTTAACCGGGCATTCTTCTGCAAGTGGGGCAGTTTTTACTTTTCCGTAAAATGAGTGGAATACTTGTGATTTGTCTTCCTTGGATCCAGAGACAATACCACAGTAGTCGCTTTCGATTACCTGTTTTGAACTGGATACATTCAGGCTGAAGGTTTTATTCTCTTCAATTCCTTTTGCAGTATATCGCATTTTGTTAATTGCGACGCAAACCATGGGTGGTGCCATACTGGCAACAGTAGCCCAGGCAGCGGTCATGTAATTTGGTTTTCCCTTCACATTTGCCCCGACAAGCAGTGTGGGCATAACACTCATGTACGGCATTGGACCAAGCGTAATTTTCTCCATTTTATTCACTCTTAATAACCATTTGTGGAGGAATGAGCATAAAAATATCTGAATGAATTTCTTATCTCCTACTTGTAGTCTCAACTGGATTGATAATTTTCAGATGAGTTCAGGTTCTGACCAATAGTAATTATCCGGACATGGGACTTATATGATAGAATATTTATGTCCCCTACTGATGATGAGGTTAAAGCCCGCAGGATAAAATGGCGAGAATTATGCCGAAGTCATACTGAACACGATATTTTATATTACATTTCAAGTTATCCTGACGGGGTCAGGGAGACGAAAATAAAAACTTACATGCAGGATGTGTTTAAATATTCGTTTCAGGGTTCGATAGAAACACATCTGAAAAAATTAGAGGTTGATGGTCTTATATCAAAAGAAAGGACACGAAGTGGAGCTGCGATATGGCACGCTAATCAGTCTCTTGTTATTGAAATGGTTGAAAAAGAGCGGGAAGTGCTGAAACAACGCGAATCAGAGTTACGGGTCTTTTATTCTTACCTGATTGATATGTACGGTAATTAATTCAGGACTATTGTTTTGAAAAATTTCCATGCCGGGTAGAATGTAAAAAAGGGAGATAAAACTGCTTTTGAATTATAAGGCTGATAAACTAAAAGTGATGGTAACGCTGCATGGATAAACAGATGGTAGTTTAGACAGATAATTGGGTCTTTTAAAGAGTGGAAAGACCCATTTTTATGAACACTTTTTTTGAGCGTTTTGGCCTGAGCAAATTTCCTGAATTGGCAAGGCATGATATGAGAACATACAATAAAGTTTGAATCCGCACCAGTTAACTCCCGAATTTTCAGATTTGGGCTTAATGTTAGCGAATACAACCTGGCGGTTCACAAGTCCTGATACTTATTTATTCAACTCCGAGATAGATGTAAAGTCCCTGTTGAATACAGGAGAAACTCTCATCCATCTCTCCAATTTTCTGCAAGCTCATCCCTTTATTGTACCAGGATTCAGCATTATGAGGATCGCATTCAATCGCTGAGTTATAGCATGAAATTGCCTCTTTATAACAACCCATCATATCCAGGGTATTACCTTTTGAATGGAGAGCCCTGGCATTTTTTGGTTCAATTGCCAGAATCTGATTATACAGTTCGATAGCCTTTTCATACTCATCATGAGTTTTCAGCTCGTTCGCCTGATGCAGTAAAATTTCTGCATGAGGATTAAGCAGTGATATGATTCGTGTGTCTGTAACGAATCCCCTCCCTTCTGCCATGAATACACATGCATCTCAATATTATTTATAAGTTTTGTATCCTCAGATTTATTATTATTTAAATATATCTAATAAATAATTATTCGATCATGTCTTGTATTTAAACAAATTGTATGGACAAAATTATTATTATAAAAAGATTTTTACCATCAAATTTCAATGGCGACCTCATTCTGAAGATTACCAGTTTTGGTTATCTTAATGGCGTGTATCGTGCGTCATCGTTCGTAGTACATTTTTTCAAGAGACTGGGCATATATGAGGGCAAATTGAGAAAATCCAAATGAAATTAGTAAAATAACGGTATAAAAACCTGGTAACAAATTTACAATAAGCAATGATAATCCGAAAATAATCATGAGGAAGGCTGTTAAAAAAGCAAGGATAAGCAGAATAATTACAATCTGGAGATGTTTTCCTTTAGGTTTTGTGGTCGGCTGTTTAGTAGTTATGAGTGTTCTGAAAAGGTAGTAGAAAAGATACAAACCGCCAGATATAATAAATATTCCAATAAATAAACCCAGAAAAGAGATATTCATGTTCTGAACAGCAACTGAATATGATCCTGCCATTATTAAAACCGTTGCTGAAAAGAAGGAAATTATGGAACGTTTAAAGGTGTATGTCATAATTCGGCCGGAAACCAGGAGTTGAATTCCAAATAATACCACCAGAACTCCCAGAATGGCATGCATCGAATATGGTAAAAACCCAAGGTTTACAGGAATAAGAAAAAAACCAAGAGCAAGCATGTAAAGTCCATATTGCATTTCCATAATAGTGTCAAGGGATAGCCCCGAATCAGAAATCTGCTGGACATAACCGAACTGGTTCTTCTCTTCTCTTTTATGTATCAAGATATGCCTGATAAAGATAATGGCGATAAAACAGATGAATCCAATAAGTATAATCTGTGGATATGGTTCAAAAATTCCCGGTATAAAACAAGTTGCATAACCTATTATGATCAGGAATAATCCCACAATGAAGGTATACGAAGATCTCAAATTTCCTTTTTCTTTAATATGAATATTTGTCTGCAAAATAAGGGCTCCTATTATCAGCAGGAGTCCATAAAACCCGTCAAGGTATATCATTACAGTTTTCAGACCATTCTGAAACAGTACTACGCTGAATGTGAATAAAATAAGACTTGCAGCATAAATAAGGGTTAGTCCATTAGAATTACAAATCTCACCGGTTACTTTCATTTCATCTCCAAAAATCCCGATATGGGATTGGTATGAATTGAAGGATCCTCTGTGAATCAAGGTAATATCTCATATTGTACCTGTTTCATCCATGGTATATACATGGACATATCTCTGGCCTGAATAAACATCTTCCAACGCTGTTTTTTCTGATGTTCCTGCCCAGAGACGTATTCTTTTATCATCCCCGAAATGCATTTTATTGAGAACTATCGCACTATTTTTCTTTCCATAGGCAGTGAGTGAAGTGAAATTATCTATCATGAGTGTATCAGCAGTGATCGCTGATCGGATAGCTTCTACTTTTAACCGCCCTTGTTTTAATAAAATATCGCCACATGGGACAGATATGCCATAACTTTCACCCTTGATGGTCATAAGACTGGTTGCCAGCAGGTTTCCCTGGCTAATCACAATACCAGAGCCACCAAGGTCCATCATACGGGTATTCGTCACTGATATTATTCCCCCCTGACAAAACATTGAACCGGATTGAAGAAGAATACCAAATTCCTCTGCAGTTATTTCGATAACCCCGCCAGAGATAATGAGGTTTCCTGATTCCTGCACAATTCCACCCAACTGGCTGTTAATGTGTGTAGTTCCTCCGGAAATTTCAATGTCATTTGTGGCATATATGCCAGTATTTCCTGTTATGAGTATAGAAAGTGTCGATCCAACATGAATTGTGCCTCCTTTTATGGAAAGACCGATTTCTTCTCCTGAAACCTTTAGTTCTCCTTTGTCCATTTTTAGGGAGCCGGCTACTTTAAATCCGATATTTCCCGTTGTCTTGAGGGTAAAGACGAGTAACAGGACGTCTCCTGAAACCTCCAGTCCACATTCCCTCCCAGATACCATGAGGGCACCACCAGTCATTACCATCTCTTTGCCTGAGATCTTCATCCCATACTGTGCTTCACCGGAAACAGATACATCCCCTCCTGATTGTGAATATGTGCCGTCTATAAAAAAACCACTGATTTTACCGACTCCTATTAGAATTCCGTTAGTAATAACAAAGTTCTGGGAAACACGCATTGCATCATCTCCGGTCAGCATCAGGTTACCACCGGAAAAAGTCACATCACCCATTGATAGTATTGCAGTCTCCCCGGATGCAGAGATATTGCTATTTAATATGTGCAATTTTCCATGAACTGATATGGCTGTCTTTCCAAAAACCTCTAATTTTCCACCTTCAACTGTCATGTCCGTGAAGACCAGCAATCCGAAACTTTCTCCGGATACTGAGATAATACTATTCTCAAGGGTACATGAACCATGTACTTGAATTCCTGATTCTCCATCCAGAGTACATCTCATAACTTTGAAAACAAGATTCCCGTCATCAATAAAAATACACGTTTCCCTGCAAATGATTTCAAGGACGCAGTCTGATAATAACAGAGATCCATGATGAATATGTATTCCGAATCCATCAGATGATTCTATGCGATAAAGACCAGTAACAATGGTGGCATCTTGTGAAATGTCTATTCCTGTCTCTATGGTGAATAGCATTAAAACGGTGCCCATATTGGCATTCAATCCACCTTTAATTGATTTTAATCCGGTTGATTTCGAATGAATCTCAACTACACAGCCATTAATCAGGGATATCGTTTCTGATGCATAAATCCCGTATCCATTCGTCTGGATGTCTAGTACTGTCTGGCTGATTTCTATAGTCCCATGGGATACTAGGATCCCCTCTGCTTCTCCTTGTATCGACAGTATTCCAGGGGCAATTATCGTAAGATTTCCGTTGATAATATGAATTCCAGGTCCGTGATGGCTGTTTATCTGGTTGTCTGATTGCTCAACCTTAATAGTAATATCACCAGATGCAAAAATTTCTGATCCATGATAATTCGAGAGCGTAAGTGTCCTTGTATCTGCAATCCAGTACCATCCATCTCCATGGCAGTTTTCTTCGACTGAGTAGGATTTCCCACTCATTGTAAATTCTTCGTATTTTTTCCCCGTGTTTTTTTTATATTGTATGAACTTTGCAATGTCGATATTTGTATGGGTCTCCTGATCACCATTTTTTGCACATAATAGTTCGAATTCCAGTCCAGCCTGAAGCATAGGGCCTGCAATTTTGTGAAGACTTAAACAGTGGTTTATCGCGGTGTTAAAATCTCCAGTTCTCCGTATAATATCAATGACCTTGATCCATTTTTTCGAAGGAATATCTGCAAATGATCTACCGTTGGCAAAAATTAGTGAGATGACATTTTTTCTACAGAACCTAGATAATTCATGATTAAACAGACTTTCAGCACACCAGGCTGCATACAGATAATATTCGGTTGCCTTTTCCAGGTTATTTTCACCCAGTTTAATATATGCAGCCCGCAGGAAAAGATTGGGAGATGACGAACCTTTGACATCACAAAGACTGAGATATTCAGAAGATCTGAGATAGTCCTCGTTTATTGATGTTTCATCTGCGATATTTTCAGCAACATTTCCGCAATGAGGACAGACTTCAAGATAGTATCTTAATACAAATTCTGTCAGTTCTTTTGGACGCCCATCCAGATCGACAATTCCTGATGGTCCTTTAGAATCCGGATGCAGCTTTGATGTTCTTTTTAGGTATTTTGATTCACTATTGCAGATAAAACAGATTTTTTTAATTATTTTGTTTTGTAGCATTTTATATCAGAGCAATGAAATATTAGATTTTTTAAATTCTGGTGAGATGGTATGAGAAGTACTTATCAGATATTTTCTCTCGCACTACTAAAACTTACTCTAATACTTTTTGCATTATAAAAAAAAATAATATATAAATATTTGTGCGAGGTGAATGGATGTGTTCATGATAGAACTATAATTTTCAGCAACATCCATCCTCACTCCCGCAGGTCCCTTCATCCATGCTTTTTCCTTGAATGGCTGCAGATACCATTGCCTATGCACACTTGATCCAACTTTCAACGGAAATAGCCTTAATAGTACAATTTTGTGCACATGCTACACATTCCATGTATCGTTGTGGATGAGAAAGCCAAATTACTTTTTCTTCCCGTATAAAGACCTGGTGAGGATATATTTCAATAATAAACCCGATATTCAGTCCTTTTACACTAAAGCCGGTGAACGGGATGATAGGAAGAAGAGCTGGAAATAATACCGTTCCACTCAGGGCTGCAATGAATACTGCTGCAGCTGCAACTGGACCTACAAGGAGGGAAAAAGGATTGCACCAATCATTGGGAGAAAAACATACCTGTTTTCAACTGGTAAGAGAACCAGCCTGTTTTCATGGATAAATTTCACCCGAATGGGTTACGAAAAAAGGTACTGGGTTTATACCAGTTTGTTAATTGGGTGGATTTCAGCTTTTATGTCTCCACCGAGTTCACGGAGGGTTTCTGCAAGAACAATGTCAGTAAATGCCATTGCGGTTGCGGTTGCCTCACAGTTCTCGATTGGACCGAACATGATAAGGTCAGCACCAAGAGTTGCTGCCATAATGTTACAGCCGATATCTGCAGAGGACCAGGCAGCCTGACGGATACCCTCTACCCCACCAAAGTGGTGGTGTCCCATCTGCTCGAGAAGAACTCCTGCATCTTTGTACCGGTCAAGAATGCCGCTCTTTCTCCAGCGTTTGAGCCAGGTCCAGGAGACGGTCATATTGTGGTATGCACCACCGGTTGGCAGTCCGTGGATTGCCTTACATGCAAGGATCTCACGGAATGAACCGCCTGATCCAAGTCCAAGCGGAGTTGCTGCAGTATCGAGAATCGGGCGGGTAATTCCACACTCTTCTGCGATTCCGATCATGGATTTCTCCTGACCAGCAACACCACCTTCTGCGAGCACTTTCTCACGACCACGAACAGTCGGATCACCTGGGTTGAATGCAAGCACAATTGCCGCATTCACATCACTGTTCTTGAGTGCTTCAATGTTCTCAGGTCCAATGGATCCGTTAATGGAGTTGTAAACAGCACGGTCAGCAACGCCTGCATCAGTAACATACTTACATGCATGAGCGAGTGCTTCTGGTGCAGATGAGTCCATAAGGAATGGGAACTGGTCATCAATACCACAGAACCAGTCAATGTAACTTTCAAATGCTTCTGGATATTCACCAATAATCTGACAGAAGTACCAGTGCCCGGTGGTGTCATAGAGTTCTAAACACCGGTTCCAGAGTGCTTCTGCTTTTGCTTTGTCAATCTTTCCTGTGTGGTCATCGATCACGGTTTCGTGCTTATTATAGAAAATCGATGCACCAAGTGCCCGGGGGTATTCTCCCGGCTGTCCTCCGAGCTTATAGCCGTTGAAGTCGAGGACCGTCTGTTCCTTTTCAAACATGAACATGGGTTATCACCTTAATGTGCGAGTATTTCGAGCAATTTTGGCAGTAATTCTGTTACGATTATGTAGGTCATCAGTCCGGCTACGATACCGTAGAGAATACCGATATCACGCCCGACTTTACGTCCGACCCGCTGGGCAATTTCACCCTCGACAAATTCGAGTTTTGTTTCAATTGCATCCAACTTGGACTCGATCTCAAGGAACTGCGGATTCGCAGTTGCACTGGCTGCACCAGCACCGCCTCCACCTTCTTCCTTGATCTCGACAACCATTGCCCCACCTGGGAATGCTCCGGGATCCCGAGCTGTCAGTTCGTTAATTTTTGCTGATATCGCTCCGAGATCTTCAGACTCCATAATGTCGACAACTTCGACCTGTTCCTGGAACCTTTTGATATGGTCTCCGGTGAGGTTCTCAATGAACGGAATTGCTCCTTTTGTCCCGATGATTTTACCGCCCTCAACACCGTTCTGGTGAAGTGCGATAAAGCTCTGCCCGGAGAGATGTCCTTTGACTTCAGTGCCGCAGGTAATGACAAATCTGATGTTCGGATTGGAGATGACGTTTGCAATAACTTTCTCCAGACCGAGGTTTTCAGTCTTACAGGATCCAGCGATTGCGGCACCTGCACTGCAAATAGCCGCTTCATCGAGGTGGGACCCCATAGTAACAACTGCCACCGGGCTTTTTGGATCACCAGTGTGGAAGTCACCCTGGACAATCGGCCAGCCTGCTGCTGGTTCTCCCTTTTCTGCCATTAGAATCCTCCCAGCAGAACGACTGGAACAACCAGAACCAGGGCAAATGCAAGACCAATGGAGAATCCAATCATACCAGAGTTCATGATACCGGATTCAAGTTTGTTGGTTCGTGCAAGGATTTGTCCCTTGTATTTCATGTCAGACACCATGGCTTCAATTGCTGCCATGCGTATTGGACCTGATTTCTTCTCTTCTGACACTTAACTCACCCCATGTCCAGCAAGCAGGAGTCCTACTATCACAAATGAAACAATCAGACCAATCATCAGGCCTTCTACTTTGCCACCGTATACACCAGCTGCAAATTTATCATAGAAACCTAAATTGGTGATCATTCCCTGGACGGTTTTCATCCGTGCATGGATAAGTGCGACTTCAGCAGACATTGGTCTGACTTCGCCACCTTCCTCAGCAGCTCCACCTGAATCGTCTTTGATCTCAATGACCATGGGATCAGCGTCGAATGCACCGGGATCTCTACTTTCCAGTTCTTTTATCTTAGCAGAGATTGCTCCGATGTCTTCAGATTCCATTATGTCAACAAATTCGACCTGTTCCTGGAACCGCTTGATGTGATCTCCGGAGAGGTTTTCGATAAACGGGATTGCTCCTTTTGTCCCGATGATCTTTCCTCCTTCCACTCCATTTTGATGAAGTGCGATAAGACTTTGACCGGAGAGGTGACCCTTAACCTCGGTACCACAGGTAATTACAAACCTGATGTTCGGGTTGGAGATGACATTTGCAATGACTTTCTCCAGACCGAGGTTTTCGGTTTTACAGGATCCGGCGATGGCTGCTCCTGCACTACAGATTGCCGCTTCATCGAGGTGGGATCCCATGGTAACAACTGCCACCGGGCTGTTTGCGTCTCCCGTATGGAAGTCACCTTGAACAATTGGCCATCCACTGGCCGGTGATTTTTTGTTTGCCATTTTTATCCCCTCACATTAATGCCAGAACAATAATTCCGGCGACCAGGAGTCCGACAGCAAGTCCATAGAACACTGCAGTAATTCCACCGGCGAATAGGAGTGACTGCTCACGGTGCGGGAATGTTTCAAGGAAACTTCCTTCTCCGGAGAGCATTCCTACTATGTCATCGGTGACTTTTTCGAGCGTATTAACCTGTTCAAGGACTGGTGCCAGTGATTCACCCTGCTGGGTGACAAATCCTGCAAATACATCACAACCAAGACCAAAGTCAGGAAGGACCGGAATCCATGCCATTACTGGTCACCTCCGACTTCACGGATTGGCTTTGCGTCAAGCCAGTCATAAGCATCACGCTTGGAAAGTGCGATATACTGCTTGTAACTGTAGAACCATCCAATCAATGAAATAGCAACTCCGACTGTAGCGGATACCAGGTCAAGGAATGCATAGGACATGACTGCCACAACGAACATGGAAAGGAATCCAACTTCGATTGCAAGCATGAGTGTTCTGTCCTGTGATTCGTTTGGACCAAGACAAGCGTTGAACGGGTGCTGGAGAGCCATTGCACCAAGGAAGAAAATTACTGCGAGTGCAGCTCCTCCAATGAGTGATCCTGCAAATTCCGGCAACACAGTTACCAGGAATGTCTGTGCTCCTCCGGCAGCTCCTGCAGAAGGCTCCATCGAGAGTGTCATTCCTCCAACAACAAGGCCGCTGAACATGAATGTTCCCGTGCACATTGCTGCAAATCCAAGCATAGTCATTGCTCCGACAACGGCCATCTCCATAAGGGAGGTTACCATCACCGGGATGTTCATGTTGATGATGCTGTTAGCAATGTATCCGATTACGGCTCCAAGGATTGCTGCCAGAATGAGGGTTACGATCGGAGATGCAAGACCAAATTTGGTTCCTGCTATCATGGCTATTGCACCGGACCCGAATGCTACCATTCCGGCAGATGGAACTCCGGTACCAAGACCATAACTACAAAGGTGCTTGATCGTATCTGAACCCCACCAAAGTGCGGCAATTGCGGCGATTCCACCAAAGAAGGAGAATACAGCAATGCCAGTTACAACGTTCAGATATGTGAGGTATGTCCCTACTACGGCGACTACTATTCCATAGATCATCAGGGTGTTATGTGGCATGCCCCCTTCTGATGCTTCCATTTTTACTGTCATGGTATTTTCCTCACATTCCAGTGTTTAGTACAATCAACATTGAGATAAAGCCACAGAAGGCTGATGCGACTGCACATCCGATAACTGCCCGTGGAACACGCTTGAATTTAGGGTCATGCGGTCCCTCGATAGTTCCGGTGATGTTGTATGCTGCCAGTACTGCATTTACCAGGAAGAATCCGATTGCAAGGATTCCTGCCATTGAGATTGCCAGTGGTTCAATTGCTGCTGCATCTGCCTGCATGATTGCTGGCAGACCCACGTGATAGATCTCAAGAAGTTCGATGTAAATGAGCGTTCCACCAAGACCGGCAATAAGTCCTCCGATAACTCCTCCGAAGAAAGAAATGAATGGCAGACCGTGACCTTCAGTTCCCTGAGATTTATATGCCGGGAATGTGTCTCCGGTAATTGGGTCTTTATCGACTTTTCCTGATGCAGCCGGGATACCCATGGCGAAGACGTAGGTGGCGTTGACCATCATACAGGTGATTGCCATCATCAGACCTCCACCGACAGCACCGCCGGCGATAGCTACTGCAAAGTCTCCGGTTGCCTCATATGCCCAGGCACCTCCGAAAAGACCTGCAAGACCTGCACCAGCGGCAAGCATTGCGACACCAGTTGCAATACCTGGAGCCTGTCCCATTGCTGCAGGAGCACCACCGACTGGCACAAAGTGAACGCCAAAACCAATGAGTGCTCCACCAATGATAATTCCTATGAGTGGAATAATTGAAAAACCAAGTGCGTATGTTGCAGCGATCGAGACGAGGAGAATTACTATGCCTACAACGGTTCCGGTTGGGTTTATTCCTTCCCCACCAGCTGCCGCTCCCCCGAGTGCACTCATGAAGAGGCCTCCTCGGTTGTTCCGTATGGTCCGTAGGTCTTGCGGCCCCAGACTTCAATCCAACGGTCGATGAATGTGAAGATAAGGATCAAGACAATTCCCATGATAATTGCTCCCCAGCCACTCATCATCTTTTCAAAGAGGACGGTACGCCAGAGTTCAAGGAAAACAATCAGACCAAAACAGATACCTGATGCCGGGCCGGCGAACTTGGTGGTGAACCAGCCGTTGTCAAGAGAGGAACGCTGTCCTGCTTCAGCATACCGGACAATATTACCCGATGCAGAAATGGGGACACCTGCACCAAACTTCTGGTTCTGGTACTGGCGTTCTTTTCCGTAGAACGGATTTCCGGTTGCTGAACCTGCAGCACCAAGAGCGATACCCCATACAAGTCCGAGCAGGGGGAGTGCAAACGGATGATGGAGTGCTGTTGCCATCAGGTAACACATCGCGACCGTACAAAAGATCGCGACGAACGAATGTGCCATAGTGACCGGTGTTAATGACTTTATTATGTCAATATAAACCGGTTGCTGGAACTTTGCCAGACTTGCGGTTCTTCCCAGGTAACCGGATGTACAATAAATACCCTGTACAAATACTGCGATTACTGCTCCGAGAATAATAGCAAGTGCCGGGTTGTAGTTAATCTGCATCAGTGCCCAGGCAACTCCTGCTCCGATGACACACCAGGCTCCATATGCTGGTGGTTCTCCGGAGATTGCCTTGTTAAAGATGCGGTGAATATAACCCATCTGCGGAGCCAGCTGAACCTGAGAGTTCGGGTCACCCTGTGATCCGATATCAGATTCAGTGTCTTCCGCAGCACCGGCAACTGTGGCAAGAGCTCCCGCCAATGCAGTTATACCAATGCCTAATACAATCTCTTCCATGTAAACCTATCTCCTGCGTAGCTCAAGATCAGACACAAGAGTGCTCGCGTTGCAATACCACACACATGGCATATCTGACCTGTTGTGGTAATTGAGATGTTCGGTCAGTACTGAATTAAAGGTTTCGAAATTAAGTCGATTTATATGGGTTTCTCCTTCGTCCGGAAAAAAGAGGGTTAAATTGCCGGTTTTCAATCAGGAGAATCTGTAATAGATCAATAAAAATTGTTTTCAGGGCAATAAATTTTGACCGGACAAGAGGGAGAAAGTATTTGTTCTTCCAATAATCGGATCTTATATAAATATGAATCGGTGAAAAAAACCGTGGGAATCGATGATTGTGCGCGTGAGATTCGTTTATCGTCGATTAATCCTATTACCGTGGATTATTATTATGCGAACCGGATGTTAATGGATCCCCCGGTTGATTAACAACCTTACCATGTTCTTCTGGGTATCCAGGTCAGATGATTCCTATTGGTGAACTTCGTTTTCAGAGTAATGATTCATCAGGTTCACAGGTCTTCTTCATACTTATCCAGTGAGAATAAATCAGGACTGCCCGCTCATGTAAGAATAATAGTTACTCGTTCACTTTGTAAAAAAACTCCATTTCCTGATTTGGGACTCCTCATGAACTATTGATAAGTTCCAGGGAAAAGCCCTTCATATTATGAAAAGAGATTCAGGGAATTACCCTGAATAATACTGACGCAAAAGCCTTGTTACATTTCGGATATCGGTTCCCTGTTTCCTAGTTTCGTTCAGATATATCTTATACTGGGCATCCTGTGTCATCCGGGGGACTGGTCTGCACATATCTGCATGAAGCATCAGGTCAAAGGCTCTTGCTTCTGCTTCGGTCAGGTGCAGTGCAGCATACTCTCCGATATGGGGAGTACTTACGAGGTCATCTTCAGGATTCAAAGCACAGACGATATCTGCCAAAGGTGTTTTTGGTATCGGTTCGGCTATTGAAATAAAAACATCGTCTAGGCTAAGTTCCTCCATAAAATCCTTTGTCGCCATGAAATCTTCTTCACTTTCCCCCGGATATCCGGTAATAAAACTTCCCGCCGGTCTTACTCCGAATTGTCTGCACCGTTCAACAGCATCCCTGACGGTATCAAGAGGGATTCCTTTCTGCATGGACTTCAGAATATTTTCACTTCCGGATTCGATACCAAAAAAAATCCATCCGATGGTATGGGTATGGACGGCTTGCAGAACTTCATCGGTAATGCAATCCGCCCTGATATCCGGACATGAGACATTTTTTGGTCCCATTATGGATGATATCCCCTCAAGAAGACTGATAAATGCAGAGGAATTCACTTCACCATCTTTTGACCGGTAGAGGGATCCTGTACCCCCGATTAGGGCAATTCTCCTGACGCCTTTCTTTTGAAAAGCCTTTACTTCCCGGAGAATTTCATCAAGTTCCCGGCTTCTGATTCTTCTGCCAAACACCCGTGGAACCTGGCAGAATCCGCACCGACCAAAACAACCCCGGTGAGTTTCAATATAGGTCTGGGCACCCCTGATATCCTGATTTCCTATATCATCCGGAATGAGAGGAAGAGGACAGACAAGTTCTTCAGATCGCTGTTGCCTGGAAAAAATCAGTTTTTCATCTTCAACAAATGCACAGTTCGGACATTCATTGATCTCCTGACCGCTCATGATACAGGAGACAGCCTTTTCTCCTTCACCACATACTATAAGGTCCGGACTGAGTTCACCCATAATCATCTCCGGACCGGAGGAGACCGGACCTCCGACAATTACCGTTCCACCTTCCTGTTTGATTTTTTGAACGGTTTTTTTCACAACCGGATCCAGAAGATGCAGAGTGCTGTATAAACTGAGAAAAACCATGTCTCCGGAAAGTTTCGTGATATCACGGGTGATAATAGGATGAAATCCTGAGTCACGAATAACTCCTCCGATTCGCATTGCTCCATAGGTATACAGATCGGGAGCACCGACCATCACCTTTGTCATCCGGTTATTCATGTTCTATATGATTGTTTGAATTTCCTGCTGATAAATACTCATAAGAATGATATTACTGGCTTGCCCTTTTTTTATAAATTATTTCTCATAAGCTTAGAAATATATTAAAGTCACTCAGGTCTACACTATAATTATCATGTCTGTACCTGGTTTTAATGGTCAGATATGTTTATGAGGTTTAATCATGGGACAAACAACATTATCCGGGGTTCCAGGCATCCTGCGACCCTTCAAGGAATATATTGAAAAATGGTCACTGACTGAGGATTCTGAAATTGTTTTTTATGGTGTACCAGGTACTTGCACTCCTTTTGTTGAATTACTCTGTTTCTCCATCAGATCTCTTCCCTGCACCTGTATTTTTGTTCCTTATAAAGCGGAAGAGAAAGCTCATAAACTTATCATGAAAGCGGATGTGGGATTTCAGGCAGCTGATCCGTATTCTCCAAAAAACCCGGCTGTTGTCGTAATCATGGGTGGACTTGCCATGCCGAATATGCCAGTTACAGCTGATGATATGGCTGCTGTTCTGGAAAAATGGAAAGGAGCACCGACCATTGGTGTATGCTTTATGCACATGTTTGAAAAAGCGGGCTGGCTTGAAAAGATGCATTTTGACCTGCTGATAGATGCAGATATCTCTGTTGTTGTAACTTCCGAATAACCAAAGTTTTTTTAAAATCATGACTGATGAAAAGGGTTCTAACCTGCCAAAGCGTGCTGAAATTGATGTAAAACATGTAATCCTTGTTCTTTCAGGAAAAGGAGGTGTGGGAAAATCTACGGTATCTGTAAATCTTGCCTATGCTCTTTCAATGAAAGGGATGCAGGTCGGGCTTCTTGACCTGGATATTCACGGACCAAATGTTCCCAAGATGCTTGGTCTTGAAAAGCATCAATTAATGTCTGAAAATAATAAAATCGTTCCTGTGAAGGTAAATGAGAATCTTCAGGTTATTTCTATGGCATTTCTTCTCCCTCATCGCAACTCCCCGGTGATTTGGAGAGGGCCCATGAAATCCAATGCCATCCGCCAGTTCCTGGAAGATACTGCCTGGGAACCGCTTGATTATTTGATCGTGGATCTTCCTCCTGGAACCGGTGATGAGGCCCTGACGATTGCTCAGTCTGCGCCAAATATTGCCGGAGCAGTAATTGTTACTACGCCACAGTCTGTTTCAACCCTGGATTCCTCAAAGGCAATAACCTTTAGCAGGGATCTTGGGATGGATGTCCTCGGTGTCATAGAAAATATGAGCGGTTATATCTGTCCATCCTGTAAAAATGAAGTGGATATCTTTGGGAAAGGTGGCGGAGAAAAAATAGCCGATGAAATGGATGTTCCATACCTGGGTAATATTCCAGTGGACCTCGCTATCCGTCAGTCAGGTGATGAAGGGTGGGCATTTGTAGGGAAAAGTGCGGACAGCCCGGCACTTCAGGCAATTTATGCCATAATTGACAGACTCATCTCGCAGATTAAATAATACTACTCTGATTTTTCTTTTTTTTCAGAGAACATTTATTGCTCATATGTGCAATAAATATCAGGTATGATAGTAAGTATACCCTCAAGTGGTCCGACTGTAGACTCTCAGATGGATGATAGATTTGGACGTGCACCGTACTTTGCATTTTTTGATACCGAGACTGGTAGTTCAAGGATTGAGGCAAACCCACACGCAGGCGGATCCGGTGGCGTTGGTCCAATGGCCGTACAGTTTCTGGTAAAAAATGATGTCAAGGTTCTTATTGCACCACGTCTTGGTGGAAATGCAGATGGAGCTCTCAAGGCATCCGGTATTACCATAATCATGCAAAACCCTGATGTTACCGTTGAAGCTGCATACTCAGCATGGAAGAAGAATTCTGAGAATTCTTCATGAACAACGGGTATAGTCTGCGGAGTATGTAATGCAGATTGTAATAGCGAGTGGGAAAGGGGGAACCGGGAAGACAACCGTGGCTTCGAATTTAGGATTTGTCTTATCTCTAAAACAGAAAATAACCCTGGCTGACTGTGATGTGGAAGAACCAAACCTGGGCATTTTTTTCCCTTGTTCTCCTGAATGCAGAGATATTCATGTTATTATCCCGCAAGTGCTTGAAGACCAGTGCCTCCATTGTGGAGCATGTGGTGAATTCTGCAGATTTGGAGCCCTCACAGTCCTGAAGGACAAGGTATTGTTTTTCCCTCAGTTATGCCATTCCTGCGGTGGATGTTTCCGTGTCTGTCCTGCAGAAGCACTGGAAAAAGTTCCTGCCCTCGTTGGTGAGGTACAAACATGTCATCTCACAGATTCACTGACACTAGTTACTGGCAGGCTTAAAGAGGGTGACGTTAGGACAACTGCGGTTATCGGAGCAGTCAGGGAGCAGGTCAAAGATGAACCGGTTGTCATTATCGATGCTCCACCAGGGACTGCATGTCCGTTTATTGAGACGGTTGACGATGCTCTCCTTTGTGTACTGGTCACTGAGCCGACTCCTTTTGGCCTCCATGACCTGTCTGTTGCGGTTGATGTGCTCCAGGTACTTAAGGTTCCAGTTGCTGTGGTCATCAACCGGAGCGATGGGAATGATAGTATTATTGAAGGATACTGTAGTGAGCATTCTCTCCCGATTCTTATGAAAATTCCCTTGGATTTTACTCTTTTAAAAAAGCAGAATGCAGGATTTCTTATCTCCCGGGAGGATCCGGAATGGTCTTTACGCTTCTCCGAGCTGGGCGATAAAATCCTGGCCCATGCAAGGGGTGATGTATGATCCAGGTTGCTGTTGTTAGCGGGAAGGGTGGAACTGGTAAAACAATTCTTACCGCTTCATTTGCGTGTCTTCTTCCCCAGGATAAGGTTCTCATAGATGCCGATGTTGATGCTGCCAATCTCTCTCTTCTTCTAAATCCGGAGGATATCCATTCTGATGAATTCAGAGGTATGGATGGGGCAGTTATTGATGCTAATCTCTGCTCCGGTTGTGGATTATGCCAGGAGGCCTGTGTATATGGTGCCATCCGGAAGACAGGTGATCGATATGAGGTTGTTCCATACCGGTGTGAAGGGTGTGGGACATGCACCCTGGTATGTCCTGAAGATGCCGTCAGTATGCAGCCTCGTATAACCGGCAAGATTCACTATGCCAAATCCTCTGCCGGACCCTTACTCTATGGTTCGCTGACACCAGGATCCGGAAATTCGGGTTTACTGGTTCATCGGCTCAGGCAGGAAGCAGGTTTAAGACATCCTGATGTATTTCTAACTCTGATTGATGGTCCTCCCGGTATCGGATGTCCGTTAATTTCAACAATTACGGGAATTCAGGCAGCGGTTCTTGTTACCGAACCTTCCAAATCAGCGCAGTCAGATCTTTCAAGACTTATTACTCTTTGTCGCTCGTTTCATGTCACAATGTTCCTGGTTGTGAACCGATATGATGTGAACCTGGATATAACTCAGGAGATTGTCAGGATGGCTGACGAGATGAAAATCCATGTGCTTGGAAAGATACCCTATGATATTTTAGTTCTTCATGCGACCAGGAACGGTATCCCGGTCATCCAGAGTGAAGGGCCTGCATCCAAAGCAATACATGAGATAGCAAAGAACCTGAATGATGAATTAGAGAAAGTATGATGTCGGTGGATAATGGTCCCGGGCCACAGCGAAGAAGAGGCAGACCCAGAATACAAAGGAGAGTTTCAGATTCTGGAACACTTCGGTGTTATGGGCCACGATGTCAGATTCCGGATGAACGAGAATCGGTGAATCTGCTTCCGGAAGAGATTGAGGTTCTGCGACTGATTGACCTTGAGGGGATGGAACAGGAGGAGGCAGCGTTATTTCTTGGGGTTTCTAGAAGAACGGTCTGGAAAGATCTCCATGAAGCCAGGCGGAAAGTAGCTGACGCCCTGGTCAATGGTAAGGTTATTGAGGTCATTGGCTGCTCACGCCGTGGAGGCTATGAATGCCCAAAAAAATTCGATTTATGTCCACGGGATGCTCACCATTTCCCTCTGGATAAATCTGATGATTGTGAAGAAAATACTTCATAAAAATCAGCAAATTATTTATATTTTAACTCATATGAGTAATAATGGTGCTGTGCACCAGGAGGTGACAACGATACCTGATTTGGATGGCACCGGTCCGAGATGGCTGGGAGAACGTAAATTTTCCAGACGGGGCCGGTGGAATTTTCAAGACAATATCATCAATCTGCCGGGTTCATATGAATCTGTATCTCCAGAGGGGGATAAATCCGGAGATCAAAGGCCGAAATATGGTTTAGGTCAGAGTGGACTTCCCTTTGGAAATAGAAGAAGAATGGGCAGAAGAGGAAATTAGTTCATTCAGGTAAATTATTCATGAAAATCGCAATCGCATGTGATGGAAAAGAAGTGTCCGGACATTTCGGACACTGTGAAGGATATGCAATATATGATGCTACAGATTCTGTGATAGCATTTTCAGAAACCCTGCAAAGCCCCGGTCATGAACCAGGTCGGCTCCCGGTTTTCCTGGCAGAACATGGTGTAAACCTGATTATTGCCGGTGGAATGGGTGCCCGGGCAGTCCAGTTATTTAATGATAATAATATCGAAGTAATTCTGGGAGTGGGCGGGCCTGTGGATGTTGCTGCACAGGACTTCATTGCAGGGAGATTGAAATCAACTGGCAGTGTTTGTAATCATCATGACCATGAGTGCTCAGGTCATTAAGCCAATTATAACCCTTTGGTAGAATCTTAAGGAAATAATAAGTGGTTACCGCACTCCTCCTAGATTATCACTCCAAAAAATAAACTGGAAAATTCCCTCAACAGGTCGATTAACCGACCTTCTCCGGTTTTTGTATTTTCTCTTGTTATTGAATAGTTATTTTGTATAATCTATCGAAGATTCAAGTATTTGTTTGGATGAAAAATTTTAGATGTCTCAAAATTCAATATACCAGTTGGAATTCTGATATATATGATCGTGCCGGTGATTGAACTTCAGGAAGGTAAACGTGGAAAAATTATCGAAATCCTGGGTGGATGCGGGGTACAAAATCAGTTACGCTCAATAGGAATACTCGAAAGTAAGGAAATTTGTGTTGTTACCCTCCATCCTTTCAGGGGTCCGGTTGTTATACGTGTTGATGGGAAGACGATTTGCCTTGGAAGAGGTCTTGCCAGTAGAATCATGGTGGAGTTGGCTGTTTGAAAAAGATAGTGCTCATGGGAAATCCCAATGTCGGGAAGAGTGTGGTTTTTTCCCGCCTTACCGGGACACAGGTGATTACATCCAATTTTCCTGGGACCACGGTTGATTATTCCCAGGGAACTACCTGCCTTGATAAGGAACGGGTTTTTATTATTGATGCGCCCGGAACGTATTCATTGATACCTTCTAATCCTGCAGAAGAAGTATCATCGAGGATCCTGAATGAGGCAGACCTGGTGGTTAATGTCATTGATGCAACGAACCTTGAGCGAAATCTCATCCTCACTCTTGACCTGATATCCCGTGGAATTCCTCTCCTTGTTGTATTAAACCTCTGGGATGAGGCTAAGCATACCGGAATAGAAATTGATGTCAGGCGTCTTGAAGAATTACTTGGTGTTCCCGTCATACCAACCGTTGCAGTGACCGGGGAGGGGATAGCTGATCTGGCATCGTATTTGTACAAACCAATTCCTCTTCCTCCTCATGAATCCTGGAGTGATGAAGAAAAATGGGTTAGGATAGGGCATATCACCACAGAAGTCCAGACAATAACCCACCGGCATCATACCCTTCGCGATTTGATCTCTGATGTCACGATAAAGCCGGTTACCGGAATCCCAATCGCCTTTTTTGTAATACTCGTTTCACTTTGGGCGGTAATTTTTGCCGGAGAGAGTATCATTACGTATGTAAGCGATCCCATCTTTGCATATTACCTTCCTCTTATCACCCAGGTTTCTGATTGGCTAGGCCCGGGATTTATTCAACAGATCCTTGTTGGCGAATTAATCGATGGCCAGATAGATTTTGAACAGTCTATGGGCATCCTGACAACCGGACTTTTTGTTCCGTTTGGTATAGTCCTCCCGTATGTTATTGTTTTTTACATTCTTGCAGCCATACTTGAGGATTCAGGCTATCTTCCCCGCCTTGCTACCCTGACTGATACGTTCTTTCACCGGGTCGGGATGCATGGGTATGGAATAGTGCCGGTTTTTTTGGGGCTTGGCTGCAATGTTCCGGGTATTCTTGCAACACGGGTTTTAGAAACCCGTAAACAACGGTTTATTGCTGCTACACTGATTGCGATATCTGTTCCCTGCATGGCAAAAACAGCAATGATTTTCGGGACACTAG
>JAAYCY010000035.1 GCA_012729535.1 Methanomicrobiales archaeon | reverse complement strand
TCTTGATCTTCAAAAAGAGACAATTGGCCTTCAAAAAGAAACTCTTGGTCTTCAACATGAAACTCTTGATCTTCAAAAAGAGACAATTGGCCTTCAAAAAGAAACTCTTGGTCTTCAACATGAAACTGTTGACATGCAAAAGGAAGCCCTTGTCTTACATAAAGAATCCATTAGTATGCATAAGGAATCTTTGAAGAAACAAGATGATATGATCACAGAAATTCATGGACTTCGTGATGATTTCCGTTCTTCTGTGAATGACCGGTTAACAAAGATTGAAGAAACCCTGCGTACCATAAAAGTAGCATTGGAACAAGCGAAAATTCTCGGATAATTTTGAATAATATAAGAAATATTATGGGGGAAATTAAAAAAACCTCATATTATCGGTTTCGCTCATCAAATTTTGAAAAATTTGTATATCAATCATCCTGCTCAACAAATAACAAGTAATTTCTCCGAATAGACTCAATCTCTCTTTTATATTATTTATTTATCCGGGGTGTTGCTATTAACAGGATTAACTCAAATAATTATGATCTTGCCTTCAAAGAATCCCGGACTCTTTTTGAAAACAAAACACCTGAGTCCCCCGGTCTTGACCTCCCAAAGATAACGGGGGTTTTGGCTACAGAATTTTCAGAGGTGGAGACAAGAGATGAGTTTGTCGATCTTATCTTCAGACTTGAAAATGGAGAGATACTTCACATCGAGGAGCAGACCTCTCTGACAGAAGAAGACCTGATTCGGTTTGCCCATTATGATCTGAGAATTTTTTCAAAATATCATGTTCGTATCCATACAGTTATACTCTCACCGGTCTCAAAAAAGGATTCATTTTTTATTGATACAGGGTGTCTGCACTATACTGTTACTCACCAGATTATCCGGGGAAAAATGCAGATGAAGTATTTAATCGCTATTTTTCACCAGTTTATCTTTCGCCCATTTTACAACCAAATCAGCAAGATGATATGCTTCAAGATATTCCTCTCTGTTAATTGGTTCATATGATCCAGGATACCGGGTGGTAACTGTATATTCTGTAAGGCGGGATGCAATAAATATCTCATCAGAAACAATTACTCCGGATGAGGCCAGAGTATCAAGAAGATAACCAATATTGTGTGAGTGAGGTGGATATATCCTTTCCAGGATCATAACTGCCTTTATTGCCTTTTCTGCTGCTTGTTGGCAATCGAAGCATAGTTCTTCATAATAAACGAGATCATTACCAGCAACTTCTTTTGCATGAACGAGTGAACTCATGGCCCTTTATCCATGATTCAGCAAGTTGCAGTTCTTTCATATATCACCTTTCCTGTCCTTTCAATTTCTGAATATACCAGGTACGGGTTTTTCTTTAGAGTTTCAAAAGTTTCGGGAGTTTCCACAATTATATCAACAGGAACCCCTACACGAGTGAGTGACTCATATAGTTTCATCGCACATTTTCTGCGATGAGAAATTCCGGATTTTAAAACACAAATATCATAATCACTGTCTATTCTGGCATTCGTTGTAACTCTGGATCCAAAAAGGATAATTTTTTCCGGATTCATTGTACGAACAATAATGGTTACAATCAAATCAATCGGGGAACTCATACTCATTGTGATGGTGATTGATAATACCATATCAAGGCATCGGAAACGTATCGACTATATATTAGTACAATTCTCTCTCAATAATATCAGCAAAATTGTTATCTGGATTGAGAAGGTTCCAAGGAATTCCTATCATGTAATCGGGAATGGAGCACGATGCAAGGTTTTTCAGAGACTTTTGGCACGGTTTCGAGGAAAAGAAGATCCAAATAAAAAGAATAAACATGCTGCATCCGGTTCGGATATAATTGAGCAGCTCCGGGCTGAAGATGACTTGTTCGATGTTTATCTGGCAAATTTTTTGGGTTTTTGGCCGGAATGGAGTTGTTATAATAAGATTAACTCTCAAAATTATAATATTGTTTTCAAAGAATCCCGGACTCTTTTTGAAAACAAAACCCTTGATTTCCTCGGTCTTGACCTCCCAAAGATAACCGGAGTTTTAGCAACACAATTTGCAGAGGTGAATACCAGAGATGAGTTTGTCGATCTTATCTTCAGACTTGAAAATGGAGAGATACATAGGAGAAATTTTAATTTTGAAAATTAGCCTCTTCGCTATAAGGTCGCTGTGCCCCTTTCTTTTTCAGGTTTAATGATCTCTAAAGATGGGATCCGGACGAAATCAGCATCATTCGTCGCAATATGAGTGATTCCCTCTTTTTTCATTGCTGCAACGTGAACTGCATCTGTGATCAGCAAATTGTATTTTTTTGATATTTTTAAGGCTTCTGGAAAGAAAGGGCCTGAAATGAATTTAAGATCGATTGCATTAAGCAATTCACCTGCCTGCCACAATTCCGGAATTTCATTAAGTATTTTCGGCTCTTTTTTTATCATTGAAACTACTTCTTGAGGGGAGTAATGGTAACGATTAACAATAGCAGTTACCATAAGTTTGTGTATTACTTCATTAAAGACAAAATCATTACAGTATCCATTGATATCTGACTGTTCTATTCTCTTCATCAGAATGTTACACGAAGAATGAAATCCTGAGTGCTTTAAAAAAATATATAAAAAATATTAGAATCAACAAATATATTAGCACCTTCAGGAATTTGAGAGAAATTCAATCCCATTCTTCCATATCGATAATTATATCTGCAGTTTTTGGGTCTGTTGCTAACAAACCACACATCTGATCTGTAATTGAGCGTTTGATCTCAATTATGACGGCCTCCCCCTCATGAAGAGGAAGATCCTGCATTGGTTTTAGTACATGGTTTTCATACCGAGCCTTTGCATGAATAGTCATGTGATATCTCCTTAGTACTCTGACAAGTCCACCTGCACTCATATGAATGTATTGATAATAATCATGCAATATGGAGATGGAATAGGTATGAAAATGGTGAGATTCTTCACATCGAGGAGCAGACCTCTCTGACAGAAGAAGACCTGATTCGGTTTGCCCATTATGATCTGAGAATATTTTCAAAATATCATGTTCGTATCCAAATAGTTGTACTCTCACCGGTCTCAAAAAAGGATTCATTTTTATTGATACAGGGTGTCTGCACTACACTGTTACTCACCAGATTATCCGGGGAAAAATGCAGATGAAACATTAGAACGTTTAAAAAATGAGGTTGCCAATGGAAAGTAGGTAAATGAACTGGATCTGATATGTTATTCCACTCATGGAGAGCAAACTTCCGGTTCAGGACCTGCTTCTCGAAACAATAAAACTGGAGAAACAAATTAAGGATGAGAGCCTCAAGATAAAGTAATCGCATTGACCATGGTGATGAGCAGGCTTTTCAAGGCTTCTCTTTTAGAGAGAATATGGGAGGAGAAAAAAAATAAATTTTGAAATATGCAGAGGATAAGGGAAAAGAACAGGTAAAAATTAAAGAAAATTGAAAATGGAAAATCAGAAGAGCGAAGAGAATAATTTGAAAAACATCTGGTAAAAAAAATTCGGAAAAATACCTGGTGACCTTGCTGATAAGATCGCTCTATGGATTATGCACTTCTGGATATAATAAGTCTGGAGATTCTGGATTTTCAGAGTATTGATGATCTGAAATATTTATAAAAAAGATGAATCAATAAATGGTCCCTCTCTTTTTTATGTGAGCGGCGTTGTAACCAGTATTAACAGAGTATCCAAGGAATTCCGGCTATGAAATCTGGCATGGAGCACTATCCAGGGATTTTCAGAGACTTTTGGCAGGATTTTAATTTATATTATTAATACTGGAACATTGAGTTTATTTCTATAGTTAAGGTTATCTTATGCACTACAATACAACTAAAAAACAATTTTCCTTTCCATTTATCTTCAGGATTTTTCTTGTCTGCATTACATATGAAGTCTTTTTCAACTTTTTTCATGCTATAGGTTGTATTAGGTCAGAACCCTGGTTGTCAGTTAGAAATAACTGGTTACCCGAATTAACCAGATGGTGATGTATCATGGCAAATAAAGCAGTAATCTTCACATTTATTATTTTTATTCTCTGTATTGGCATGCAGGTGGTCTTGGCAGTACCGGATGTCAGCATTCCCGGAATATCCGGGGTGGTGAAACCTCCTGACGTGGTCGTGCCTTCAGGGCCTTCCCTGGTAAAACCAGTATCTCCGGTGAGTGTTTCACCAGTACATAAGCCAGTGTCCGGAATTGTTTCTTCACCGGTGATGAGCGGAGCATCGGGCCATGAAACTGAAGCAGAATCTGTTCAGACTGCAGTGGCAACTCAGAATGTTTCTTTTGAGAACCGTTCTTTTGCTCCTGATCGGGTTATTGTAAAATATAAGACTTCGGGAATTTCTACCCAGTCTTCCCTAAGCCAGGTTCAGATCGAGGCAAATGCCGCTCTTGGTGCATCCGTTATTGCAGATGCCACAACCCTTGGGATTACTGGTATGCAGGTCGTGTCAGTCCCAAACAGTACCGGGACAGAAAAAGCAATTCAGCTCTATAAGATGAATCCGATGGTTGAGTATGCCCAGCCGGATTATATCTATCACGCATTTCCTGTAACAACGGTTCCGGTCCAGGTAAACCAGAACGCAATTTCTTATCGTGAATCTACAATCTCGGGAAAAGTAAATGAACCATCTGCACAAATTCCAGTCAGTCCTGCTGTTCCGGTGACAAAAGCTCCGGTTACTTCCGGTGCTAAAAGTTCTTTCGTCACTGTCAATCTCTCCAATTATGATGAATATACAACCAGCACAACAGGTACATCCGGACAGACTGCAACCATGAGCAGAACCATGCTCCCGTCCGTATCGGCAAGTTCTGCCTCAAATGATCCCTATGTGGGATACCTATGGGGTCTGCACAACACCGGGCAGACTGGAGGGACAGCAGATGCCGACATCGACGCTCCAGAAGCCTGGGCGGTTTCCAAGGGTTCCAGGAGTGTGATTGTAGGTGTTGTTGATACAGGAGTTGATTATAACCATCCGGACCTTAAGGCCAATATGATCGGTGGGTATAACGCAATTACCGGAACAACCAACCCGATGGACGACAACGGACATGGCACCCATTGTGCCGGAACCATCGGAGCAGTCGGTAACAATGGAATTGGTGTGGCTGGTGTGAACTGGTATGTCAGGATCATGCCGCTCAAATTCCTTGATTCATCCGGTTCCGGTTATACCAGTGATGCGATTGAAGCCTTTGCCTGGGGATATGCCCGTGGTGTCCGGATCTTCTCGAATTCCTGGGGTGGGGATGGAACCGATACAGCACTGCAGAATACCATAAATCAGTACTCCGATGCCCTGTTCATCTGTGCTGCCGGAAATGACGAGGTAAACACCGATGTGTATCCACAATCACCAAGTGCTCTTCCAAATGCGAATATCCTGTCTGTTGCTGCAACCGATAACAGGGATGCCCTCGCTGATTTCTCTAATTACGGGGCCAAAACAGTCGATGTTGCTGCACCAGGTGTAAGTATTTACAGTACCTACCGGGGGGGATCATATGGGTACATGTCCGGAACCTCGATGGCTACGCCGCATGTTGCCGGGATTGCGGCTTTAGTGAAGGCGGTGAATTCAGGGTACACGGTTGCACAGGTGAAGCAGGCAATACTGAGCAGGGTAGATATAAAGAGTGGGTTGTCCGGGAAGTGTGTAACCGGGGGACGGGTGAATGCAATAGGTTCGATTTCAAGTGGTAGTTCTTATGATTTTTATGTTGGTGATTTCAATGGTGACGGTAAGAATGACATCGCATCAGTCAGTAAAACCAGTTCTGGATATAAGTGGTATTTAGATTATAGTGGTGATGGAGGTACGGATAAATCCTTTATATATAGTACAAGTGCTGTCTCTTGGGATAATAGATATATCGGTGATTTCAATGGTGACGGTAAGGACGACATCGCTTTAGTATTAAAGACAAGTTCAGGATACAAATGGTATCTGAATTATAATTGTGATGGAGT
>JAAYCY010000034.1 GCA_012729535.1 Methanomicrobiales archaeon | reverse complement strand
GATTTTTTTCACGGGGGGATAGCTGAAAAGATTGCAGATATGGTCTGTGAAACGGGGGCAGATGGGATCATTGCCCCTGCTACAAGACCTGAACGGACATCTGTTCTGCGCAGACATATTGGCAAGAAGAAAATACTCTCACCCGGAGTAGGAGCCCAGGGTGGGAATCCACGGGATATTGCTGCAATTGTTGATGGTATTATCGTGGGAAGAGCCATTTACGCGTCTTCTGATCCGGTCTCTGCAGCTATGCAGTATTCTGAGTTTAGAACTTCAGAATAAACCACCTCTTTTGTTCGAGGCTGAAATTCATTAATTAGGAAAAGATATATTATATTATGAACTGGACGGCACAGCAGCGTGCTCTTGTTGAAAAATATTCCTGCAAAGAAGAAATTCCTGAAAATGAACGCATGTATAAGTGTCACACATGCCACCATATTGTCGATGAAAGCCCCTGCCCTGTTTGTGGGGACGTAAATCTTGATATCATGTGTCCTCTTGATAACTCAGACTGTTCTCACGAGATAAGCGGAACTATCGAATATTGTCCATTCTGTGGTGAACCGGTCTGTCCGGAATGTGGTTGCCATGATGTTGTCCAGATAAGCCGGGTTACCGGATACCTTCAGGATGTATCTGGATGGAATGCAGGAAAACAACAGGAATTAAAAGACAGGCAGCGCTATAGTGTCGCATGAGGTATTTCCTCAGATCATCATCCCTTGTAATCAGGGGATCTTTTCGTGCCTTTAGTTCTGGTCACGATGGTGGAGTCCGGAACTGTACTACTCTTTTAAATCACCAGGTAGAGTCCGGTTTTTCTCATAATCCTGACCGGGCAATTGAAAAAATTTTCATGTCCCTTGGCTTTTCAAAAAAAGATTCACTGTGTCTTCTGACTGCAGTCTCAATGGATAATCTCTGTATTCTTTCTTATGATCCAGTAATGGTTTTTATCACCGCCGGCATTACACATCCTGACCCGGTTTTTCCAGATTTAGTTCTGGAAAAGCCAGGTGCCGGAACAATAAATATTATCGTTGTTACCCGGGATTTTGCTGACCAGGGTCTTGTTGATACGATTATAACGGTAACTGAAGCTAAAGCCCTGGCTCTTTTTAAGCTTGGACATTCTTTTGCAGGTACGGTAACTGATGCTGTTATTATTGCGACAGAAAACTGTGGGACTGTCACGTATGCCGGCAGCGCTACAGATACGGGTAGAAAGATCCATGAGGCGGTATTCTATGGAGTTCAGCAGGCATTACAAAAATCATGGGAAACAGATGGGAAAACAAGACCTTCTTTTTTTATCTGGAGTAGTATGGGGGGAAATCACTGGGTTTTATGGGATAAGAACGATTGTCCGTATTATCCATGTCATTTTCCCGGCCAACGATGCGAGTTTTGTTACTGTCCCTTGTATCCATGCGGTGACAATTCACTTGGTGAGTGGATAAAAAAACCAGGGAGATCTCAGGTATGGGCATGTACCCGCTGCACTCTGAATCATGACCCTGAAGTAACTCGTCATCTGCTCCGGAATCCTGAAGCTTCGCTAAAGGAATTAAAGGCTGTTTATTCAAAAAAATCCCAATAACCTCTGAAATCTCCCTGTTCACACTTTCACCCTCCGGGTATCTTGTTTTATATGGTTCCTGCACTGACCTTTGCAATGGAGATGAAATGGAACTTAAAGAAATCGCAGACAGGATCTCCGAAAAATTTTCGACAGCAGGTCACCAGATTGACCGGGCGAAATTAGAGGAGAAAATCAACCGTTTTGTGGAAGAATTTTCAGTCCCTCCTGCAGAAGCAGAACGTTCTATTACCGCTGATTATGCCAGACAGTTTGGTATGGAACTTTCCTCTTCTGCCCCCTCCAGGCAGGACGCTGATACCGTTACCCGGATATCGGATATCCAGGCTGAACAATGGGTAACCGTAGAAGGACAAATTGTCACCCTTTTTCCTTCTCGTTCCCCTTCTGTAGCGCAGAGCGGTGTCATTTCTGATTCAGGCGGAACGATGCGTTTCACCGTCTGGGCCAAGGCTAATGCTCCGGTGATGGAGCAGGGTAAATGGTACCGGTTGGAATCTGCCGTTGCAGATGAATATAATGGTCAGGTCAGTCTCAAAGTTCACTCAGGGACGGTCATAACAGAATTGTCTCCTGAGTCTGTTCCAAAAACTGAGATAACTTCTATTTCAGATATCATACCAAAGCGCTGGATTTCTGTTGAAGGAGAAGTTACTACTTTGTTTACCCCTCGTTCACCTTCTATTGCCCAGACCGGAATTCTGGCAGATAGTTCAGGAACAGTCCGTTTTACAGTCTGGGCTTCGGCTGAGGCACCTCTATTGGAACAGGGGCACTGGTATCACCTGGAACCCGTTGAAACTGATGAATTTAATGGTCAGATTTCAATTAAAATCCACGGTGGGACGAAAATTGAACCAATATCAAAAGATGAGATTCCACCCATTGAACTTGTATCTATCGGCCAGTTAAAACCTGGTGTCGCAACCCTCGAAGGAAAAGTGGTATCGGTTGAGAAACAATATTCAGAACAGATTATCCAGAGAGGGGTACTGGCAGATGATTCCGGCGCAGTCCGTTTCATCATAAGGAATACTCCCGGTGCAGAACCATTGGTTGAAAACCACTGGTATTCCATAACCGGGGCAGTTGTTGATCGGTTCAGGGGAGCCCTGAGTGTTCAGGTTAATTCCGGTTCAGCCAGAATACTTGAAGTAGATAAAAGTATCAGACCGAATATAATTCCCATTACCCAGGCAGGACCCGGAATTGTGTGTCTTAGGGTAAAAATGGTTCAGGAATATGACAATACCTCTGACCGACTGTTTCAGGCAGGCCTGTTGGGAGACGAATCAGGGACTATAAGATTTGTTACCTGGAAAGATGAGAATGCACCACGCCTGGACCCAGATAACGTGTATAGCATCTATTATGCATCGGTTGACGAATTTAATTCCCGTCTTTCTCTAACATTAAACGGTGCCACGTGTATTCGTGAAGAGAATGTTACCATACAGGTAAGAACTTCCAATGAAGAGGTTAGTGGTGCCCTTGTGCATCTTTCTCCAGGATCAGGTCTTATCAAGCGGTGTCCGGTTGAGGGTTGTGGAAGAGTACTTTCAAGACAAAATTACTGTCAGGTACACGAAATTCAGCCAAATTACATCTATGACTTAAGAGTGAAGGGGTGGCTGGATACCGGGGTAAAAACATACGATACGATAATTTCCCGTGAGGGTGTTGAAGAGCTTACCGGTCTTAATCTTATTTCAGCACAGGAATTGGCAGAAAATGATCCGCTGGGTCTAGATACCGTTTTTTATCACATCAGTGAACAGATCCTTGGAAGATACCTTGTCTGCAGGGGAAGAAGTATTGATAATCGGTTTTTTGCATACAATTGTGAATTCAAGAAGTTTGAACCCGGGTTGCATGCTGAATTAATTAACCGTGTGGAGGGAAGTTCCCATGAGTGATAATTCTGTTTACCGTAAATATGAGCGTGAACCGGCAAAACGCGTGTTTGCAGCAGAATTGCGGGAAGCATTCCACCATTTTCGTGAAGGAACAGACGAAAAAAGTCCTACATTCCTTCTTCTTCCCACCGGAGAGAGATGTAATCGTGTGTTTATTGCAGGAACCCTGACTGAGAAAAAGAAATCAGAAGGTGAAGCAGTTTTTTACCAGGTTCGGGTAGTCGATCCTACTGGAACTTTTTTTGTCAGTGCTGGAAGTTATCAACCTGAAGCACTACATCAGATTTCAACGATAGAATCTCCCGCATTTGTGGTTATCGTAGGAAAACCAGGTGTTTTCCAGTCACCTGATGGAAGAAATCTGGTATCTGTCAGGGCTGAAGCGATAACAGCAGTTGACAAATCCGTAGTTGACTGCTGGATCCTAGATACTGCACGATTGACTCTTGATCGTATAGAAAAAGAAACAGATGACCCGGATCATCAAAAAGCTGCAGAAATTTATCAGCGTCAGCCTGATTTCTGGCGCTCAAAAATCAGGGATGCATTATCTTCAATTCAGTTATAAAAAAATTTTAAATGACGGTAATTACCCGTTGTTTGTATAGTGAACTTGAAAATCCTCCCCTGTTCACTGTCAACCTGACAGAGAACGTTCCTTTTTTCATATAAATATGGTATGGATTTTTCTGGTATGAAAATGAACCATCTCCAAATGACCAGGTCCATCGGTTCGGACTGCCATATGACTGGTCAATAAACTGAACACGAAGGGGTGCTTTACCATAAACTGGTGAAGCGTAGAATGAAGAGACCAGTTTGCTTGTTGGTGACTGGGTTACTGTCGGAGTCGGAGTTGGATATGGTGTTGGTGTTTTTGTCGGGGTTACGGTTGGAGTTTTTGTAGGCTGAACTGTTGGGGAAACTGTCGGAGTTATTGTTGGTGTTGTTGAGGCTCCTAGGGCTTTCGCAGCGTTTAATCGTCCACCCGATGCGACTTTTCCTGCTAGGGATGAAATGCTGTCGATACTGCTAAATATCGTATTCCTTATTTGAGATGCAGTATACGAAGGATTTTTTGACTTGACAAGTGCTGCAACCCCGGAAACGTGCGGGGTTGCCATGGAAGTCCCGCTCATATACTGGTATCCTCCTGATTTAGTTGTGCTATAGATGCTGACACCGGGTGCTGCAAGATCTACTGATCCTGATCCATAATTGGAGAATGATGCAATTTTGTCATTGTAATCTGTTGCAGCAACGGATATGATGTTATTACTCGTGAATGCCGCGGGATATTGGGGACTTACATCTGAATTTGCTCCACTGTTGCCTGCAGCACATACAAAAACTGCCTGGGATGCATCGATTGCATCTTTGAGTGACTGAGTGTAACCTTTTCCGGACCATGAATTTGAAATGACTGATGCACCCATTCGGTTTGCGTAAAGAATGGCAGATATTGCATCAGACACATATCCTGATCCAGAAGCATTCAGAAACTTGAGTGGCATGATTTTTATATTCCAGCCAACACCTGCAACCCCAATCCTGTTATTTCCGGTTGCTGCTATGGTTCCTGCACAGTGTGTACCATGTCCGTTATCGTCCATGGGATCATTGCTTTTTGCATAAAAGTTCCAGCCCCTGACATCATCAATGTAGCCATTTCCGTCATCATCAACCCCATTGATGATTTCTCTCGAATTTCGCCAAATACTAGATGAGAGGTCAGGATGCGTGTAATCAACGCCGGTATCTACTATTGCAACTATGACTGATGAAGATCCCGTAGTAATGCCCCATGCCTCAGTGGCATCGATGTCTGCATCAGATGTTCCATAAAACGGAGCCTGACCGGTATTATGCAAACCCCACAGGTACTGGTATCCCGGATCATCCGGGTATGTCGAGCTGCTTACACTTAATGCAGAGATATCTGCTTTTTTACCAGTTTTCTCTATGGGACTTAATGAAATTTTATAATCAGGTTCAACATACAGGACATCAGGACTTTCTTCGTAAGCTTTCATAGCAGATTCCAGTGTGTTACCGGTAACCTGGACGATCTGCATACCTGGGATTCCTGTTGAATGAAAATCTTTTACAACCGATGTTCCGGCCTGTGCATTGATAGCAGACTGAACTGACATCATTGCTGATTCTGCCCTAAAATCATCAGTTTTATACCTGACTATCAACCGGTCTGGTGCATGCTCTGCTGATATCTGGATAGCATTTTCAGGTGATACTGGAGCAGCAGTTGACTGTAAGTAAGTTTTTGCAAAAGTAACTGGTGTTCCTGCCAATTCCTGTGAACTTGCAGATGATGGCTGATTTACAAAATTTTTCATGTCTGGTATTGCTGTTCCGGGTTGTGTAATTGCACAGATAACCACAACTATCAGAACCAGAAAAGAGGCAGAAGAAAGTATTTTAGATGGCGCCATATAAACTCCCTGTGTTAACCACAGTTATATCTCTTATATGGCGTCTATATGAAAGAACTTTCCCGTATATGTTCACAATCGCCAGAAAGAATTTGTAGAATTTTTATCGTATTTTACATGATATAATTTATTCTCAACATGTAACACCGGTTTAAAATAGGTTGGAACAAGAAATGTAGTAATACCCAGTTCCCCAGGTGATGCTGATATATGGGAGATATACTCTGTCCCAAATGTAATTCAAAAGATACGGATTTTGATGATTTGGTGACTACGGAATCAGGTAGCATGATTGCAAAATGCAAATGTAATGCATGCGGCCATACCTGGGATATGCCATTTGGTTTGTAAATTTGTAAAAATGGGAAAAATTATGGATAATTATCTGAACAGAATGAGTATTGGTGGATTAGTTCTTGGAATTTTTATTATCAGCTGGGGAATTGTCTGGCTCGGTAATGATATGGGTTTGTGGAATATTAGTTTTCCCTTCTGGCCAATAATCGTAATACTTGCCGGATTTGTTATTCTTCTGCATGGATTAAAAAATCATTAATTTTGATTAATCGGTTTTTTTAGACTTCCAATAAAAAGACATTCATCAGGGGATATCAACTCAATACCTTCGTATTCTCCAAATTCTATGTCCAGATCCCTGATAATTACCGCAGGTATTCTCTCATCTGCCTCGCCCATCACCAGTTCTGCAGCTGATGCAATGTTGTCGGCAACAGCACGTCTGGTCACTTTCAGTTCCCTGCCAAAAATATCTTTTTTTCCTCGCTCATCGATTACAGAGGGAATTCCGGAACATCCAATAGCAACGCCCCCACACCCATATCGCATCGGATGAGTCCTGCTGTCAACGATAATGATGGCAACCTGTTTACCATACCGGGATAGAATGGTTTTTCTTAATTCATGTGCTGTTTCATCGGGTTTTTCCGGAAGAAGAGTCACCATCCCTTCAGGAGCATTGGATCCATCAATGCCTGCATTCGGAAGCAGGTGACCAGATTTAATACTGAGTAAAAAACCAGGAATACCTCCGATTATTGTATCTGATTCGCGCAGGACTATTTCTGCAAGAGAAGGTTCGATTACGTATTTTTCAGCCAGTTCTTTTGCTTTATCTGATGGTTTAATTTCAGCAAGAGAAATAACCCTTCCTTGTGCTGTTGCCACTGCTGATTCGGCAATTACCAGGATATCATTATCCTCAAAAATGAGATCCAAATATTTTAATGCATCCTCAATGTGGGAAAGCAGTGAATCCCCGGGAGAAATTATTCTCGTCTTCAGACCAATAACCTGAAATGTCCCTTTCATGAAAACTCCTGGAGATGTGATATTGTTTTAATGACATCCATGGTTTCTGGTACATCATGGGCCCGTATAACTGCTGCTCCCTCTTCGATAAGCTTTGCAGTTACGGCAAGAGTTCCTGCAAGACGTCCTTTTGGAATTTGTTGAGTGATGTCACCAATGAAGGTTTTTCTTGATACCGCAGCAAGGAGCGGGTACCCGAATTGTTTTAGTTCTGAGAAGCGCCTGCATAATTCCCAGTCTGCCTCTGTTGCACGTTCCGGAATCCACCGGCCAATCCCTGGATCCAGAATGATATTTTCTATTCCATATTGGTCAGCTCTGCTGAGTACCTGTTGTATGCCCTGAATCGTCTCATCAAAATTAGTAGCGTCTCCAGGTTCTTTTCGCGATGCCATTAAAATTACTGGAATTCCTGAGTCTGCAACAAGAGATGCCATTTCCTGGTTTAAGAGTCCGGAAATGTCATTAAGCATTGAAACCCCGTATTGGAGGGCAGTATTTAGCACTTCTGGGTGCATGGTGTCAATACTCATGCAGTAATTATTTCCGTCCAGAACGGTGAGAGACTCTTTAATTCTCTTTTTCTCCTCAGAAACCGAAATAGGTACGCTACCTGGTGCTGTGCTTCTTGCCCCGATGTCAAGAATTTCTGCACCTTTTTGTATCATTTGTTCTGCAGCAACCTGGATTTGTGAAGAAGGGATAAATGACCCGGAGTAAAAGGATTCCGGGCTTATATTAAGGATTCCCATCAGCACAGGTTTTTTCCTGCCGATGCAAATTCCTTTTACATCAAATGACCGCATCGATTCCTTGCGATATCTGCGGTATTTTCCATCAGGGATGCAATAGTCATCGGTCCGACTCCCCCGGGAACAGGAGTTATTGCACCAGCAATAGAAACAACCTCCTCAAAATCCACATCACCACAGAGTTTACCCTCTACCTGGTTAGTCCCTACATCAATGATAGTGGCTCCGGGCTTAACCATGTTAGCAGTAATAATTCCCGCTT
>JAAYCY010000033.1 GCA_012729535.1 Methanomicrobiales archaeon | reverse complement strand
TCTCTTTAACAACCTGGGGATTAGTCACCCCATTGCCTTTGATTCCAAAGGCTTCATACCTGCGCCATGCATCTGAATCTTCCCAGTACAGATATGAAAAGAAACCATGATCAGGACAGGTACGCTCGATATACACCTTCCCATCTTTCTCTGTTATCTCTGCATCAAGGATTTTTTTACAAACCGGACAGAGACTTTTCGTTTTCTTAAGGAGTATACTATCACCACCAATTGGTATTTCCATACCCTGAATCATCTTCTGCTCATATGTATGCAGAAACCTAACCTTATAGGTATGCTGAATTCTTCTTCATTAGTCACCAGTCTGGCGGTCCTTATCGGTTCTGCAATATGGGTGATGCTTCCTGCGTATCTTCCAAACAATATTGCAGCACTAACAGGTGGGGGCACCCCCATTGACCTGGGAAAAAAATGGAGTGACGGGAGACGTATATTAGGAGATGGAAAAACTATCAGGGGATTTATCCTGGGTGTTTCTGCAGGAATAATTGTCGGTCTTTTCCAGATATTTGCAGAATGTTCAGGATTCGTTCCATGGGTTAATCCACATACACTATTATCTGTAATGTTACTCGCTATTGGTTCCCTTCTGGGAGATATGATAAAAAGTTTTTTTAAAAGAAGAAAAGGTATTGAACGAGGAGGTGAATGGAAATTCATTGATCAATATGATTTTGTTGCTGGCGCACTCATTCTGGCATTCATATTTGATATGAATTGGTTTTTCCAAACCATGACAATTCAATTGTTCATAACCATTCTCGTGATCACTCCAGTACTTCACCGGACCGTGAATATTATCGGGTATAAATTAGGATTGAAGAAGGTACCATGGTAACAGTGTCATTATGCGATATGCTGATATCAGCCGAAGCAATTAAATTTGGAAATTTCACCCTATCTTCAGGGAAACGTAGCACCGTTTACATTGACATAAAAAAAGCCATCACGAAGCCGGAAATATTAAAGGTGATATCTTGTGAAATGCTCACATATGATAATTCGTTTGATGCTGTCGCAGGAGTTGCAGTAGGGGGTATACCTCTCGCAGTATCGGTATCACTTGCATGTGATAAGCCGTATGTAATAATTAGAAAGGAGCAAAAAAGTCATGGTATCAATAATCTTTTTATAGGAGATGTAAGTGGTAAAAACATCTTACTTGTCGAAGATGTCACGACATCAGGAGGATCTGCAATTTTTGGTATCGAACAGATCCGAAAGGCTGGAGGCATTATCAATACCGTCATTTCTGTTGTTGATAGAGACGAAGGTGCGATAGATGCCATGGATAATCTGGGAGTAAGGTTACTCCCTCTTATCAGGATGGCAGACCTGGTAAAAAATTAATTTTTTCTATACCGATCCGGGGAATACTTTGTATAACAAATGCTTCATTCATCCCGGATAATTCTATTCCGTCACTGATTTTTTTAATAATCAATCCAGCCATACTCTCTGAACCGCACAAAAGATGCTGCTCCGGATGGGTCCCGCGTTGTATTGAGCAATTTAATTCAATACTATCACCGGCAGATATTACCATCGTAAGTCTCTGACTCGCCGGATGATCTTTTGGAAGAACGACAAGAGGGGCATGAAATTCACGGATAAGTTCTAACAGAATAATTGCCTGCTCAATTCTGCCACCTTCAGGTGCAGAAACAACAACCAGGTCACCTGACTCCAGGTATTGACAATATTCGTGTGTATTTGTTTCAATAAAAAGAGTGAAATCGGTAAGGACTCTGCCAATCAGAATAAAAGAATCGTCATTCCTGATGGAGAGATATTCATCTGTAAAAGACAGGTACATTACGCTGCAATACAATTATCTGATCCACAAGTGGGACAACGGACTTTTTTTCCAATTGTGCTGAAGCTGCTACCGCAATCTTTACATTTGTAATCTTTCGTTTTCAGTCCTTCATCAAAATTAATGTCGACAGGTCCTCCAGTAGAACACATGTACAATCACCCTGATCAATACTACGTTTTCATAGCAATAAAACCGATCATATTACGGCATAAAATGTTTTATCTTAATAAAATTTTTAAAGAGTAAAAAGTTTTAAAAAAATCTCACCTTTTTTTCTCTTGTTATATGCTCTCATTAATTATTATAGTTCGATTCTGGTTATTACCCCATGAACCTTGTGGGAGGGTAAGCGGTAATATTGAACAAATGAAGGGCATAACCGCTTTATTGCATTAAATATTTTCCAGATAATATTTCGGGTTACTATCTCCTCCATTCCGTAAAATATTGTTTTTTCCTCGATACCTGCACTTCTGATAATTCTCATCAGGTCAATTATCTGCATATATCCATATTGAATTGAAAGATGTGAAAGACCTGCCTCAATATTTTTATCCAGATGCCATGAGAATCCGTAAGGTTCGTCTTTGATGTTAAGAGAAATAATTACATTTTCTTCATAAATAATTTCATTATTAAACATGGTCCTTGAGATATATGCCGGAACCTGGTCAAGGGATCGTGCAAAAAAGATAGCAGTTCCTTTCAGATGCCTGGCTGTTTTGTATGCCCGGTTATATTTCCTGATAAATTTATCCTGTCCCATTGGGGACATTGCCTTGTATAGTGCTTTTTGCCCATTGGTATAAATCAGTATTATGGAGAAAGGAACTGCAGCAATGACTAGTGAAAGATATCCACCATGAGGAATCTTTGAAACGGTTGACAGGAAAAATACAATATCTACGACGGTAACAAGCATGGCAATACTCATATACAGATATTTTCGCTTATAGAGAAATATTGCAATCATAAATGAGCCGGTGATTGACATAGTTCCGGTTACTGCAAGACCATATGCATTTGCAAGTCGTTCAGAATACTGGAATAACAACAAAACGCAGATGACGGCAAAACAGAGTAACCAGTTAACGGTATTAATGTATATCTGGGTCCGTAGTTCATCTGATGTATAATCCACCGGTAGCATTGGTAAAAGATGGGTAGTGATCGCCTGGTAAATAATTGAAAAAATGCCACTAATTACAGCCTGTGATGCAATTATTGTAGCCATAATCATAAGAATGAGAAAAGGAATATACAAGATCTGAACCTGCTCAAATACCATCTCAAACAGGGGATTTGATACATTACTATTTCTTAACAGAAAAGCTGCTTGTCCAAGATAAGAAAAAAGAACTGCTATAAATACAAAAACCCATGCCTTCTGAATAGGTTCTCTTCCCAAGTGACCCATGTCTGCAAATAATGCTTCCGCACCTGTAGCACAGAGAACAATTAATGAGAGTGAGAAGAATGCCATTATTCCATTATTTATAAAAAAATGAACGGCATAATATGGATTTAATGCACCAAGGATTTCCGGAGAGTATGCAACAGATATAATTCCTGTTATTAATAATGTAATAAACCATATAACCATCACTGGTCCGAATGTCTTTGATACTCCCTCTGTGCCTCTTCTTTGAAACATAAAAAGGCCTAGAGCAATAAAAATTGCAAGAAATATTAACCAGTCCTGGGAAATCAGTTCAAATCCTTGAATCTGTCTGATTCCTTCAACTGCTGACAATATTGAGATGGCTGGAGTAATAACACATTCACCGATCATGAGAGATATTCCCAGTGTTGCCAGCATTGTGAAAATTGCAATACGGGTAGGTTTAGTAACCAAGGGTAATAGTATCCCTTTTAGAACCAGTGTTCCACCTTCTCCGGTTTCTGAAAGGCGCATTGCAAGAAAAGTATATTGAACCGTTACCATAATGATAAGAGTCCAGAATATCAGGGATATTGTTCCCAGTATGTTATCCCGACTCGGAGTAAGGAATAGAAAGAGCACAGCAAGAGTATAAATCGGACTCGTTCCTATATCTCCGAATACAAGACCTGCTGCTTTGATGACTGATGTCCCAGAGCGGTGTTCCATGTTTCATACATATTTCACCTGCTGGTTCTGTTAATAGTTGTCATGAAGATCGGTTTCAAATAAAAAATAGGTTTTTATTTTGAAGGGGAACGGATGAACCATCCGGTTTTAGTATCATCAAGTACTTTTTCACTTGATGGTTTTGTGATTAAACTAACTAATATCATTGCAATCAAAGATACGAGGACAGCATAAAAACTAAAATGGAGAGGTAATTTTTCAACATATTGATAATATAATCCAAAAATCCCTGCTGCCACCAAACCTGCTGACATACTCACGATTGCTCCTAAACCGGTAGCCCGACGCCAGTATAAACCGGCAAGTAAGGGTACTGCGAAGGTTGAGAGCATGATTCCAATGCCCATCCATATTAAAAATGCCAGCATTTCAGGTGGATTTAGTGCCAGTATCATCGTAGTAAGCGCAGAGAGGATGACAACTATTTTGCTTACCATTAAGACCTGTTTGTCCGGAGCATCAGGTCTTAAGATTTTTTTATAGATGTCCCATGAAAACATCGCTCCAATCGTTAGCATAAGTCTGTCAGTAGTGGACATCACCGCAGCCAGAACAATCACCGCAAAAATTGACCATAAAGCAATATGGGGGATAGCATTTTGAATTCCATATAATATTACAAAGTCCTGGGCATTTGGTACATCCGGAAGAGAAAAAACACCCTCCTGAACGAGTGCAATCCCGGCAAATCCTGCAAATTTCAGCAGGAACATAACTACACCATATATAAGAAATCCTACAAGCGGCGCCCATTTAAATAGTTTAGCGTCTTTTACAGCCATTATATTATTTATAACATGGGGTGCACATGCAAGACCTATCATTAACAAAACTCCAAAAGAGACTAAATACGACGGGGTAAATACCATTCCACCCGGCATCCATGGCTGAACAAGATTTGGATCGACAGAGGCCATATATTCATTAACGTGAACAAAACCACCGGCATAAAAAATAATAATTGGGGCCATGATTAATACCCCTCCGATAAGTATCAGAGATTGGATTAATGCAGCCCATGCTACCGCATAAAGACCACCGATTGTTGTATATATGGTCACTACAAGGGTTGCAATAATAAGTGCCAACCACAAGGGAATCTCAAAAAGCCACATCAGGACAATAGCTATTGCTGTATATTGACCCACAAGATAGACCATTGAAACAATAATCCCCGTAACAGCAGACAACGTCCGGAGTGCCAGAGGGCTTTCATACCGGTGAGCAAGATAATCCTGAACCGTAATATATCCTGTCTCTTTTGTAATGGAATGCAATTTTACTCCAAAAAAAATGATGCAAAATGCAATTGATAAGGGAACAAATAATTGTTCCCAGATTGAAGGCCATCCAAAGGTGTATCCAAGGCCGGAAACTCCTAGTAATGACATACCTGAACAGACCGTTCCAACCATGAGAAGAACAAATACCCAGAATCCTAGAGATCTACCGGCTACAAGGTAATCTTCTGTATTTTTTACTTTTTTTGAGGCCCAGCCACCAATGCCTATCATAACCAGACAATAGAGGATAACAATTGCAACGGTAATAACATCAGTCATTAATAATCACTCCCGTAAAACAGGGCCCAAAGTACTAACAAAATGGTAATAAGGATAACTGCTCCTCCAACAACCATGATCGTTTCAGTTGGTAATCCTAACATATTCCAGCATATAAGAGACATTCTAACATATAACAGGCTCGATTTGAACGATAATCAAATACCATAAGCAGGGAAAAAAAGAGGCAGATGTCACCATAATTCCTTAAGAATAAAACACTAATTGATAATTAGAATAAAAATGAAACAAATAATGCATTTTATCATCGCTCTCATTTTTCTATCATCAGTACTCTGCATTACCACTGTTATTGCTGCAGATATGAAAGGTCCGCTTGTTGATGCCGTGACGTATTATAATGCGGCAGTTGACGCGGCATATAACAATTCTGATGAAGAAGCAATAATATTAGCAGATAAGGCAATTGCAATCCAACCTGATTTTTATCTTCCTTACATTACCAAAGCTGGTATTTTATCTAAAGCCGGTAATCATTCAGGCGCAATGACGGTGATAGAAGAGATTGAAAAAACCCATTCAGATAATCCTTATTTGCTAGCTGCGAAAGCATCTATTTTAATTAATATCGGTGATTTTCTTCAGGGCCGTGATTTTGCAGATAAAGCATTGGAAAAAGATGCGACACTCATTGAAGCATGGATTTTAAAAGGAACCGCCCATGGAGCCTTAGGTGAATATGAACAGGAGCTGTATGCATCAGAGCAGGCTTTACGATACGACCCTGATAACCCTGTAGCAAAATCCAATTACGATTATGCCCATCAAAAAATCAGGAATCAGCAGGATAAAAACGGTCAAGGTGATGCTGAGCCGATTCCTCTTTATGTAATTGTAGTTTTACTTGGTGTTCTTGGAGGAGGTTTTTTTTACTGGAACCGGAAGTAAATTTTTTGTTTTGTGATTTGTTATTACGAGTTTTCTCTTTGGAATTACTGGATAACCGGTCCTTTGCAGCAGCACAATATTCCGGGGAGATATCAATACCAATGTATTGTCTTCCTGTCCTTAGAGCAACTACTGAAGTAGTGCCTGCCCCATTAAAAGGATCAAGAATGAGATCACCTTTAAAACTAAATAATTTCAGACAACGTTCAACAAGTTCTTCGGGGAACATTGCCGGGTGATTATATTGCTTCATTTTCCGTTCTGGACCTATAGACCATTTTGCCACGACCCAGGATTTAAATTCTTCATCATTAATATCAGCATTTTCAGAATCACCTGGTTTTTTTAAGGTTCCTTTACAAAAAATTTCTATAAACTCCCAGGTGTATTTCAGATATGGACTACTGGGGCTTTTCCAGCTTCCCCAGGATGTATATTTACAATTATAATTGTTCTTCTCCCAGAGGATTTCACCTTTCCATATCATTTTTTTTGACATAAAAAAGTTAGAAATTATGTGATGTAAAGGAACATAATCCGAAAAAAGGGGTTGAACATTTACAATGAATCTTCCCCCGAATTTTAAAATTCTGATTCCTTCAGAGAAAACCCGATACAATTTTTCAAGATATGCTTCCCAACCTGCACTATCTCCTGATGATGAATATTCAAGACCAAAATTATATGGCGGTGATGTTATTATGAGATCAACACAATTATCCGGTAATTCTGAAAGAATCTTTTCACTATCTCCACATAGGATCTGGTTTATACATTCAGAAGGCACAGAATTTTCAATATTTTTAAAACCATTTTGCTGTGCATAAAAAAAGGAACCCCGATTTGAAATTTTTTCTTTTCTTCCAATTACTTTTCGTTCATCTGCATATCCTGCATAAATTCGTTTTCCATACCTGATTCCATAACTGCCAATTGAAAGAATTTTACTCAACAAAAGATCAAATGGATTCTCTTCTGATATTTTGTAGAGGCCAATTAAATCTTCATTTTGCATGCAAGATTTAATGCCTGAGGAAAACTCTTCAGGATCAAATGTATATAAATTCGCATGAAGATAATGGCCATTTGAAACAAGAGATATTTCCCGAGGATGAAACATGTTATTCAATGCATGAATAACTCGTATTTCAGCAGGTAAAAAATCTCTTTCAATGGATATCGTTACTGTTACTGGAGATATTGCAGGTTTTTTTTGGTTTGGTTTTTTCATGCGGGATACCTTAATAATTAGTAGTTCAACCATTTACCTGTAACGAGAATAACTAAAATACCTAGCAATTGGATTATTAGAGAAAGCAGGCACTGGCAGAAGAATATTCGGAGAAATAATCATGAATAAACCCGAACCCACCAAGGAAAAGTCTACTGATTTTTCAATGATTGAAAACAAGATTAATAATGAAAATTCAAGAATTTCATCTCTTCTCTGGTTGATTCAGGAGATTACCCGGTCTCATCTTCTTGATCATGATCCCGAGGAACGAATTCAACAGATAATCAGTCGTGTTGGAAAGGTTATGAATATTCAATATTCTTCTTTTATTGAAATTACTTCTGATACGGACAAGGTAAAATTTTGTGAAAGGTACCTCTGGTCCAACAGGTACGGGTATCTAATCGGAACAGACTTTGAAAATCTTAAAAATGATTCTTTTTACCATACTGTTTCATCTACTTTGGTAAAAAACCAGCAGGTAATAGTTAAAATTAATGAAGCTGAGGGTTTTTTTCACGAGTTAATGAATGATCGCCAGTCAGGTTCCATGGTAATGGTTCCTCTGATCAATAAAGGTTCTCTTATCGGTATTCTGGCATTTTTTGATCAATCAGTTAATCGAAACTGGATTCAGGCCGAGATTACTACTCTTATGATTCTTGCCGGAATTATTGAAACAGGTATTTCAAGAAAAAAAATCGAAGATGTGTTAAAAAGCAGTAAAAAGAAATTTCAAAGTCTGATTGACCAAATTGGCGATATGTACTTCATGACTGACAAATCAGGAATTTTAATAACCGTTAGTTCATCTATGGTCAGGGCTCTGGGTTATGAATCATGTAGAGAACTAGAGGGAACATCATTTGAAAATATTCTACATTCGCATGAATACTGGCCAATATTCCTGTCTGATATCATCAGTAGTGAAGGTGTAAAAGATTATGAGATCCAACTGATTTCAATTGATAAAAGGATTTTATATTCATCAATCAGTTGCAGACTGATATATGATGAAGAAGGATTATTACAGGGTATAGAAGGTGTAATCAGGGACATTTCAAGGAGGAAACAGTATGGAGATCTCCTTTCTGATATGGAATGGAAACTGGAACAGGCTCAGAAAATAGCCCGGATGGGTGTATGGTCATATGATACTTCTTTAAGGAGATTTAGAGCATCACCTGAAATATTTTCCCTGCTGGGTATTCCTTCAGAGCAGAATGTAATAATGTACGAAGATTTTGTTAACCGATCATTTCCCCAGGATACTGAAAAAATCCAAGAATTTTTTTCTCATGCCCTGGAAAAAGGTTCAGATTTTGATTTTGAATTCCGAATTCAGTTGGAAGATAATAGATTTAGATTTCTTCGGATAAAGGGAAAGCCATTAATGAAAAAAGGAATTATTCAGGGTTCATTTGGAATATTGCAGGATATTACTGAAAGAAAGGATGTGGAAAAACACCTGATGAAATATGCTGCTGAACTCGAGCAAAAAACCCTGGAACTCGATGCAATGAGAACACAACTCTTGGATATGAATCGTGAGCTTGATATTCGGGTTAGACGAAGAACATTACAAATTGAAGAATTACTCAGACAAAAAGATGAATTTATTCAAATTATAGGACATGATTTAAAGACTCCATTAACACCACTTGTTGCAATACTTCCGCATATCCGGAAAAAAATTAGTGATCCTGAAATCGGAGAATTACTGGATAATTCTATAGAAGATGTTGGAACAATTAGAAAACTGGTAACTACAATCCTTGAACTGGCTAAAATGAATAGTTTGTACATGGTATCTGACATTCAGGAATTATATGTCAAAGACATGATTGATCACATTATCAGTGATCATGCATATCTTATACATCAGAAGAGTCTTGAAATATCCACCAATATATCAGAAGAATTATCCTTGATGATGTCTCCGATGCATTTTGAAACTATTGCAGGTAATCTGATTGGTAATGCAATAAAATATTCATATATTGATGGTAAGGTTATTATCCAGGCAAAAGATTTCAAAGATAATATTCTTATGAGTATTCAGGACTTTGGTATAGGAATTGAAAAAGAACACATAAACCGGATATTTGAAGAGTTTTATCGTGCTGATAACTCACGTCATGAAAGAGGATCTCATGGTCTTGGACTTGCAATAGTAAAACGGGTAGTGGAGATGTACTTAGGTAACATTACCGTCAGTAGTGAAGGAACAGGAAAAGGAACTACTTTCCAGATTCAATTAAAGAAAAATCCTGATATTCACATGAAGAAAAAAACAGGCCTGAATGATGATTAATTAATGGTGAATACCATGTCTGGTAAAAAAACTAATGTGATGATTGTTGATGATGATGCCCATGTGAGAATTGCTGTAAAGACCGTTTTGTCTGATGCCGGGTTTAATATTACTACTGCCTCCGGTGGAGAGGAATGTATTCAGTTTATAAAAGAAGGGTTTTCCGGTATTATAATACTCGATGTTATGATGCCGGATATGGATGGATGGGACACCATTTCGGCAATATTAGATCAAAAAATGGAAAAAGAGGTGGTAATTATCATGCTGACAGCAAAAGACAATCCTGATGCAAAAATGATAGGACTCCAGGAGTACGTGATAGATTACATGACAAAACCCTTTGATAATGAAGAACTTATCGAAAGAGTGAATTTTTTTTCTCGGTATTATCTTTCGGATTCTGATAACGGGTAAAACCTTCATGAAGATAATCATAATTGGTTCTTCTACTGGTGGACCCTATATTCTGGAAAATATCCTGAAAGATTTTCCCATCTTAAAGGTTGCAATAGTAATAGTGCAACATCTTCCACCTGCATTTAACAAGAGTTTCAATTCTCATATTGCTTCCCTTACCAAAATGGGGGTTTTCATAATTGATGATCATACCCGGTTATCTGAAAGAAATGTTTATATCGCTGCTGCCGGGTACCATCTTCGTGTTGAAAATAACCGGGTATTCAGACTTGATTCTGGTGAAAAAGTTCATGGAGTCCGACCGGCTGTTGACCTGACTTTACTTTCCATCAAAAAAAGATCCGAAGATAGCATAATGGGAATTATTCTTACCGGTATGGGAAGAGATGGAGCAGACGGATTATGCTATCTTCACCGTATTGGAGGCACAACCATTGCACAGGATCCATTAACTGCTCCGATTAAAAGTATGCCACAAGCAGCGATTGAAACCGGAGAAGTTGATTACATCCTGGTACCTGAACTGATACGTGAGAAGATGATCTTGTTTGGTCAATAATTGAAAAACCAGGTGAATAACCACAAACAATTCAATAACGAAGGTTCAATACCTATTACGATTACATTGAAAAGGAATAATACTATGAATGCAAATGTAACCCGTATACTTACAATAATTATAATTGGATGCCTTTTCTTTGTTTCCCATGCAATTGCTGAAAATGCTAATGAAACAGATATTGCTAACCTGACATCAGATAATATCACAGCACTTAATTCAACGATTGAGTACCCATCAGATAAAGAAGGAATATTAGAAGGGATAAATTATGGACTATCAGGAGAGGGTTATGCAGATGTCGGAGGAATCCGGACAGGTTTTTCAGGCTCCTCTTTAGAAGCTGAAGGAGACAACCACTCACCATCTGTGGCTATGTCATTTTCAGATAAGAGTGCTGTCAGTGGATTTATTAAAAGTTTTATGAAATCCTTTCATTACGAAAGCAGTATAGATATCTGAATACTACCACCAATTACTTATTCCCTTTTCTCAATATTATTCTTGAAAAATGTATGAATCCAGACTCAAATATATTTATTAATAAATATAATAAGGAACTAGTGTTTTCAGATACATCACTCTATATTAATCGGGAACTGTCCTGGATTCAGTTTAATCATCATGTCCTGAATGAAGCAAAAGATAAAACACATCCACTTCTTGAAAGAGTAAAATTTCTTTCAATATTTGCTAATAATCTTGATGAATTCTTCATGATACGGGTGTCTGGTCTTCACCAGCAACTAAGCAAAGGAGTGTTAAAATTTCCTCCCGATGGACTGACACCCCTGCAACAGCTTGATGAAATATATAAGAGTCTTCAGCCTCTACTACAGGAATCAGTAACCATATGGTATGATGAAATTATACCGGAACTGAAAAATGCTGGAATTATTATTCATACGTATGATTCATTGCAGGAAAACCAAAAAAGATATTTAAGAAATTTTTTTATCAGGGAAATATTTCCCGTTTTAACACCATTGGCATTTGATAAATCACATCCGTTCCCATTTATTTCGAACCTTGCTTTAAATCTGGCGGTAATAATTCGGGAGCGGGGACAAAAAGATGATCTCTTCGCAAGAATAAAAATACCAAACCGGCTTTTTCCCAGGCTTATTACAATTCTGGATGATAGTAATAATACTGATCAAGGACGTACCGAATTAATTTTTCTTGAGGATATCATTTCTGAAAACCTTGATCTGCTCTTTCCTGGAATGGATGTCAAGGCAGCGTATCCTTTCAGGGTAACAAGGGATGCTGATGTTGAAATAGAAGAGGACGAAGCCGATGATCTCCTGACTGCAGTTGAAGAATCAATCGGCAGAAGATGGGTGGGTAAGTCTGTCCGGATCGAAGTTTCTTCCTGGATGGATCAGTCTGTTTGTGCGATGATGGCTGAAAAAATGGCAGGATATCCTCACATGTTCTATCGTTTTAACGGGCCGATAGGAATGGCAGATCTGATGTGTCTTTTGGAATTGGATCGCCCGGATTTAAAAGATACGCCATTTATTCCGAGTGTTCCAAAGCGAATTGAAAATGATAACCAGATATTTGAAAAGATAAAAAAGCGAGACCTTTTTCTCTTTCATCCCTATGATAGTTTCCAACCAGTTATTAATTTTTTAACGCAAGCAGCTCATGACCCGGATGTCCTCGCAATAAAAATTACCCTCTATCGATCTGGAGCAAAATCACCAATAATAAAGGCATTACTTGATGCCCGTGAAAATGGAAAAGCCGTTTCGGTGGTAGTAGAATTAAAAGCACGATTTGATGAGGAAAATAATATTGGATGGGCCAAAGCATTAGAACATGCAGGAGTTCATGTAATTTATGGCATCATGGGTTTGAAAGTTCATGCAAAAGTCTGTCTTATCGTCAGGCGTGAACGTGATGGAATTACCAGGTACGTTCATATGAGTTCTGGTAATTATAATGCAATAACTGCCAGAATATACACGGACATTGGATTATTCACTGCCGATCCTGAAATTGCATCTGATGTTTCAAACCTGTTTAATGCTCTTACCGGTTATTCAAACTACATGGCGTACAACCACCTCATGGTTTCTCCCAAATATATTCGAAGGGGAATTCTCTCGCTTATTTACAAAGAAATTAAACGCCATAAGGATCATGGGGATGGTCATATTATTTTTAAACTCAATGCCCTTCAGGATGTAGAAATGATCCAGGGATTATACCAGGCATCACAGGCAGGAGTAACTATTGATCTCCAGATACGTGGAATATGCTGTCTACGTCCTGGCATTCCCGGGGTGTCAGAAAATATTACTGTTACATCCATAGTAGGAAGGTTTCTTGAGCATTCCCGGATTTATTATTTCCATAATGGGGGAGATGAGATTGTTCTCATGGGTAGTGCCGACCTGATGCCCAGAAACCTGAACCGGAGGATTGAAATTTTATTTCCAGTTCTGGACAAAGGAATCCGGAATCAGATTATCTCAACCATTCTACCTGTACATCTAAAAGACAACAGGAAAAAGAGGATTCTGCAACCGGATGGAAGATATTGCATGGCAACCTCCGAAAAAGAAAAGGATCAGATTAATGCTCATGAGTGGCTTATTGAGCACCGTGGTATCTGGAATGAAGATCTGGTTGAGAAAAAAATTAAGAATTCAAACCTAATAATAGATATTTAACAGGTTTTTTGTGAATACAGATAATCAATGCATCCTTGGAATCGATCCCGGGTATGCGTGCTGTGGTTTTGGCATTGTTGAGAAAAGAGGAAATATAGCCGTATCCCGATCTTGGGGGTGCATTAAAACAACTCCAAAAACCGGTGATACTCCGACAAGACTTTTTGAAATATTTCAAAATATCGAACTAATTATTAAGAATTTCAATCCATCCTGTATGGCTATTGAGAAATTATATTTTTCCCGCAATACTACAACTGCCCTGCAGGTCAGTGAAGCAAGAGGGGTAATACTCCTAGCTGCCGCAAAAAACATGGTACCGGTTTATGAATATACACCAAAACAGGTTAAACTTGCAATAACAGGATCTGGCAATGCAGATAAAAAACAGATGCAGATGATGATCGCACGGTTATTGCATTTATCAGATATTCCCAAACCGGATGACGCAGCAGATGGTTTGTCGCTAGCCTTATGTCATCTGAACTGGATGAGGATTTTACCATGATTGCAAGAATTCGCGGGGAACTGATTCAAATATGTGATGGAACACTCATCATTGAATCCGGAGGAATCGGGTATAAAATTCGTGTTCCTGAAAATGTTCTGACACAGTCAAATCCAGGCCAGGAAATTATTCTGCATACCGAATTAATAATTAGGCAGGATCTACTTCAATTATATGGATTTTTAACAACAATAGAAGCAGATCTGTTCCGGCTTTTGATTTCTGTATCACATATTGGTCCGCAGACTGGAATTGCATTGTTAAGTTCACTTACGATAAAAGAAATTCATTATGCAATTAAATATCAGAAACCGGAAATTCTTTCAAAAGTACCGGGACTTGGCAAAAAAGGTGCTGAGCGTATAATACTGGAACTAAAAAATAAAATATCCGACAGCACAATTGAAACAGATTACATATTAGAAGAATCTACTTCATTTTCTGATGCATTACTGGCTTTAAAGTCTCTGGGTTATAACTCAGATGAAGCAAGCAGTGTTTTACTTAAAGTTCAAAAAGAGAAAACTCTTAAAGGTTCTTCTGATCTCGTAAAAGAAGCATTAGTTCACTTAAGAAAGAAATAACCAGGTTATACATGCAATCCAAGTTTACAAGCCCGCAAATACAGGAAAACGAACATGATGAGCCATCTATCCGTCCGGGTTTACTCAGTGATTTTATCGGACAGGATGTAATAAAAGATGCATTATTGGTTGCAATCTCTTCTGCATGTAAAAGGAACCGCCCGCTTGATCATGTCCTTTTTTCAGGGCCGCCAGGATTAGGGAAAACCACCCTTGCCCACATTATTGCCAAAGAGATGCAAGCAGGGATTGAGACAACCAGTGGACCTATTCTTGACCGCCCGGGTGATCTTGCTGCACTTCTAACTCCTCTTAAAGATAAAGACATTCTCTTCATTGATGAGATTCATCGTATTTCTCCGGTTATTGAAGAGATTCTTTATCCTGCTATGGAAGATTATACCATTGATCTTCTAATTGGTGAAGGACCATCGGCCCGGACCATTCAGTTACCCTTGGAGAAATTTACTCTGGTAGGAGCAACAACGCGACTGGGTCTTTTGGGCTCTCCTTTTCGTGACAGATTTGGAATTATTCTCCGGTTAGATCTCTATGACTCTGCTGATCTCAAGGTTATCATAACACGTTCCGCATCAATACTTCGTATTCCCATTACCGATGAAGGAGCACATGAAATTGCCTGTAGATCCAGAGGGACACCAAGGATTGCCAACCGGTTATTGAGAAGAGTATATGATTATGCAATTGTCAGGGGTTCAGGATGTATCGATAAGGATATTGCTGATCTGGCTCTCATTGCCCTGGGAGTTGATAAAAGAGGTCTTGATATATTAGACCGGAGAATATTGGAAGTTATTGCCATAGACTTTGATGGAGGCCCCGTAGGGCTGAAAACCATTTCAATATCAGTTGGTGAAGAGCCCAGAACAATAGAAGATGTATATGAGCCATATCTCATACAGATAGGTTTTATTAAACGAACTCCCCAGGGGAGAGTTATTACCAGCGCAGGAAAAGAGCATTTAGGTGATTTTTCATCAGGAACTCTCTCACCTTTTCTCGAACAGTAATAATCATTCAAAATCCGAATAAGATTTAATACTTATATAATCATGTTTAAAACTGCGATATTCATCATTATTTCCCTCATATGTTCCTCCACTTTCATCCCCGTATCCGGTTTATCAGACCTCATACCCGGTTTAGAAGAATACTCCGCGATAACACCGGATTTATCTTTGTCTTCCTTAATCGTTTCGGATAACGTTTTCACAAATACAGACCTTACCGGTTCAGTAATTGTCGCGAATACAGGGCCTGTTCCAGCAACAAATGTAGAAACAACATTTGTATTGATAAAAAATGGTTCAACATCTTCGATTGTATACTGGCTACCAGAAAAAACTACTCATGAAATGCAACCAGGATTAAAAGGGAAGGTTCCATTTCAATTTCTTGTTCCTGAAGGTATCAGAGAAGGAGAATATACTGTGGAAGCCACGATTACATCAGATGAATATGATTTATTTGTTGCAGACAACACCATCTCATCCGAACATCCTGTTAGAATACATGAATCCGGGAGATGGAAAGGAGAACATCCTAACCTGGTAGTATCGATAGATAATATAGATAGACACATAGTTGCGCCTGGATCCCCTCTTGCAATCACCTATACCGTACGAAATCTTAATGATCATAGTGCAGGAACATACCATATCGGATTCTTCCTTACACAGGATAACACGTTATCTTCCCGTGATATTTTGTTTCGCGATATCACCTCATTTTCTGTTAATGGACTCATGAATGAAGAACACACATCTCTCGATCTCTTACCTGAAAATATTCCTGATGGTGAATATTATCTGGTAGCAGTTATTGATTACACCGGTATGATTCCAGAGGTGGATGAATCAGATAATTTTTTCATATCTAATAAGTCAATTCTGGTTTCATCAACAGAAAAACCCAATCTGAATGAAATAGTAAGCCAGGTAACCGGACTGTTATATTTAAAAACAAATAAATATCGGCAGTATAAAGGGCTTAATGAATTGAATTTAGACTCTTTTCTTAGTTCTATTGCAGATGCCCATACTGTTGACATGATCAAAAGGAATTATTTTTCTCACTATACTCCGGAGGGGCTGGATCCTAAAGGAAGAGCTGATATTGCCGGTTATGAAAGTTCAAAAAAGATGGATGATGGCACTATCAGGAGTGGAATAGCTGAAAATATTATTCGCATTGCTGCCGGTTATAACATTGGAAAAACGTATTCCGGATTCGTAGACCCGACATTACCAGAAGAAATTGCAGATATCATCATGATAGAATGGATAAACAGTCCCGAACATAATAAAAACCTGATAAATCCTGAAATAGAAAAAATCGGTATTGGAACAAGGTTTGACGGGGAATTTTTTTATGCCACTCAGAATTTCTTCTAACTGATGTCAGCACTGTTCCGGTTCATTGCCTGAAATATTGTCACGATATCGGCGTAATCTGCCCTTCCATTCTGGTTGAAATCTATTCGGGCAGAAATATTGCTTTCACCTATCCATCGGAAATTCTGGAATAATAACACGAGGTCCTGCATATCCAGATTTCCATTTCCGTTTAAATCTTCAAATCTCCCGTCTTCGTCTGTATCCTGCATTCTTTCGACTAAGGAAGCATCAAAACCAATAGGAACTTCAATTTTTGCACGGTATTCAAGGTTTGGCAGATAAGAATCAGAAATATCTCCCAGAATAGTTGAGCTGCTAATTTGAGCTGAGCTTACTCCGGCAACGCCGGTCTTAGCAGATGCTTCTTTGTATGGAGCATATTGAGAATTATCCGGTTCTAATGGAGGACCTGCAAAAACACATACCGGGTTATTAAATCCTGTTTCAGGTAGCTGGAATCTGGAAGTGAATGCATGTTCAGATGCCTGAATAGATCGATTGCCTTCTGATTTGTAAGTAATGATTCGTTCAGCGGAAATTTTTTCTCCACCAGTTACCTGTCTAGTTACCATGGTTCTGCCACCATTACTCATCATGTCTGCAGAATATACTGAATCTCCCTGGATTATGGAACCGGGAATGGTATTATTATTGATAAACTGCGTAGTGACCAGCGTCTTCTCCATCATGGAACCGGTACTGGATGAAATTCCAGATAATTCCTGTGTCTCCCCTCCATGATAGATCCTACTGAATGATTCAATTATTCCGGATATCAATGTTCTGTCATATAATCTTGTTTCATGACCATTTGTAATTGTTTTACCCTCAAATTGAGTCTTTAATGTTCCATCCAATCCAATAGAGGATCTATTTCCTGGCTCTCCTGTATTAATTGAGTAGTCCAGGCTGCCAGCCGAATATCTGCCACTTGAAGAAAGGCTAACCTGTTTGGCATTATTTATAGAAAATGATGCTGTTTGCTCATGAAAACCATTCGATGATTCATTGTAGGGATCTGAAAAGCATATCGAAGCTGCAGTATTATTAAATCTCCTTTCATCAGCAAAACTCATAAATTCTTCTGCCATCAGGTGCCCTCCACTATGCCCAGACGAATAACTCATGGTCTTTTGAGTATCCAAAACATTTTGTGAGGAAGAACTTTCTCTCATGCCTAGTTGTTTTTTCAGATTGAAATTCCCTCCATTTGTTATCTCTGAATCAGAATATATTCCGGAAACATTGATTCCATTCCCATCATCCATGTTCCATGTTCCTGAAAATTTTTCATGCACACTTCCAGTTGTTTCAATTATCGTACCAATAGAATAATCTGCCAAAGATATTGAGCCAGGAAAGCCGGTAACTAAGATACATAATAGGAGACAGAACAAACCTTTCGGTATACCGTACATTATCGCAATTGAAGTATTGATGTAAGTACTATAAAATTAGTTGGATAAATGCCAACTGATTTCCTTATTGAAAATTCAGGTTTTTTTTAATTGCCTAATATGGTAGTATCAATTCGAGCATATATCCAGATAATATAATTTTACCATGTGATCGGGGTGATATCGTTCTTTTGACTCCCGCAGACCGGGAATTCCCGTATCACTCTCCCGATTGATGTAATGATATTTATTTTGAAGATAAAGAGCAGTCTGAAGATTAATCTCTTTGTATATCCCTTCACAATCAGGAAGAGCTTTTTCATAATGAACAACGGCGGTAGAAGGGTTTAATTCTTCGAAAATTGATATGGCTCCGATAACCCCTTTTGGGTTTACGGTAATTCCTGAAAGCCCAATCTCATGGAAATTAGAAACAGCTTCCCGGATGGCCTCTTTCTCATGTTTTAGGATGGTGTATTTATCACATTCACGGTGCTGACACCATTTTATTAAAAATTCAAGCACATCATCCATGTTAGAATCAGATATATGTTCAATCGTAGAGGGACATTTTTTTCTGAATTTATTCAGATGCTTTCTTATCGTTAGGTAGTTTTGACCCGGAAGAGATGAAAGCACATCGGTGCGATATACATAATCAAAAAAATCACGGTCAGGTTTGAGAGTTAAATCAGGTCGGTTTTGTTTCATCCATTCATATTGCCAGGGTTCCAGTATGATAAGTGGTGCATTTTCTCCAAGATCCAATGCCAGGTTTATTGTTGCCTGGATAATATCATAGTTAACAGGTCCCAAGGGAAAACGATATGAACGATAATTTTCTGTTTCACCTTTGATGATTAGAGATTTATCATGTTCACAAATTGAGTAATGTCCATATTTCCGCCAGCAATATAATGTTGCAAAGGTATTTTCTGAATGTTTGATCGGGTTTAGTTGATACGTCCTGTCAAAAATTTTCTTATCTTCCAGAGTGATTGGGTGAAAATCGTCTTCATATAATTTCATGAATCATTCCTGTTGAATATAAGTAAAATATCTGTTTTTCATGAGCAATAAAACCAGATTTTTTGTAAAATTGTATGGTACCTGGTTCAGCAACAAGTGTAATTTGTCGTAATCCTCTGTTAATAGCCGAACTTACCAGAAAATCAAGCAGCTTTATTCCGATTCCTTTTCTCCGGTAATCAGAAAGAACACACATGTCCTGAATAATTCCATTAAATCCGTCTGATAGTATTCTCCCCATAGCTATAGTTTTGTCACTTTTTTCCAGGAACCCAACTATAAACAGGTAGCTGGACACAATTATCCGTGGAATTTCATCAGGATCATATTCATCCTTCCACCATCCTGCATCCTTGTAGAGATTGAGAATAGAGTTTGTCTCCCACCTGGTTACAGGAGAAAAAACTATGTTATTTGTTTCAGGTTTCATAATCTCTTAAAAAAATTAAATAAGTTGTATGAAATAATATACTTCTCTATATTAAAAATCCAACATATATATTTCCTATTGACTATACTTATAAGCTATTGAAAATGGAAATACGAAGAGTTCAGATGACAGGTGGGTCGTCTTATGTTATCACACTTCCAAAAGACTGGGTGGAATCTGTTCACATCAAAAAAAATGATCCTCTTGGAGTAATCGTTCAACCTGACGGAACATTACTCATTACCAAAAATACTACCGGGGACCAGATTCAAAGAATAAAAAACTTGGAAATAACTTCAGATATTGACCCTGACTTTTTTCTAAGAAACCTGATTGGAATTTATATCGCGGGATATAATGCCATCCACATAACCACGAAAGACCGGGTGACAGGTCCTGTCCGAATGAAGCTTCGTGAATTTTCAAACATGGTTATTGGCCCGGAATTTGTTGAAGAAACAGAATCCAGTGTTCTCATCAAAGATCTCTTAAATCCTCTGGAAATGCCTATTCAGAATTCTCTGAAAAGGATGTTTGTTATCGTTAGAGGAATGCATACCGATGCCATTGAAGGATTCATCGCGCACAATTCGGATTTAATTTCTGATGTTATAGAACGGGATAACGATGTTGACCGTCTTTTCTGGTTGGTTGCACGTCAGACAAATATGATACTGCATAATGTTCATCTATCAAAGAAAATGAATGTAAATATTTCAGAGATGCTTCCTCATTTTCAGGTAGCAAGAATCATTGAGCGCGTTGGAGACCATAGTGTAAGAATTGCAAAAAATGCCGGAAAAATTTCAACCAGTATAATTCCGGATGAAATTAATGATCAAATACGTTCTGCTTCAGAAGGGGCACTAACCGCTTTTGAAAAGAGTATTGAATCATTTTTCACTCATGACCTGAAAAAGGCAAATAAGACTATTGAATACATGCATCAGATGGAAGAGACATATTCACTGATAAACACAAAAATACTCTCATTACCGGTTAATCTTGCGGTTTCAGTCAGAAATATCACCGATAGTATCAGAAGATCTGGTGAATATTCAGCAGATATCGCAGAAAATGTGATAAATTATGAAATGATGAGAGAAAATAATTCTATTTAACTTATCTGGTCAATATTACCAAGGAGAATCTTAACATCTATCCAGATGACAAGGTCTGTTGTTTCTTTATCTTTATCCTTAATTTTCTTCTTGATAATACCAAGGATATGTGAAGATTCATCTCCTGATGTAGCGGTTTCATCTATCTGGCTTCCATAATATGTTGAAACGGTAAGGACATCATCTACCATAATACCGATTTTCGCATGAGTAAGACGATCGTCCAGAACAATTATCCGTGTCTCCTCTTCACTGGCAACACTACTGGAGGTTATTGCTAATTGTTGTTTGAGATCGATTATTGTTGTAATTTCTCCTCGCAAATCAATGATTCCTTTAATATATATTGGACTGTTAGGAAGTTTTGTAATTCGTTTATACTCGACAACTTCTTTAACATCAAACAGATCTATTGCAAAATGTTCATTTCCTAATAAAAATTCCACCACCTGAAATGATTCTTCTGTCGATTCTTCTGATGATCTTTTTTTGGTTTTAATATTTAGTTCCCCTATTTTTTCAGAATGAAGTGTTGGGGAGGAACCGGAAAGACTGACTGCCATAATTTACTATTTGACTGTTAAGGTTGAAAAAAATGTCTTAGAAAAAAAATTTCTAACACCTGCAAAAAACACATGGCCCGATGTATAATCTACCGATATTGATATTATTAGATTTATCAAGTTCAGGCATCTCCTCACCGCAATAAGGCATAAAGGAGCAGGGATCAATTACAGAATACCAAAAATATTTCCCAATTTTTAATTCTGGTGGGATGGTCACAGTTGTGGATTGGACAACTTGTTCACCCACACAAATTCTTGGAATATTGCAGATACCAATATATGTCGCTGTTGATGGATCAAACTCCGGGTATGGTGAGATATAATATGTTACCGATACATCTTCAGCACAGGCATTTCCAATATTCGTTATTGTATCAATAATTTCGACAACCTCTCCAGGATCTTTACAGGGGAATATTGTTTTTACATGAGCGAGATCAGGAATTTTTGCTGTCGGACTATATTCCACACGCACTGGCTTGTTTCCGATCCATGCATTATTCATGATATTAGTTTCTGCAGGATTGGAAGTAACGGTTATTTTCTTAGAAAAATAGTAAATGCCCGGTTTTATCCGATCAGGAATCCCCAGTGTTTCCTGTGATGAACGAATTTCTCCTGATTTGACGTTATGAATAGTCCACCAGTCCAGATGCATCCCTTGTGATCCATCTTCATATGGAGAGAGTAAATATTCGTTGCGGACTATTCCCGCCGTTGAATCTCCGATATTCTGAACAGAGTCGGAAATTTTAATGCTCTCTCCGATAAACATAATGTCAGGATAATTAATTTTTGAAGTAGTAAGATCTGGTCCGGTAACACTTGGCTGGATATTTTCCTGCTTAACAATCTGCTCCTTATATTCAGATTCCTGGTTCATAACTGCCACATCGGACACCCAATACAAACCTGAATCTCCATTATAATTATCAAACGGAATAAAAGAACCAATAAGGTAGTAATTACCAGAGGAAATATCTCCTTGGGTATTCACAATGGTAGTAATTTCGGTTTCCTCGCCGGGTTGAAGATAGATATCCTCACTTTCTCCGACAAAAATCAGTTCATTGCCAATATCACCGGTTTGTGAAAGATAATATGATAATCTGGTCTGAACAGGTTCTACGATATTATTATTAGTAATTATTGCATTTATTGTATTTTCTCCGGAATTGAGGATTTTTTCATGATAAGGAAAAAAACCAGTCAGAATTTCATCAGAATGTGAGAAGACTTCAATGTCAGATTCAATTCCAGATATGAATGACTCTGATCCTGAAGGTAATTCGTTATCAGAGGACCGGTAACTTCTCCTTACTACATACATACCGGGAGTTAATTCAGGAGGAATTGAAGCAGTGAAATTCAAAGTTTTCTGACCCCTGGGGAGGAGATTTTCAATCATATGAGAACTAATCCTGGTGTCCGGATAGTCAGAAGAACTATTCACCAGATAATAGTCCAGGAAAAACTGACCTGTTGAATATGGTTCTCGATTCATCACCGTGTCAACGATTCGAACATATGTCCCGGCATGAACTGAAGAGGGAATTTCCATCTTAATTCCATATATATCGGGTATTTCTATTGAAACAGCATGAACTGGTTTACATAGAAACGGAACGGTATTACTGCCATCCATGTCAGTACTAGCAAATATCTGACAAAAACTTAACGAACCAAAAATTAAGAGAATAAATAGTAACCTGGTTTTCATATATCAGGATATATGCTGTCTTTACAAAGCCTTTTGGGAGATTATATCTTTTCTTCGGAATGTCGGTAGATGATACCCAGAACGGTAATTAATGCCAGGAAGGCAGACCAGGGAGACATTGGGGTTTCTTCCTTCAAAGAACTTTTTGTAAGCAGTTCCTTGTCTATCTTATATTTTACAACATCGGGGTCAATTGCTATGGCCATATCATATGCCTGTTCTGCTTCTTTGTACATTCCAAGAAGACCATATGCAGTTCCCATATTGTCATAAGCCATTGAGGAATTAGGTACAAGTGCTACTGTTTCTTCCCATGCCATTATTGCCTTATCATATTGTTTCAGTCCAGCATAAGCAAGACCGATATTATACCAAGCATTTGCTGAGAGGGTTGGATCTATGTTTTTTGCCTGAATCCATAATTCAATGGCATTCTCTAATGATCCGTTGGCATAATGATTGTTGCCGATCTCAAACAAATCCTCACCATTCTGCATTGGAGACGCAGATGTCCCCAATATGAGCATGGGTATCAAAATTAGGATCGTTATTTTTTTTAGCATCCTGATACTCGTATGTATCTGTATTCAGCCTTTGTTAAGATTCTTCTCATTACAGACATCGCATTTAAATATTTTATTATTGGCCTTACTAACTTGTGTTTTTTCATGGAGTTCTTTGGGTCTTTATATGTCAATTATTATCAAAGATGGCGAAGTTTACGATTAATCTTTTCAAAAAAATTCTGTCCCGCATCAAGGAACTGGGCAGGGTCCTGACTTTTTAATAAATCAATCTTACAACTTTCTTCAAGGTGAATCTCTGTTTGTCCATCAATTACTAATTTGACTGGCTTTGCAGCTTCAAGGGTTACACTAACTTTTCTTGCCGAATCAATCAGGTGAGGGCGGTTTGAAAGCATAAAAGGAGCTAGCGGAACCATGAGGAATCCTTCAATTCTGGGATCAACAATGGGACCCCCTGCGCTCATAGCATATGCTGTTGATCCAGTGGGAGTGCTTATTATCAGACCATCGGCCCTGAATCTTTCAGCAATATTTCCATCAATATTTATCAGGAATTTAAGCATTTTAGAAGGTCTGTCAGTTACAATCAATGCTTCATTCAGAGAGGTTCCTAATAACTTTCCATTTAACCGTAATTCAATACGCATTCGGGGTTCAACGGGAAGAGGAAGGGCAAGACTGGTGATGAATGAAAATGCCTCGTCAGGATCGACATCTGCGAGAAAACCAACTTCCCCGTAATTTATCCCAAGAATTGGTATTTGAACCGGCATTCGCTGAGTAGCTAACAGGATTGTCCCGTCTCCGCCCACAACAACAATCATATCCGGTTTATTTTCCAGATTAAAGAGGGAAGTATCAGCATGTAACAGATCCCTGTTGCAAATACTTACAAAAAATCCGTGATTCAATAGTTTATCCTGTAATATTTCAGAAAATTCACCTGCTCTGACATCAGAATATCTGGAAAGGATAAGGATGTTCATGAAACCGGGCATTGATTCACCGTAAATATTCAATTACTTTCCCATGCAACTGTTTATTGGTTCCTACCAGGCAATTTCCGATATTGAGATCATCAGGAAGCAAGAGACACTTCCCATCACGATCGGTAACAACACCTCCGGCTTCTTCGAGAATTAATACCCCGGCAGCAGCATCGGTTGCGCGAAGAGTCTGTCTGAGATCGACAAACCCGTCAATTTTACCGGCACCAACATATGAAAGTTCCAGTGCCGATGCACCAAATTGTCGAAATCTACGAATTTTTCGCATGAGATTTATCACCTGGTCATATTGGAAATGCTTTCCATAGATGCTCATGGCGCTTGTATGTAGATCAGCAGTATCAGAAACATGAATCGGATTATTATTTAAAAAGGCGCCTTTTCCTTTTGAAGCAGTAAAAATGTCTCCGTTTGAAAGATTTCCTACAAAACCATGAATAATTTTGCCCTGTTCTGCATAAGCCAGCGATACGGCAAAAAAAGGGATATCCATTATGGCATTATAGGTTCCGTCTACGGGGTCTAAAAAGATGGTACCCTTTTCGCCACCAATTTCTACTTTTCCTGCTTCTTCACTAATGAGGAGATGACAGAGGTTATTCTGTTTTATATAATTAATTGCAATATCTTCCGCAATCTTGTCGATATATTTGGTAGGCGTTCCATCTGCTCCTAATCCAGTGGTAGAACCTCCGGTTTTGGTTCCTACAAGAGGAGTAATTGCAGAGCGTATTGAAGAAAAAATATTATTGCTTACTGAATAGAAGTCCATTACGGCCCCCGGTCACTGTTTTGTTGCGGTGTATTTATGTAAGGGAGTAACGTAAATATAGTCAGCTTTTCCCAAGGTGTTTTATGAAAGAACAGACTGAAGTAGGCAAACTGAAAGAAGGCAAATATGTTATAATCGAAGATGAACCGTGTAAGATCCTCTCCATTTCTATATCCAAACCTGGGAAACATGGAGCAGCAAAAGCCCGTCTCGATGTTATGGGGATATTTGACGGGGTAAAACGTTCTGTGGTGCAACCGGTGTCCGCTAAAGTATACGCACCCATCGTTGAAAGGAGAAATGCACAGGTAATATCGATTGCCGGAAATGTTGTTCAGATGATGGATCTTGAAAGTTTTGAAAATTTTGAGGTTACGGTTAGTGATGATGTTATTGGTAGAATAGAGGCGGGAAAGGAAACGATGTATATCTATTCCATGGAAAAAAGAAAGATCGATTTCCTATAATCTTATACATTATTCTTTTTTTACCGGAACAAGAATATCAATTTTATATGATTCGATATTGTTTGGATTAATGTAAATTGAGTAATTTCCAGGCCCAAAAATTCTTTCTGTCCAAGGGCGAGGATCTTTAATTTCTTTCCATTTTTTTTCCCATTCTGTTGTATATAAAGTAGATGAAATTAAATCGCTTTTACCTTTTTGTTTTAAATCTTCTTCTGCTTTCTTTCTATGTAATTGTTAATTCCATTGCAAGGGATCAATTCCACCATCTGGCTTTATAGTTATGTCTCTTTTTTTGTAATCTAAGTCTTTTACAGTAATTGTAATGTCTGGAACTCCATAAGAGACTGATTCAACCAAACTGCCTGATGCTGTTCCTTCGGTGATATCAAAAGGTAATTCATCTAATCCAGCTTCCCAATCACCCTCTTTAGGCTTTTTAATAATAATTTTATCAGAACTTCTGATGAATTCAATATCGCTTTTATTCTCACTTCTGTCGGACTCCATACCAATAGCCCGACCGTCTTTATCATATATAACTGTAATATTTTTGTTATTTGGGCCTACTTCATAAGATATCAATGCTTCTTTATATTGCTTATTAAATTCAAATATATTATCAGTTTTTGGAGTCGCAAGATTTGTTTGAAAATTTATAGTATATCTAAGATCCCAATATCCGGTAGGAATATATACTGGCCCTATTACTTTTGAATTAGAACCTTCAATTTCCTTAAAAATAATTAATTTAGTCTCATTTGTTTCTTTTATCGGAATAGTATATATGGAAGTACGAAGTGGGGTAGGAATAGGAGATAAAGATTCTTCTTTTATTAGATTTGAATTAATGTCCGTGGATTCATGAGTAGGAATCGCATGAATCACATGCTGTGTATTATAAGTAATATTCAATTCAGGATCATATATTTTTACAATCCAGTCTCCTTCAGATAAAACAACATTTTTTCCGATTAATTTATTTTTTTCAAAAGTTGTATTGAAGGTTTGATTATGAGAATCAGAGAAAACCATTATTTCCATTGATTCTTTAAAATTTTTCCCCTCTATTTCTATTATAGATGTTGAATTAGGTTTCGTGTCGTTAGGCGATATTGATATTATTGCAGGTTTAGAATAAATGTGTTCCTCACTTTTCACTAGATGATCTTTATCATCGTCGCTAATGTTGGAGAGATTGTCTTTTTTAAAAAGATTTGATATTTCATCCGGGATAAGTTTAGCCTCTTTCCCGGTAACCAGAGGTTTTATGTACATTGCCATAATGAGTACGATAAATATCGCAACAACTATGACAATGATATCCCGTTTTTCCATATTGCACTTATGTATCGCGGATGTACTTTAAAGGTATCTGGATATTTATTCTGTATTCTTTTAATTGATTTGCATTAATAATCAAATAGTAATCTTTTCCCCCTTCAAAAAATCTGTATTCACGTGGGTCAGGAGCATTCCCATCACGCCAGGTAATAGTTCTAACTGTTTTCTCTCCTGCATCAGATTTTTCCTTCACGTCCATTGAAAATGTTCCATCTGTACCCATTGGAGTTACATGGTAATGAAGTTCCCAATATGGTGTAGGTATTCTGAATGGTACAGTTGAACCGGTATATTTTCCAACAATTTCAGCATAATTAGTCATCTGTATAGCTGGCATAGGGTTGTCTGAATCTGGTTGCCAGGTCATTGGTGTAATTGATGGAGTTACACTCACCGTGCTCTGTGAGGGTATTGTTGGTTCCTGGGTTTCCTGAACGAGTGTAGGTTCAGGGGTTATTATTATCTCTGTATCAACCGGGGTTGAAAGAATAGTTCCAGTATTACTTTCAGAAATGACTTCTTCTATCGGCGCAGGTGATTCAGGTAAAAAAACCACAGGCTGTCCGGTAATGATCGGCTTTACGACCACCGCCATAATTAAAACGATAATTATTGCTGCGAAAATAACAACGAAATCCCTCTTTTCCATTAAGTACCCCTCATCTGATAAACTTGGGTTAATGAGATATTTATATCCTGAAGTCCAGAATCTGGGAAACAAAATCCCTGATTCCCATAGAGTATTATCATATGATTTATGATAAAGAGAGGCGAATAATATGGAATCACTGATGAGGAAAGAAGAATAATGACAGAAAGTAATAAACCAGATCCTGAAACGTGTGATAATAATTGTTCATCCTGTCCTTCCGGGGCAACCTGCCCATCCGCAGGAGGCAAACTCCCGCCAAAGGCAAATATCGATGTTAAGCATGTAATACTTGTTCTCTCAGGGAAGGGAGGAGTTGGAAAATCTACCGTAGCAGTGAATCTGGCATATGCACTTTCCAATCATGGTAAAAATGTAGGTCTCCTCGACCTGGATATTCACGGACCAAATATTCCCAAAATGCTCGGTATAGAAGATCACAAACTTCTTGCAGATCAGAATAAAATTGTCCCGGTAAAGGTGACCGGAACATTGCAGGTTGTCTCAATGGCATTTCTCCTCCCAGAAAAACATGCTCCGGTAATCTGGCGTGGGGCGATGAAGTCAGGAGCAATAAAACAGTTTCTTGAAGACACTGCCTGGGGTTCCCTGGACTATCTTGTTGTAGACCTTCCTCCTGGCACAGGGGATGAAGCGCTTACTATCGCACAAATGGCACCAAATCTTCGTGGAGCAGTAGTTGTAACGACACCACAGGAAGTCTCAACACTTGATTCAACAAAAGCAATTACTTTTATTGAACAACTAGGGATGAAAGTGATTGGTGTAATTGAAAATATGAGTGGATTTATCTGTCCGCATTGTGGCGAAACAGTGGATCTTTTCGGAAAGGGTGGAGGAGAACGGATTGCAAAGGAGCATAATGTTCCATTTCTGGGTAGTTTGCCCCTTGATCCTGAAGTCAGAAAAGCGGGAGATGAGGGAAGACCATTCATTATCCGGCAGAAAGATTCTGATACGTGGAAAGCTGTGGATAATGTAATGGAACACCTGGTAAACGTCGTAGAAAACTAAAAATGAATTATATACGTGTCATATGTGGGAATGAGGAAAACCTTCCCATCTATATGGATATTATAAAATGTCTTGAAGATATCACACAATTTCCGGATCTAATAGAACCGATTTACCGACAAGCAATCGGCCTCAATGAAACCGTTCTTGAAAAATTACGATTTGGTCTGTTACGTCTTCAGCTTTATTCGGAGATTCATAGAAACTATGACATGGAAGAAGCACAAAAAATGAGATTTGTATCAGAGATGATAGAACGAACAATTTTTGGTGGATTGTTTATCGAACGCGAGAGTTTTGTTCCAGAGTAATACATTATGTCCGCTGATAAAAAAGAATTTTTTATCATAAGGATTCCTGATACCGGTTCTCTTCTTGAGGCAGTCCATGTTATTGCTTCTACCGGACTGACAATCACGAGGTGTCATTATAACAGGTCTCTGGATCCTGATACAGCATTTTTTTCAGTATCTGGTGATGAAAAAGCATGTACAGATGGTACACAGGCGCTACTTGATATGGGGTACCTCCAGACAACTATTGCTTATCCAAAAAACATTCGTTTTACCATTATTGTTCCTGAAATACCCGGAACTCTGCACCATATTCTGAAAATATTAAATCAGTTCCAGGCTGAAATCAGTTTAATTTCGTTTGACAACCGTGGTAGATACCCTGATAGCCTGCATGTGATGTTAAGAGTCAGAAATGCTGTAATGATTGAAGAACTGATTAATGAAATTCGAAATACATATTCTGTTGAAATAGATGGGTATGATTGCGGCGATAGTTGTGAGGACGGAAGTCTTTATTATGTGAAATATGCCACCAGAGTCAGGGACATTCTGCAAAATCCTGAAGATCCTGAAGATCCTCATATTCTTAATTTATTAAACCAGTTCAGCCACCTGGCACAACAACTTACTGAATACGGTAAAGAATATCAGGATGCGCTGGATCATATCCTTCAAAATGGATTACACTTAAAATCAACAACCGGGAAAAATTTTTGCGCTGATGTTCAAAAAATTTTCGTTACTGATACCCTCACTCTGTATTGTTTCCAACTACCTGGTGGAGGAAATATATTTGTCATCAATACTCCTGATGAACGGATAATGGTAGACACCGGTTACGGTATTTATCATGAAGACGTCTTAAGAATGTTTGAGTATTATGGTCTGGGTGGAATCGATGATTTTACTCGTATCATCCTGACTCATGGTGATACCGATCATTGTGGTGCAGCAGGTTTTTTCAATGCGCCGGTCTACACACACGAAGGGACATGGAAAATTATCGAAACAAATAATCGTGCATGGGGTGCCTCTTCACAGGAACTGGTCCTTGAACAGGTTTATACGGTTATGATCAACCTCTTTGCACATATGACTCCGCCCTCTGTATGTGAATTATTTCCTCCTGCAGGAACAGAAAAATATGGGGATTTTCCAGTATTGGACTCTTTTTCTGCCGGAGGGTTTACTTTTAAAATTCTGGAAGGACATGGTGGGCATCAACATGGACTTATATATGTTCTTTGTCAGGAAGCGGGACTATTGTTTACTTCTGACACGATATTAAATCTGAAATATTTAAGTCCAGAAAGGAGTGACTATAATAATTTCGCCGTATATCTGGTAACTACGGTAAATGTAGATCCAGATCTTGTAAAAAGTGAACGAAAAGCACTCACAAAACTCGCAATTACTCTTGATAACAGGTTAAGAGAGAAAAACAGGCGTCTTCTTCTTTGTTGCGGGCATGGTCCTGTATCTGTCTTTAACGAGAAAGAAATGGTCCCTGCTTCAAGAACTGAATTGTATCGTCATGTTACTGGTTCATCATAAGATTCGATATCCTGATGACATATTGGCCGGAATGTATACACAGGTATGAACCAGCATCGTGTACAGGATATGATGAAAATGATGGCATTTCGTATTGATGCCATTGCTGATCATATTTCAGACCATGAAGTATCTGCATTTATTTCTGAACTTCTTAATGCAAAACGGATTTATGTGATGGGTGCAGGAAGATCAGGACTTGTGGCAAAAGCATTTGCCATGCGACTAATGCACCTGGGAATGACTAGTTATGTGGTCGGTGAGACTATCACCCCGGCACTTCAGAAAGGTGATCTTATTGTTGTTCTCTCCGGCTCTGGAAAAACAAAAACCATCATTGAAATTGTTCAGACTGCAAAGGAAATTGGAGGGAGGATATGTCTAATCACCTCTAATCCGGAGTCTTCAATTGGTAAAATTGCTGTCTCGACAGTAATGATTGAAAACCATCGTGACTATATTCAGGATGAAAGCCGGGAATATGAAACCAGACAGATGCTTGGCGAACACCGATCCTTTGCTCCTCTTGGAACTCTGTTTGAAACTGCAGCAATGACATTTTGTGATGCTGTTATCTCACGACTTATGGAGATTACAAAGACTGATGAATCTGAGCTGAAAGGCCGACATGCAAATATTGAGTAATTAATTATGAAGAAGATATCAAAACGCGCCCTGGATATCGAAATGTCAGGAATCAGGAAATTTTTTCAGGCGGCTAAACCTGACTCGGTAAATATGACATTAGGTCAACCTGATTTTGATACACCCCAGCATGTTAAAGATGCAGCTATCCGGGCAATAGTAGAAGGAAAAACAGGATATACCTTTAATGCAGGTCTTCCTGAATTAAGAGAAGCACTATCTGATAAATTTAAAAATGAAAATTCTCTGGACTATAATCCTAACCAGATTATTGTTACTGCTGGAGCAGGAGAAGCTCTTTTCATAGCAATCCAGGCTCTTGTTGAATCTGGAGACCGTGTTTTAATAACTGACCCCGGGTTTGTTTCATACGAAGCATGCGTAAGACTAGCACAAGGGACTCCCGATTTTGTCCCACTGAAAAAAGATCTTCATATCAACCATGAAATCATGGAGGAGAAATTACCCAGATCTAAACTGCTCATCTTAAATTCTCCTTCAAACCCCACCGGAACTGTTGAATCTCCGGATAGTATCCGTTCTATTGTTGAATCTGCAATGGATGCAGGAGTTACTATTCTTGCCGATGAAGTGTATGAACACATTATTTATGATGCAGTCCATGCCAGTCCGGGAACATTTGGCGAGGATGTAATCACGGTTAATGCTGCCAGTAAAACCTATGCCATGACCGGCTGGAGACTTGGCTTTTTAGCAGGTCCCTCTGAATACATGGAACAATGTCTAAAAGTTCACCAGTATTGTCAGACATGTGCAACTTCAATCAGTCAGTATGCCGGTCTGGCTGCATATACTGGTGACCAGTCCTGTGTTGGAAAAATGTGTGATGAATATAGGGCACGAAGAGATATTCTGGTTTCCGGATTAAAACAGATGAATATCAATATCCCTGTTCCAGAGGGTGCATTTTACGTATTTGCCCCACTGGGAAAAGAGAACACAGAAAAAATTATGGAAGCAGGGGTAATTGTTGTCCCGGGAGATGCTTTTGGAAAAGCTGGGTATGAGTATGCCCGGTTTAGTTATGCAACTTCCCAGGAAAATATTAGGTTGGCACTTGAACGGATGCAACCAATTTTTGAGGATTAATACATGGTATATGAGTTATTAAAAAAGCTTTCAGATGCTCACGGACTATCTGGATTTGAAGGAAATATTAAGGAAATAGTTAGGAAAGAACTGGACGGATATGTTGATGAAGTATTTGAAGACAAACTGGGTAACCTGATAGCAGTTAAAAGGGGAACTGGCACTTCTGTTATGATTGCATCTCACATGGATGAAATTGGACTGATGGTGCAATATATCGATGAAAAAGGTTTCATAAAATTTGTTGGAATTGGTGGTTGGTATAATCCTACACTTCACACCCAGCGTGTTGTGTTGCATGGGAAAAATGGCCCGGTTCATGGAGTTATCGGTGCTAAACCTCCCCATGTTATGACTCCTGAGGACAGGAAAAAAGAAATAAAAATTGAAGATCTCTATATTGACATCGGTGCCACTTCAGCAGAAGACGTAGAAAAAGCAGGAATAGAGATTGGGACACCGGTAACAATTGAACAGGACCTAATTAAACTTACAAATGACCGGGTGACTGGAAAAGCACTTGATAACCGAGTTGGAGTTCTGGTTCTCATAGAAACACTTCGCAGAATGAATACTCCTATGACCATTTATGGAGTATTTACTGTGCAGGAAGAGATAGGATTGAAAGGAGCAAAGGTAAGTGCTTTTGCATTAAATCCGGATATTGCCATAGCTACTGATGTGACTATCCCTGGTGATCATCCCGGGGTAACAAAAAAGGAAGCGTCAGTAGAGATGGGAAAAGGCCCTGTTCTTGTTCTTGCCAGTGCATCTGGCAGAGGATTACTGGCAGATGCCAGACTTATATCCTGGATTCGTAATGCAGGAGATAAAAAGAACATACCCTATCAACTTGAAGTAGGTGATGGGGGTAATACAGATGCTTCTATCATTAATCTTGTTCGTGATGGTATTCCAAGTATTCCTCTTTCCGTTCCGTCCAGGTATATTCATTCACCGGTTGAAGTTGTTGATATGAAAGATGTTCAGGCAACAATTGATATTCTTGTTGAAGTATTAAAGAAAAAACCAAAAATGTAATCTTCTAGATATTTTCTTATTTCCCAAATCTTTTATAGATCATGGAGATAATCTGAAAGTATCATGAAAAAAAATCTGTTTTTTTATATCACCGCGACAGTATTTTTTTTGTGTTTTATTTATTTTCCAGAAATAACACTGGGTACAAATCAGGATAGTGAACAGGGTTTGGCCTTGATTGAAAACGGATCTTACGAAAATGGTCTCTCAATATTACTGGAATCGGTATATTATGATAATAATAACCCTGATATTTGGAACTCTATTGGATTTGCATATAATAATCTGGGATTGTATGAAGAAGCGTTACCTCCACTTGTAAATGCTACACAAATTGAACCAAACCATAGTTATGGGTGGACAAATACCGGTTGGGCATTAAATGAACTTGGCAGGTATGAAGAGGCGAAAACTGCGTTGACTAACGCTACTATTGCTGATTCTGCGAATAAATTTGCATGGAGTACTTTGGGTTATACTTTTATCAGACTTGGAGATTCCGATCATGCACTTATGGCCCTTAATAGGGCAATAGAAATCGATCCTGATTTTTCTGATGCCTGGAATAATGTGGGATGGGCATATGGTGAACTACAGGATTATGACAAAGCAATTAACGCCCTCAAAAATGCCACACGTCTTGATGTAACTAACGGATATGCCTGGAACAACCTTGGGAGGTTACAATATCTTATTGGAAATAATCTGGAAGCGATGAATTCCTTAAGAAATGCTACACAGACCGAACCTGATTTTGACCAGGGATGGTATAACCTTGGAAATGTTCTTTATGCAACTGGCAGATATAATGAATCCAAAGAGGCATACAGAAAAGCGGTAATCCTGAATCCAGATAATACGATAGCAGCTGAAAACATGAAATTATTAGAAAAGGGTTTTTTTTAAATTAAAAAACCGCTATTTTTAGTAAACAATGGTCAGACTGTAATACTGATTTTCTTTTTGTTTAGTTTTTGTTGACATAATGGACATAACATTGCTTTTTTATTGTCCAGATCATCAAGTGAAGATGGGTTTGCCATAATACATGAAGAATTATCACAATGGTCAAGAGAAAGAAGATGCCCAATTTCATGGGCACCTTCTCTTACTAACCGGTCAATAAGCATCATCTCATCAGGGGGAAGTCCCCAGTATTCATTTTTCAGTCTGGCTGACGATATTACAGCAGTTCCGGTTTTTGGTCGTGATAATCCAAATATGTATCGGGTTGAAGGTCTGAAAATGTCATCTCCTGTAACCAGCAGGATAAACCGGTTCTCTTCATTCCGGCGGGAGAAAACATCAAGACAAGTCAGAATTGAGGTAGCATCAAACTGATTGCGGTTTCGATCAAACCCGTTATACAAGACAGGGCTGGTTCTTACATCTGCCGGAATATCCATAATTTGAGAAATTATTCGGGAAACAGGTAGTTCAAGCCCTGCAGGGGCCCCACGATCCCAAAAAATAAGGATATCCATCTCCAATAGTCTGGGTAATGAGCGGGTATAAACATATTGAGACAGCTATTGCCAGATATATAGCTGGTCGATACTGCTCAGCTGTTGAAACCGGTGCAGGTTCAAATCTTCACGCAGCAAGACTTCTGTTCAGATCAGGAATATTAATCAGATGCACCGATATTTCAATACCCAGGGAACTCTGCACTGTTCCGTATGTTATGGATGATGTAACATCTCCTGATTATTCCTTTTATAAATGTGAATGTATCTACTCCATTCGTCCTACTGAAGAGATGATTCCTGCCCTAATCAGACTTGCCAGAACTGTTCATTCAGATTTGTTAATTTATCATCTTGGGTTTGAAGGGACTGATACTCCTTTTCCTGTAAAAGGGTGTGAGATCCCACTCCATCTTTATGTCACATTTAAAAATTAAAAAGGGTTGATTGTGATGATTTTTTTTCTTTTTCAGATGAAATTTCTGTATCCGAATCTGACTTATCTGTTTTTTTATGTGCATGGGTTATATTATCAACTGGCTGTATTGCAGGTTCATTTGAAGGATTAATTTTTATGGCTTTTCGTTGCTTTTTAAGAAGCATTTCTTCTTCTTTTTTCTTTTTCTTTAATTCCTTTTCAAGTTGTTTTCGTTCCTGGTCTATGGTTTTGACAATATTTTTAGCTAAATCCAAATCATTTATTAAAATATTTAGTTGATCTGCATCCAGATTATATCCCCGGACAAATGATTCAGGTTTTGTATTAGCTAGGAGAGATACCGGGCAAAGATAGAAATTTCTGACTGTTGATGCTGACATATGCATGGTTCTGCCGACGTCTGATAAGAGTTGTTCACGTAAATTTTTCAATCGTTTTGCAGAAGACATCAGTCTCCAACGGGAAGGGGGCATTATTTTTGCAAAACTGGTATTACGCCCCTTTAATACATCGTGAACACCATAAAGCATCAGGATATTTGCATAACGCCATAGGGTATAATACTGGGTTTTGTAAGTATAACCCAGATACATATCCGCACGTGAGAGAGCCTGGTATGCAGCAGCGGTTTTTTTCCGGTCTGGAAGAACACCAAGGTTGCCTTCAACCCACTGGAGAACAGTGTCAGGAGTTTCATCAACTGAAAAATTGAGATCCAGTAGTGATGGGACCTGTCGGTATCCTAATGTCGCAGAAACAAGATCAAATATTGATGCTCTGCTGTCCTTTGAAGATATAGAGAGATCATCTTCTCCAACTTTATCTTTTCCGATTGCACTGGCATAGAGCATAGTAACGGCTGACCTGATATCACCCGATGCCTGCTCAGCGATTTCATTCAATGCAGGTATTGAACAGGAAATTTCTTCCCTAGAACAAATCTCTTTTAATCGTGGAACAAGGGATTTTGCCGGAAGAGCCTTAAATTGAATTTTTGTACAAAGATTTCGAATTGTCGCGTCAAGACCGTATAAATCATTGGCTATTAAGATGATCGGTTGCTTAGACTGTCTGATAACATCAGCAATAGCACGGGCACCTCCTCTGTCTGCATTTCCCTGGAGGTTATCTGCTTCATCCAGGATGATGAGTTTGCGTGATGCACCTGTGAGTGATCCTGTACTAGCGCTCCCTCCGGCTACTTTCTCTATTACCCCTTTTGTCCGTTGATCACTGGCATTGAGTTCAACAACTTCCCAATCCATGTCATTTGCCAGTGCATAAGCGCTTGATGTCTTGCCAATTCCGGGTTTACCATATAATATCAGGGGTGGTGTGTCCACAGTCCAATTACGGGCCCATTCACTTATCTGGCGCAGTGATTCCCGGTTCCCAATCAATTCGGAGAGATGTCGGGGACGATATTTTTCTGCCCAGTTCATTACTCTTAGGTTAACCTGCAAGACAGATAAACAACATCAACATGGTATTTTCAGTCAGGATCTACATGAAGAATCGGTATAAAACAAGACCCTTTATGACTTATGAAATAAAAAAAAAGAGTGAGATTTTCTCCCATGGCTGAATATACCTGCTCAACCGAACAGATAGCACAGGCCGTCAGATCTTATGACGGAGTGAAAAGGAAAAGCGAAATTGGTGCAATGGTTCGGGATCTACGGATAGACTCTCAGGATGTCATTGCATCATTTGGAGAAGATGCTGCGGTCATAAAAAATCAATCTGATGCTCTTCTACTTGCCGCAGATGGAATCTGGAGCAAATTGATGGATGCTGATCCATATTGGGCAGGATATTGTGCGGTTCTTGTAAATATTCATGATATTGCTGCCATGGGGGGCAAACCCCTTGCAATGGTTGATGTTTTTTCCATTTCACAACTAGAAGTTCGTGACCAGGTTATCCGGGGCATGCAGGATGCTTCACGTCAATTTGGTGTACCGATTGTCGGGGGGCATCTCCATCCGGACACTCCCTACAGCGTCATTGATGTTGCAATTCTTGGAATAGCTCCTATTAATGGTGTGATTTACAGTAACCGGGCAGAAGAAGGTGATGTAATTCTGGTTGCCATTGACCTGTATGGGAGAGTTCACCCTTCATGTTTTCTGAACTGGGACTCGGCAACACTCCGGACCTCCGATGAAGTACGTGCCCAGATTGCTGTAATGCAGGAAATTGGCACAAGAAAACTTGTAACCTCCGGAAAAGATATTTCAAATCCCGGTATTCTTGGAACTCTCGGAATGCTTCTAGAAGTTTCAGGAAAAGGAGCTGATGTAGACCTTGATAAAATTCCCAGACCGGATTTAGCACATCACAAGATTACTTTTGACTTATGGATAAGAATGTATCCAGGTATGGGTTTTATATTAACTCTTAAAAAGGAATTTGTTGATATTGTTAAAGAATTATTCGAAAAAACTGGTATGAACGCCCGGGAAATTGGAATAGTAAATAACTCAAATAAACTGACAATTCATTATCAGAACAATTCATCAATCGTTTTTGACTTTTCTGGAGACGGAGGCGTTATGCATCTTGGATCCTATTCCTAAAAAAAAAATTGTTGGTATAGGAATACATGAAAATCCGGAAAAGGTCTTTCTTGACATCCTGACTTTTACCGGACCATGTTCCATTGTTCCCTATGTAAGTCATGATCTGCTGGTTCCGGCAGATTATCCCGGTTTAGTCATGAGATCGGATCATCCTGAAGAACATCTTATTTCGGATCTTTTTTCAGGAAACATTCACGCCGCCGTCAGAGGATCATTTGAAGCTGGTCTGACCCTGCGACTACTGAAAACGATAGCAGGAGTTGATGAACTTGAACGCATTGTTCTTCTTGAAACTATTAATGGAAACAAATTTTTTCTGGCTCCTGTAGGAATTGATGAGGGCTGGTCAGTCGATCAGAAAATTTCCTTTATCGAGAAAGGACGAAGACTTTGTAAAAAATTTGGTTTACCAGATACCGTTTCAGTATTATCTGGTGGAAGGTTATCAGACAAAGGCAGGCATCCAGTAGTTGACAAGACATTAGATGATGCAGCACTTATTTCAAACCTGACAGGAGCAGTGAACCTGGGTATCCTGATTGAAGATGCAGTACAGACTTCAGGTCTAATCATTGCCCCTGATGGAATATCCGGCAATCTGATATTTCGAACTATCCTTTTTTTGGGGAGAGGGCGTTCTCATGGGGCACCGGTGATTAATATCCGGAAAACATTCATAGATACTTCGCGCGTTAACCCGGATTACCATTTCGCGCTAAATCTTGCATGTGCTCTGGCAGATGAATCATTTTTCTAAATACTGAATATTTAGACTTTTTTTTATTTCTTTGCTCTAATCTGTTCAATTGTTCATCTCTTGAACCTAATAGCATGAATATGAAAAATATTCACTTATTATGTCAGAAAATCGAAAATATCAAGATTATCTCGAAATATTTAAATAGATATCAATATACTTTGTTTTGAGGTAGAGGACTATGGCAGACTTACCTATTGCAGCAGTTGTAAGAATTGCAAAGAAGAATGGGGCTGAGCGTGTGGGAAGCGACGCAGCAGCAGCTCTTGTATCGAAAGCAGAAGATTACATAGCTAACTTAACAAAGGAAGCAAATCGTCTTGCACAGCACGCTGGTCGTAAGACTATCAAGGAAGAAGACGTAAAAATGGCAGCAGAGAATGCCTAAAGCATTCTCCACTTTTGACAGTTGATATTTTTCAAATCTGAACTTTCAAAATAATTGTGTGCTTTGGATGGGGTTTCGTTATAGCACACCTTTTGTACTTGGAATTGTTCCGTTTTGATCTGTTAATCCTGAAGCATATCGCAAAGCTCTTCCAAAGGATTTGAATAAGGCTTCGCATTTATGGTGATCAGAAGATCCTTTTACTTCCATATGGGCTGTGATTTTTGCATTCTGAACAAAACTCTCAAAAAAATGACGAACCAGCCATGGATCAATGACTCCTTCGACAGGCCCGCTGAAAAAACCATCAAATACAAGATATGGGCGTCCACCTATGTCGATAATAACATCTGCTCTTGATTCATCCATCGGGACTGATATGTTAGAAAACCTTTCTATCCCTCTTCCATCACCAAGTGCTTTAAGAAAAGATAACCCAAGAACGATACCGGTATCCTCAACGGTGTGATGGGGCCCGGTATTCAGGTCACCAGTTACGGTCAGAGTCAGATCAAATCTACCATGTCTGACAAAAGAATCCAGCATGTGATCAAAAAAAGGAATGCCTGTGTTGATAGTTGAAAGTCCCCCTCCATCAATTACAAAATTTGCATAAATATCTGTTTCTTTAGTTTTTCGGGTAATTTCTGCTGATCTCATTCTGCTACCTCCAGTGCCTGCTCAAGAGATATTTTTCCTGAATATAAGGCAGACCCTAGTACAATACCGGCTGCATCAGTATCCCGAATCATTAGGATATCCTCCGTAGTTGTGATACCACCGGCAATTATTACGGGAACGCTTACTTTACCCAGCAGATCACGGATAGGTTTAGGATCAATACCTTTACAGAGTCCTTCAACACTCACGTTTGTGTAGAGAAGCGAACCAGCACCTTTTCGGATAAATAAATCAGACCAATCAAGATAATTTCCAGCTGACTGTTCCCAGCCATTAATGACCAAGTCTCCAGCTTTTGCGTCAACGCCAGCCATAATACGATCACTGCCATATTCTTCAGATAAAATAGTCAGACAATCTGAATTTTGAACTGCAAATGTAGAAATGATAACTCGTTCAACTCCACAATCAAGCCATGACCGGGCATCATCTATTGAACGTATCCCTCCGCCCAACTGAGTTTCTACTCCTGTCTTTGTGATAATTTCTGTGATTTTTTCAGCATTCAGGGAAGATGTACCAAAAGCACCGTCAAGGTTTACTATATGAATTGCCTGGGCTCCCTGGTTGATCCATGATTCAGCACATGTCAGAGGATTTCCATATCTAGTTGCACTTTCACGTTTTCCCTGAACAAGTTGAACACATTTTCCGCCAAGTATGTCAACTGCTGGAAAGACTATCATTGTTTCACCTAATCAGACGTTCAATATTCATTACCAGGATGTCTCTGGCACCTGCCAGTTTTAACCGGTTAATAAGCTGGTATACCTTATCCTCGTCAACGACAGCATGAACTGCTACCATATCGGTAGATGATGCAACTTCCATGATGGTCGGGCCACCCATTCCTGGAATAATAGTTCGGATATTATCTATTGAGGTACGTTTAACGTTCATCATCAGGTAACATTTACCCTGAGCGTTGATTACACTCTCGAGAGCGAGATTAATTTCATTTATTTTTTCTTTTTTATCAATACATGATTGTGAGTTTGCGATAAGATAAGTACTAGTTTTTAAAACCGTGTCGATGATTTTTAAATGGTTCTGCCTGAGAGTAGTTCCTGAACTTGAGATATCAACGATAGCGTCAGATATTCCCAATGAAGGTGTAGCTTCACAAGCTCCACCAACAGGAACAATTACAGGTTTTACTCCGATTTTTTTGAAATATTTCCTGGTTATGGCTGGAAATTCTGTTGATACCCGTTTCGCATCCAAATCCTTCGGACTTGTCCATGATGAATCATCCGGGACAGCCAGGACTACTGAAGCATTCCCAAACCCAAGATTAAGTAATTCGGTGACTGAGGATCCTCTTTCGACGACCATGTCATGCCCGGTTATTCCAAGGTCTGCCACTCCTGATGCTACATATTCGGGAATATCAATAGGCCTTGCATAGAGAATTTCAACATAGGGGTCTCGTGTTCTGGCAATCAGAGTCCTGTCACCATTATCGATGATACCAAGGCCTGACCTTTCAATCAGGTCTCGTATAGGAACAGAAATTCTCCCTTTATTTGGAATTGCTATACGTATAGAAAAAATTTGTTTCCGGTCTGAATCCGGATTGTTCTTATCTGTCATTAAAAGGTATTTAGTTCGCCTTTGATAACCCGATCTGTAATCGAGGAGATATTCTCCAGACCTGCATCAAATATTTCAATGACATCCTTTTCGATATCTTTTACCGAAAATGATGGCTTTGGAATTATCTGTGCACTTGCAACAAGTGGTTCGTCAATCGGCATTCCAATTTGAGATAATAATCTGACCTGAATTTCTGCAATACCCTCTACTTTATTAACACAGGTATGTGCAAGCTCATTTGAGAGAAGGTTGTAAATTTTTCCAATATGGTTAATGGGATTCTTTCCGCTTGTGGCTTCCATGCTCATTGGGCGGTTGGGAGTGATAAGTCCGTTTGCCCTGTTTCCACGTCCAACAGAACCATCGTCTCCCATTTCAGCTGATGTCCCGGTAACAGTCAGGAAAAGACTACATTCAACATCGCAATCTGCGGTATTGACATGAATTTCAATCTGCTTGTCAGTACAGGTTTTAGCAATCTTAAGTGCTTCATCAGCTAGTTTTTCACGATAATTTACATAATCTGATAGTGATGAGACATACCGGTCAACCATAGCACAACAGATTGTGAGATTAATTTTGTTACCCTGCCGAAGACCCATGATTTTTATATCCTGTCCATAAACCGGGAATTTTGGACGAAGGGTATTATCTATGTAAGATGAGATTTCACGGATACATCTTTCAATGTCCGAAAATGGTGCATAAGAAACGCCAAATGAAGTATCATTGGCTCGTGGGATTTTTCCGGCTTCCGGTTTGAAAACATCACGAAGATCGGTTGAACCAGTTCCAAGCCTGCAGTCCATGATGAGATCTTTATCTAAATCAAGTTCTGGAAGAATTGTTCTGATATAATCTTTTGCTGCTTTTAGTGCGATAGTGTCTGCTGGAATCTTTTCCCCGTTAAATTCCTTGGTAGCCCTGCCATCAAGAAGAATAAAAAGTGGTTTTATTATCTTTCCTCCACCAAACTGGGGTTTTGATTCACCTGCAACAATCTCCCCCTGATCTGTATTGTGATGGAGAACACCTCCAAACTGGTCAATATAAGAATTACACAATGCACGACTGATTGATTCAGCAATCCCATCAGCAATACTATCCGGGTGTCCCAGACATTTACGCTCTACGAGTTCAATTTGTTGATCCTGAACCGGAACCTGGTTTAACATCTCTAATACAATATTTCTGCCCATTAATGACCTCTATACAGTTAATCAGGAATATATACCAATTACAGGTATAGAATACTGTACACATTCAGTGAGAAATGAATAAGAGATTACCGGAATGTAGACAAGAAAATATTGTGTGACAGATCTCAGTTTAATCGAATAAAAATGAAAAATATTCATAATTCAGACAAAAAATTCTGTCAGCCATTTGTAGAATACCCTACAGTTCCTGCAGAGACTTTTTTTGATACCATTCATGATCTCACCTATAGCGCGAAACTCCTCTGTCTTATTTCATCCTCGATACAGCTAGGTATTTTTGACGAACTTGAAACATGGCAAATAAGCGATGATATTGCTGAAAAATTTCCAAATCCAGATTTTATCAGAGGAATAATCGAATGTCTTGTCCATTCAGGTTTCCTTGAAAGAAAAGAAGGAATGATAAAAAACAGTCTGTTATCTCAGATTTATCTCTCTACAGTATCTCCATATTATCAAGGATCTTTTCTTGAAAAGAATATCCGCCACCTTCAGGATCTCTGGATTCCCCTTAAAAAGAATACCCTCGAAGGTCCTGTTCGATATCATGAGGATACTTTTTATTCAGAATATTCTCTGCCTTCCATGGCAGAAAATGCAATGAGTGGCAGATTGCAAAAAGTTATTTATGAAATTACAAAAATTCCATCATTTAATCTGATGAAAAAAGGCCTGGATATCGGTGGAGGTCATGGTCTGTATGGCATTGCTCTTGCATGCCTCAATAAAAATATGATTGTAACAATTTTTGACATGCCTGGTGTAATTCATATAACTGAAAAATATATTAGTCATTATCAGATGCAGTCCAGGGTACATACCCTTGGAGGTAATTTTTTTTATGATTCGTTTGGTGCAGAATATGACATTATTCTCTCATCATCCAATCCGAGTGGTAAAAATCCGATAATGCTGGAAAAAATTTCTAAAGCACTTCTCCCAGGGGGATTTTTTGTGAGTATCCAGCCAGGTGATGCTGACGTTCCTTATGATCCCATACATGAACTGGAATGGAATTTATGGACGTTTGAGGAGGTTTTAGAACCAAAATTCACATGGAGTAAAAACAAAAAATTTTTGACCCCGGATTATAAAAATGAATTGATTAAACAGGGTTTTTCTATCCACTCCATCATTCCTGTTCATGATCCTTATATCAAAGGATTCCAGGTCACTATGCTTATTGCAGAAAAAAGGATTTAATTCTCACCAGGTATATCGATAATAGATTGAGGAATGGTCAGTTCAAACCGGGTTCCCTGTCCCGGAATTCCGTTTTCTACTAACGATATGCCATACACTGATAGTATTCGTTCTGCTAGGAATAAGCCATATCCTTTTCCTAAACCAAAACCTAAGTCAAATATCCGGTTTTTCTGTTGTTCAGGGATCCCACAACCATTATCTTCAATAACCAATTTTGATATGTTTTCATCAGAAAATAGGGAAATCTTGATTTTTGTTACTCCTTTTGCATGTTCTGGTATGTTTTCCAGGATCTTCTCGATGGCCAGACAAAAATTCTTATCTGTGAAAAGGTTTGCTTTACCTGATTCTATTGTTAAATTTATAGGATTGAGGACTATCTCATTTAATGATTCCCTGATAATATCTTCCAGAGTATACCAGCAAAATTCATACATCCCGATTTTTTGATATTCACGAGTGAAAATTAATCTGTCACGTATTTTTTCTGCTGCATTTTGCTCTTTCTTACAAAATTCCTGTAACATGGGATCGGTTACCAGGTCACTTGATAATTCAAGATATCCTAAAATTGCAGTTAGTTGGTTTAAAATATCGTGGCGGATTTTTGAGTTTAAAGCATTCCAGGTTTCAGAGCCTTTGGAAAGCAAAGCCCATTCCGTTGGAAGTGGACTAAACCACAGGTATCCTGATGCCTCCTGCAACAAACCAGAATCAGAATAGGTAAGAATGCATTGTTCTTCAATCCATCGCAAGAAAGAGCCTGTATGAAGCCTGTACCTTAATGTTACCATGGGTTTTGACTGGAGTATTGCGGCACCCAGTTTTCTTGAGATTAAATCCTGGTCGTCTATGAAAACCAACGGGAGAAAATTAGTTTCTTTACCATCAAAATCCAAAAGAATCCCATGATATTTATGATTATGAGAAATATTCCTGACTTTCCAAAGATCATCAGGATTTCTTTCTATAACAATTACAGGAGCATTGCTTCTGAGTTCTCCTATTGAAGTATTAAGGTTCATCTTCTAACCGGTATTTCATTTTAGATGCATTATACTTTTAAGTGTGTTGTAAGCAATTCAGGTATTAATTACCTTGTATATTGCATCCCTAATTGGCTGCAAAGCGATTCTTCCAATTGGCATTATTGAACCCTGAATAAGAACCATTGGAATCGCAGGATGATCCCGCGAGTATATTTCCTTGATTCTATCAGGTACACCATCATCCAGGAGAGTAAGTGTTACACTGATACAATCTCCAAATTCTTTTGAGATCTCCTCTTTTAGAGCATTATATGCCTTTATAAGACTTCCTGATGGGGAACAGGCAATAAGCCCACAGGTCCTGTCATCATCGCAGGGAAAAGGAGAACATTCGGAGTATGAATATCCGACAATTTCAACAGAAACTGATGTTTTCACGAATGATATTACTCCAGATAAGAATATGAGGGTATTGTTTTTTACCTGATAAATATTTCAAACCGTTCCCGATCTGCTTTACAAATCGGACATTTATCAGGAGGATTGTTCCTGGCGCAGAGGTATCCGCATACCTTACACCGGTATACCGGGTAAGAAAGATTATTTGAAATCGAGGAATTATTCTTTTCAGTCAATCTATCTTTCAATGATGGTCTTCTATCAGGAATCACAGGTGCAGTAATTTTTTTTTCAACATTAGTCTTTGAAAGGTATAAACCACAGAAACATGCACCATATTCAGAAATATCATCATCACGGTAATCGCATGGACAAATAATATCTAAGTCATGTTTCTTTTCTCCAAAGGATAATCTACATGGGCACGATTCATATCCATATCTTTCAGCATTTTTGAGCAGACCTTCAACCAGTCCCATGGTAAAGGATTCATCAGGGTTTAAATAATATCCGTTTTTTTTCGCATCCTGGTTCAGTTCTTTAAACCGTTTCTTTATTTTTTCTGAAGAATTATCATCAGGCATTATTTCAGGGCCTCCCGAATTTCATCAAGTCTGCTTCCAATGATAACCTTTTTACTATTAATTACAAGTGTTGGAAAAGAACCATTTGGATTATATTTTTCCATTTCACTCATAATTTCATCCATTTCTTCGCGACTTAACTGGTCTACATAGAGGTAGTCATATGCTATATGAAGTTCATCCAGCAAATTCCGTGTCTGCTTACAATGAATACAAGTGGATAATGCATACAGCATCACGGTGCCTTTATCTGTTCCATCAACATGGAAGGGTGTGGGTGTCATACTACCTTTATCAGATGTTATCAGGTATAAACTGGTCAGGATTATTAGACTAATATGAGCGGTTTAAAAAATACCAATGACTGGTTAGTTTCTCTTTTAAATCAGCCACCATTTTTACCACTTTGGGAAAAGCATCTTCTGATACACTTTGTAATAACAATTTTTGATAACCTTCTGGTTCCCGAATATTTGAAATATCCATCCCGGCCATAGCTGCTATCAGGCCAAGATTGGTATATGGCAGACCTCCCTCAACACTATAACCTCCTTCCAAAACTGCAATTATTCTTCCATAGCAAATTGAATCAGCGATAATGCAGATCTCCTGCATGAGCCGTGCGTATCCTTGCGCGGTTAATGCGAGACCGGTGAGAGGATCACTGAAATGGTTATCCTGACCTGCAGAGATAGCAATTAAATCAGGCATATATTCTTCAGCCAGAGGAATTATCAGTTCTTCAAGAAGGTATCGGTAAACTTTATCTGAACTGCCAGCAGGAATAGGGAGATTTATGTTGTATCCTTTTCCCTCCCTGATCCCTATGTCTTCAATTCTTCCAGAACCCGGATAAAATGGATATTGATGTACTGAACAGAAAAGAACCGTAGGATCATCATAAAAAATTTCCTCTGTTCCATTTCCATGATGAGCATCCCAATCCACAATCATAATTCTCCTCAGTCCCCGGCGTTGAAGGTATCTGGTCATGATTGCAATGTTATTAAGGTAGCAAAAACCCGCACCGTTTGATCGACCAGCATGATGACCGGGAGGTCTAGACAGAACAAAGGCATTTTTCACCTGCTGATTAACAACTGCATCAGCAGCACATATCGCACCACCTGCTGCTAACAATGCATCATGTATGAGGTTTTTTGGAACATATGTATCAGCGTCAATAATACCCCCGTTTATTGAGGACTCTTCAAGAAACTTTAGATATTCTAATGAATGTACAAGAAGTACATCATCCCTTCGTGCAGGTTTAGGTCTTATCAACTTAATTTCAGGGATATCGAAAATCCCTTCTTCCTCAAGTTGGTCCAAGGTATAGGAAAGACGTTCTCTTCTTTCCGGGTGTGTCGGACTTTGCTCGTGCATCAGGTATGAAGGATCATAAATAATACCGCTGGTCATGCTGCCTCCACTGAAATACCTGGAGCAATGCTTAATAGAATGTCGGTAATTTTTGCTGCTACCTTCCAGCCACGAACTACCTCATATGAAGAAAAAAATTGGATCATCACATCCTCAACATCTTCTTCTGGAGCACCATCTGCTCTCGCGACATCACGAATAATATTTTTGGCATGTGCCAGTAGTTCTTCATCATCTGAGGTTGCATAGTAAGGGTACTCTTTTCCATTCATAGTCATGCGTTTTTTTTCAGTATCAACATGGAAATAGCCCAAAATGCTTATCCTGGATACCGCTGCACCAACTGCATTTGCAGATCCTGCGTGTTCGGGGACAATCCCCGTAGTCTTCGCGCGTTCAGATATTTCAGATAAAAGATAATGTGCCAGATATCCGGTTCCAATAATAATTCCTGGTTTGAACTTTTTAACTGCTGAAGAGACGGTAATAAGATATTGTTCAACGATATTATCAGCAATTTTTTTATCAATTACATGAGATCGGTCATCATCACCAATCCGGGCTCCGGAAACATTCAGTGCATCGGTAAGCGTTGGTTCTCCTCCTCCAAAAGAACGGGCATTACCTGCCCTGAATGGACACAATGTCTCACGTATACAGGAATCGCCTCCATATGGAATGCTTACAGTTTTTACTGATTTTATCAGCGTCTTAAAACCATCAATAATTACATCTTCAAAAATGGGTTTTCCATGGGCAATTGGAATTAGTTCAGTCGTCGTACCTCCAATATCTAAAACCAGACAATTCTCATTTCGTGTCAGGTAATATGCACCATTGGCTACAGTGGCCGGACTGGAATGATAGAGGAGAGAAGGGTTTTGTAATGCTCTGTCTGGAGATGTAAGCCCTCCTGTTGAAGTTACATAAAAAAAATCTGCATTCACTTCACGGATAAGGTTGTTTAGAGCATTTACCTTTGGCTTAATACGAGCATTTATCTGGGTTGTTTTGATTCTGGCAGGAAAATTGAGTGCACCAATATGGGAACTGACTGCTATTTGTTCAGGATCGAGATATTCAGATACCACATCACAGACCTGTTCTTCAAGAGAATTGTTACGAACAGAAAATTTCCCTGATATGGCTACAGCATAAGGATGTGGTCCCTTAAAAAGCGATTTTACTTCTTCAGTGTCTATGGGTTCAATTATATCTCCCCGGTGAGATACCGCCCCTTTTATTGCCCCGGAATAAACCAGCCCTGGACCGGGTATGGTAATAGTGCGGATATTGAACTGAGGACCTGTAAGAATCTCATTTAATGGCTGTGAAGTACTCACGACAAGGCGCCCACTTGAGCCTGCTTTTTTCAGAGCGGTACTGAGTCCTGAAGTATTTGGTATTTTATGTGTCTTTATTTCAGAATCTATGATAGCAATATCAGTATTTGTACCCCCAATATCAAGTCCGGTAAACATCTCTTCTCACGGTTTTTTAGATTCCCAAAATATATCAGATGATGCATATACAAAATAAGGAGCCCTGAGTAGGATAATTGCATGAGCACTGGTTGTGAAAAAGGAGAAACATTGCTCAAAAAGGGAGTAGGAGCAGTTTTTTTTACTCCAAAAATCCGGTATATCACGAAATTTTATATAACTAACAACCGTATTGTCATAAAAAACCAGAAAAATCAGTATATAAAATTAAATTATGACCTGATTCATGAAATTTACCAGGAAAACCAGGTGTACGTGTGTATCAGGTGTAATACTCCTTTGCGTTTTTTTAATGAAAAAGAAGAGTATGTCAGAATTTATATGCATGGTCTTAAAAGAAAGGAAGGTGGTGGTCTTACTCTTCTGGATGATCCAAAATGGGTAAAATTCTGGACAAAATTTATTAACAAACAGGTAAGTCACTATCAGTCAGAAATTGCAAGAAAAAAGTATGCCATGCAGAATGAAGAAGATGAACTTCTCCTTATTGAAGGGGTGGTGCGCTCAAAAGAGGGTCTTGGTGAATTTGAAATTGTAAAGACCCGGGAACGAATGAACATCTGGTTTGATGATTATTCGTATGAAAATTGCATGATTTATGCTACTAGTGAAAGGCTTATTGTAAAAATTAAATCCGGAGATTATATTATTATTCCTTATTCGGTAATTTATTCATGTCATATTGATCCTAACGAGAGAATTGTGATTAGTTTCTCCTTTCCACAGGTTATTGATGGATTTGAAAACGAAATATCCAAAATATTAGTTAAACGGATTCCAAAATCTGATGAAGATTATCCTAAAAAAATTCAGCAAAGATGGATTGAAGAATGGAGTGAATTCTTTAAAAAAGTCACATCACAATTCCGTGAACATAAAGGAGCTATCAGCCGGGACGAAATGCTTGAAATGCTTATAGAAATGAAGCATTCGCCTACAAAATATAATCTCTCATCCTTTGCCAAACAAGGTTGGGACCGGGCATGCGGTCTCGCTCTTGAAAGGTTTGGCTATGACAGTGATGATTTATTCATCTATATGAATTTTATTCTAAAAGAATATGAAGAGATGAAGACCCGTTCTATGGCCGAACCTGATCCTGCAAGGCAGGAAGCGTATAAAGGATCGGAAATGGCTTACAATTCTATCCTTGCATACATAAATCATCATACCAGGGTCAGGTAAATCAGTGAAGATATATACTCACCCGGACATTCTGGTTATGGATCCTGAACAGGAAGGCATGATGATGATTGCATCACTCATGGTAGTTTCCGCTCGTACAGCGCCAAAGGGCAAAGGATTAGACACAATTGAAACACGGATAATTGCCAATGAAGACCTTCATCGTCTTGCTGACGAGATGATTGAGATTGGGAAAAAAACAGGGATTCCACCATTTCCGCGCGATGCACAAAATATCAGGGACAGTAATGTGTGTATTCTTATTGGATGCAGGGGAACTGAAGATCTGGGTCTTAACTGTGGGGGGTGTGGATTTTCTACCTGTAAGGAAATGCGAGAGAAAATTCATAATAATCCGGTAAAATCACTTTATTCAGGTCCAAATTGTGTCATCAGAATGGCTGATCTAGGGATTGCTGTAGGATCAGCGGCAAAAACAGCGCAAATTCATAATGCTGATAACCGGATATTGTTTACTGCAGGAGTTGCAGCACTGTCTCTGCAGATGCTTCCTGATTGCACTTGTGCATATGGTATTCCGCTTTCTGTAACGGGTAAGAATATCTTTTTCGACAGGAGGAATGTCTGATGGCGATTTTAAAAATTCGTGGAGGAGACCTTGACTTCGTTGAATATGAATTTAATTCATTCAATCCAGGAGAATTTGTTAATACTTGTGGATTTGAAGCACAATACAAATTACTACCATTGAATATACCGGTAAAAACCAGAGTACCGGGAAGAATACATCTAACTGTTCTTGACATGAACCGTTTTGCTCCCGGACGTGCAGGTGGAGGGGGTATAGGATTTGCTATTAAGGTATATGCAGAAGTTGAAGTATCAACTACACCTGGTAATTATACAATTAACTATTCAAGACCCTCCATCATCAGGCATTTTCTAGAAGTTTTTTCAAAGACTGTAGGATATACCGGGGGATTTGAGGTAACAGCCAAAGATCATGAGTACAAACATGTTGGACTTGGCTCAACATGTACCATTCTCACAGCTCTTGCAAATGCTGCAAACCGTTCTCTTGGAGATCCCCTCACTCCTGACCAACTCAGAATTCTAATCGGTAATAATTATGTTGAAGAGACTGAGGGAGGATTGATTGCCTATGGATTTGAAACAGGGGTAGGTCCTGCTGTTAGCACTCGTGGAGGAATGGCCATTCTCGGCGATAGCCTTACAATTGTTCATCAGCACTCATTCGCAGAAGGAAAAAATGTACACATTGTAATTCCTCCATCATCAATATCTTCAGCGGGTGAAGAGGAATTTTCCCTTCTTATGAATAAAGCACGGTCTCTGGATTATCGTGACAGAGAACTAAAAGCATATCTTATCATGATGGATTTTATCCCTGCACTGGATAAAAATGAAATAAAAAAGATGGGAGATGTGATGTGGGAAATTGAATTTAGAGGTTCAAAAAGAGCGGAAATTGAGCACCATTCCTTTGAGATATACCAGTATATGCACAAACTTAGAAAAACAGGTCTTGAATTTGTTGGAATGAGCTCTGTAGGGCCTTCAATTGCAGTAATAACTGATCTCTCAAAAGAGGGGTTATCACAAATATTACGTCCATTGAATCTTGAGATTGCAGTAAGCACCTATGTGGACAACACTGGTATCACCTATATATAAGTGGAAAAGGAGTCCTGTTTGATAGACCTTAAACCTATAGGATGTTATATCACCGGAGGACTGATATGGTTCTCACCATTTATCAGTCGAATACTTCGGATATGCGTCCCCTTCCTTCTTGTTATCTGTTTAATTGCCATTCTTTTTACCTTATATGATAATTCCTCGGCTCTTGAACTTGGGGGATTGCTATTGCTTTATTTTGTTCCTCCGGCTGGTAAAGAAAGTATCATTCCTGCGGCAATAGCTCTTGGATTTCCCTTTGAGGTGGTATGCCTTTCAATTGTTTTAGTTGACATTGCATGTTGTCTGTTTATGATCTGGAATTTTGAACTGGTGTGTTCCATTCCCTATCTTGGAACCCTTATCCAATATCTTATGAAAAAAGGAGAAACACAAATCAGAAAACATCAATGGCTGGAGCGTTTATATGTTGTAGGACTTGCTCTATTTGTTTTTTTTCCACTTCAGGGTACTGGATCGGTGTCTGGATCAATCATAGGTAAAATGCTTGGATTAAAGTCAGTAGAGATATTTGGTTCTATTACAATAGGTTCACTGTTGTCTAGTTTTCTTATCGGGTTCTCAGTATATGCGCTTAATGAATATTTTGATGTAAATGCATGGTACATTTTTGGTGCAGTAATTATCCTCCTGATAATAATCCCAGTAATATCATTTTTACTCTATCGTCACCGTACAAGACGGCGTGGATAAGAAGAGATTCAGACAATAATATCATACCATTTAATTTGGTTCCGGGTAAACCTTGGATGGACATTACTGCAGTCTGATAGGAGTTCTTTTGTAATGCATGAATATAGTATAGCGTATGATATTGTTGTTACAGCAAAAAAAGCAGCAATTGAAAATAATGCAAAATATATTAGTAGTATTTACGTAGATTTTGGAGAATTGTCAATAATCAATCCAGAACAGGTTGAATTTTTGTTTGACACGATTATTGAAGATGAACCGTTATTTCAGAATACCAAATTAATTAGCACTATTGTGCCTCCCCTCACCCGTTGCAGATGTGGTTATGAGGGAAACGAGATTTATGTATGCCCGAAATGCGGAGAATTACCAGTGATTGAGAAAGGAAAAGAAATAGTAGTGACTCGAATTGAAGTGGAGACTGATTAAATGAAGATATCTCTCATGCATGGTGCCGGTGGAGAAGTAATGGGAGAGGTAATAGACCTCTTTTTACGTATATCAAATACTAATGCAGGTGGAATCGGGCTTGAATCTCTTGACGATGGTGCGGTTATTCCTATTGGTGATAAACAGGTTGTTTTCACTACAGATTCACATGTTGTTCGTCCGTTATTTTTCCCCGGAGGAGATATTGGAAGGATATCTGTTTGTGGAACAATAAATGATATCGCAATGATGGGTGGAAAACCACTTGCTTTATCATGCGGACTTATTATTGAAGAAGGATTTGATTTTAATACTCTGTCAACTATAGTCGATTCAATGGACAAAGCTTTGAATGAAGAGAATGTATCGCTTGTTACCGGAGATACAAAGGTTCTTGAAAAAGGTGCTTTAGATAAAATTGCAATAAATACTGCCGGAATTGGAGTTGCTGATACTATTGTCCGAGATAATGGGTTAAGACCTGGAGATAATATCATTGTATCCGGAACATTAGGGGACCATGGGTTTGCAGTTCTTGCAAGCAGAGAAGAATTTGATTTTGAGGACCAGATTATATCAGATGTTGCTCCTCTGTCAGGTATGGTGCATAATGCCATGCAGAAGGGAGAAATACACGCCATGAAAGATCCGACCAGGGGAGGGTTTGCCTGTGCAATCAATGAAATGGCAAAAAAATCTGGAGTAATGATCCGTATAAACGAAGAGGATATTCCTATTCGTCAGTCTGTCAGGGCAGCATCACAACTACTTGGTATTGATCCCCTTGAAGTTGCTAATGAAGGGAAATGTGTAATGGGTGTTCCTCCAGGTGATACAGAAGCAGTATTACAGGCACTTCGAAATCACCGGTATGGTCGTGATGCAATGATTATTGGAAAGGTGGTTGAAGGAAAAGGAGTTATAATGGAAACCAGAGCAGGAGGAGAACGGTTTATTGAGCCACCAGTGGGAGATCCCGTTCCCCGTGTCTGTTAATTTACCTTCTTTTTACAGCAATCACCATCATACTAGCGCTGAGAGCTACGAGAATTATCCATGATGGCAGGGGTGTCTCGTTCCCGGATTTCTTATCGTTTCCATATCGGGGGGGTACACCAAAGGCTTTTGCTGCAGTATCTGATAAAGAAATTGATTCTGCAGTATCTGCAGTGACGGTAACCATATCAGTTGATTTATAGCTATAAGGATATACTTTCAGATATATTTCCGAAACCGATTCACTAATTTTTACCGTTTCTGGTGCATTTCCAATTTCATCATTAACCTTAATTATCGCTGCATCAGGCGAAGTTTTATATTCCATTACAAAATCTGAATTTTTAGATGTCTGGATAAGTATTGGAGTTTCATTTGTAGTTATCATAAAGTAGGCAGGTGAATCTCGGGAAACTTCTGCGCCTGAAGATACTCCTGTAATTCCACGAGGTTGTTCTTCGATATCTTTGGTGTCATCAGAGACTTCTGGTTTCATGGTAACAGATGGTTTTTCATCACCAACCAGTGCAGGTTTTATAGCCAAGTCTGAAGTTACTGTGGGTATTATCACCGACTTGCCTCCGGTCAGAGAATACAGATCTTTTTCCTCTGTTACGATTTCATATGTACCAATAAAACCATTGTAATCTGAAAAAGATATTTCATATAACCCAGGTTCTACGATTCGATGTTGGTATTTTACGACGCTATGAGAAACGGGTACTGACTCTGGACCAAAAAGAGTTTCATTTCCTTTCTTTATTTCCATTTGGATAGCATTCTCAGTATATCCTGCTATTTTCGCCTCGATGTTGAGTTCTTTTTCAAATTCCTGCCAGGTAGGTGAGAGAAGAGTAATTAGATCAGATCGGTCTACTAATTTAATTACACGCAGTGATCGCGAACCTCCAGAAAAATCACGTTTTGACTGTGAAAGACCCTCAATCTTATAATTGCCTTTCTCTAGTCCGGTGGTCTGAAATGTAACATTAAATGAGACATCTCCCTTCTCGGTGATCTCGATTGATTGCCTGTCTATCTCAACAGGAATATTGACAGATTGGGAAAAAACAACATCAATCTTATCCGGAGGAGGGGTATTCGTTGATCCAGATACTAGTATTGGTTCACCAACCTTAACCTGCGATGGCGCATCAATTGTAAGATAATATGCGTCAACAGGAATACAAAATAACAGTAATAAAGTAAAAATAATCAGAGATAGAACAAATCGGTTATTCATGGGCAATGTCCTCGGAATGGGATGGTCAATATTGTGGAACTCAACAACCTAATATATTGTTGGTCTGTGCATTGAATAGCAATAAAAAAAATTGAAGTCACAGGATCATAACTCATGAAACAAATTAAAAGACCTGAAGAACCTCTTGCAATGTGGAACGGCAGTGATCGGATAGAGGGTGTCATTCATCCCAGTGTTACTGCCATTATACGGTCAGGAGGTTGTTCATGGAACCGTTGTAAAATATGCCAGTACAGGCATGAACGTTTTTCAGGAATTGAAAAACCTGAATTAATCAGGCTGATGTCTGCACAATTACATAAGTTAAAAGATAAAATCAGCAAAGACAATCCTGAAGTGATTAAACTATACACATCCGGCAGTTTTCTGGATCCTCAGGAAGTTCCGACATGTATTCAAGATGAAGTAATAGAGTTATCTAAAGGAAAAACCCTGATAGTAGAATCCCGTTGTGATTACATCGATGAAGAAAGGATATCAAAAATGGTTGAACGTCTTCGGGATGGGAATGAGACCGCTGACTTTTATGTAGCAATTGGACTTGAAACAACATCTGATAGAATCAGAGAAAAGTGTATTGATAAAGGTTTGTTATTTTCTGATTTTATCAAAACCTCAGAAATTATTCATAAATCGGGAGCTAAAGTAAAAACATATCTTCTGCATAAACCCCCTTATCTTACCGAATCAGAAGCATATCAGGATATGACGCAATCGATAAAGGATATAATCCCATTTACAGAATTAATTTCGATGAATCCATGTACTGTCCAGAGAAATACACATCTGGAGACACTGTGGAAAAAACAGGTGTATAGGCCGCCATATTTATGGAGTGTTGCCTCTACTCTTTCGAATTCGCAAGTACATGTAACCTGTGACCCAATTGGTGGGGGACAGACACGGGGCCCGCATAATTGTGGTAGATGTGATGGTCTCATCCTCGATGCTATCAGAGATTATAATCTTAGTGCCGATCAGGACCTTATGAAATCAGTTCTTGAAATGAATTGTGGCTGTAAAAATGAATGGGAATATGTCATGAAAGAAGAGATATCCTGGGCAATGCCCCTGACCCATTGACTACTCTGAATTCTTTAGTAGGATATGTACCTGGTCAAGAAGCATGGGAAAGAATGCACCGGCATCACTGACAACCCCAATTGCCTGTGAACTTCCCCGATCCATTAATTTGGTTAGTGTTGAGGGATTGATATCAACGCAGACGGTAAGGACATAAGATGGCAGACAATTGCCTACTGCGATAGAGTGGAGCATTGTTGCAATCATTAAGACCATTCCAATTTCCGGAATATACCTTCTCATTTCATCCTGTGCAACAATACTATCTGTAATTACATCAGGAAGAGGTCCATCATCACGGATTGATCCTGCAAGGACATAGGGAATGTCATTCTTCACGCATTCATACATAATCCCAGATTTCAGAACTCCGTTGTCCACTGCCTTTTTGAGAGACCCCGCCCTCATTATTTCACTGATTGCATACAGGTGGTTTTTATGACCTGCTGATACCAGTTCTCCTGTCCTGATATCCATTCCAAGAGACGTTCCATATAAATTATATTCTACATCATGAGTTGCAAGAGCATTCCCTGCAAAGAGAATGTCAATAAACCCTTCACGGATCATTGAAGCAGTTGCCGAATCAGCCCCGGTGTGAATAATAGCAGGACCTCCCACCAGAGCTATCTTCAGACCTTTTTTATGAGTATCAAGTATCTCTTTTGCAATTTTTCTGATGGTTGTAACGGTTGGCCGCTCTGATGAGATAGATCCACACATGAATTCAAATTCTTCATGTGATCGCGAGCGTTCAGGAGGTTGAATTTTTACACCATGTTCGCTAATGACAACAAGATCACCTCTTTCAAGTTTTGACATCGGAGTAGCACAAGCGGATTTTTTGTCAGCAGATACGACAATCAGACAATCCATCTCAATGTTTTGAACGTTTATCCATTCGCTATTGATGCGTACTTGTGTGGGATAATTAGTGGTAGAATAAAAACCTTTAGGCACAATACGGTTACCTTCAGCCGGAACCAGTGTTACATCATCTGAATCAATGAGCCGTGCCCCATGTCGGTGCAATGTACTGATGATTGCATCAAGATTATCACTATTCGTCCCATTTACCCGGACTCGTGCATAACTTGTATCAGTTTTCTTTTTTCCAACATTAAATTCCAAAATTTCAAAATCTCCACCCATATCAAGGATGGAATCTAGGACATGCTCCATGATCCCTGAGTCAATGATATGCCCAACAAGCTCTATTTCCCGGGAATCATTCATACAAGAAACGTTGGACGTTGGGCTATAAGATGATTGGTTGCAGGTCAGGGATTTTTTAAAATACTGGAAAAAAACCTTTCAGCGAATACTAGTTCATCCTGGGTATTGATATTGAGCGTAAGGGAGGGCTCATCCAGTAGTATTTGAATTTCATCCTGATTCTCCTGGTAAAGGTCTCCTCGCAATATATTCAATCCTACTGGTTTTCCTAACAATTCCTGCTTGTTATCATCTATTTTTTTTATACAATTGTGTTCGATGTCCAGGATATATGGAGTCCACACGGAACATGCAGAAGATTTTGCCCTTTTGTATTCATCTAATACAAAGGTAATATTTTCCGCGGTAATTCCTGGAAGATCTGCGCATATGGTTAGAAAAGGCCCTGATATCGAAATATCCAAAACTGCCTGCCAGATATCTTCAACATAGCCCTTTCCATCGGTGCATATCCAGGGGATATCATGAATTCTGCAATAATTTGTAGTATATGGTGTATATGATGTGACAACAACACAGGGTGAAAGGTTCGCTTTTAATACTGAATCAATAACGTATGATAGTAAAGGCCGATTAAAAAGACGAACCAGTGCTTTTTCTCCCATACAAAGACGAGATGCTTTACCTCCGGCCAATATCAGCGCATACATTGATGGACTGACTCCAGGGCTTTGATTAATTGATTATTCTCTTCAGGAGTTCTGATTGCAATTCGTATACAATTTGGCAAATTAAATGATGTACAGTCACGAACCAGGATGTTCTGTTTCATGAAGAGTTCTGTAATGATACGCGCATCCCATTGTGTGTCAATAAGGAGATAATTTGCACTTCCCGGTTCACATGTCCAGCCACTTTTTTGTATCTCTTTTATTAATCTGGACTTTTCCTCTTCTATCCGTGATCGTGAATAATTCAGTTCATCATAATGAGAAAAAGCAGATATCGTAACTGATTCTGCAAGAGCATTTACGGTCCAGGGTGGACGCATCACCTCCATTGATGCAATTAATTCAGGATTTCCAATGCCGTATCCAAACCTGATACCTGGTATTGCAAAACTTTTCGTTAGGGAACGAAGGATAAACACTCCATAGTTTTGAAGAGGAATAGCAGTTTGATTTGGATCTGCCATGTCGATGAAGGCTTCATCGATGCAAATAATACTGTCCTTTTTTGTTCTTTCTATGCAAATAGTTTCAATTTCATTTCGAGTCAAAAGTTTCCCTGATGGATTGTCCGGATTGCAGATGAAGACAAGATCTGCCTGGTCCAGTTCTGATGGTTCTGCACCAGCAAGTCGTGCAGATAATTCATATTCGGCAAATGTTTGTGAAGATGCAAAAAATGTTTTTCCGGGTTTTAAAATCGTATGACAGAGTGTTCTGATAACTTCAACAGATCCGTTTCCAACGGTAACATTATCTGATGAACATCCGTGGTGCCGGGCAATCACCTGTTTTAATAAGGAATAGTCATCGTCAGGATACTGGTATAATGCGTCAACCGGAACCTGAAGATTGATATTCGGTGGAAATGGATTTATACTCGCACTGAAATCAAGAATTTTCTGACCGTTATGAGAAATATATTTAGCTCTTCCCCCATGGACTGCACGTCGTTCTGATTTGTAATACATCTATCAGCTCTTTCCTATTCATGTTCACCGGAGTGTTTGAAAATTTCTATCTGTCAAGAAATATATCGAAAACTTTATTTATTCTTAATGTGTATTCTGTGTATCTCGTTGTGTCTGACTTTGGTCACCTCTACGTCAGACGTGTGACAGACAGATGACCGACAAATGTCAGATCATGAGGACAAATTATGAAGCGGATCACCATCCGGTTGCCTGAACAGCAGATAACGATGCTGGAGAAGATGGTTGAGGCGGGTGAATTTCCCACCGTCTCCGAGGCTATCAGGGATGCTGTACGTATGCTCATCGAAAAGCGGGCAAACAGAGTGCTCGCCGACAGTGATCAACTGTCATTTTAGACGTGAGGGGGATAAAAGTATGCAGAGTATCATCAATGCCGCAGTCATTAACGCGGAACGAGAAAAAGAACTCAAGAACAATTCTCAATGTTTTGAAGACGATATGGATGGTCAGCCACGTATTGTCATCATTGGTTGTGGTGGGGCGGGAAACAATACAATCAACCGGCTTCACCACATGGGTGTATCCGGCGCTGAAACAATTGCCATCAATACGGATAAACAGCATCTGGACATGATACAGGCTGATAAGAGAATTCTTATTGGAAAGAGCCTTACAAAGGGGCTTGGTGCAGGAGGTTATCCTGAGATAGGCAGAAAGGCAGCTGAGATGGCACGACCGACACTTGAAAATCTTCTTGAGTCTGTTGATCTCTGCTTTATCACGGCTGGAATGGGAGGAGGAACCGGTACAGGATCAGCCCCCGCGGTTGCTCAGATTGCCAAGGAACAGGGTGCAATTGTTGTTGGTATGGTATCATATCCATTTGATGTTGAAAAAGCAAGGCTCATCAGAGCAGAAGATGGTCTTGAAGCAATGTCAAAAGCTTGTGATTCCGTAATCCTGCTTGATAATAACCGGCTGAAAAGTTTTGTTCCAAACCTTCCATTAGCACAGTCATTTTCTGTAATGGACCAGCTTATCGGTGAGACAGTAAAGGGTATTACTGAAACGATTACAGAAGCATCACTGATTAATATTGATTATGCTGATGTTCGTGCAATCATGAGCAAAGGTGGAGTAGCTACTATGCTTGTTGGAGAATCCAAGCAACAGAACAAAGCAGAAAGTGTTGTCCGTGAATGTCTTTCAAACCCAATGCTTGACATTGACTATCGCGGAGCTACCGGGGCATTGATCCACATTACCGGCGGTAGTGACCTCACGCTTATAGAATCTGAAGAGATCGCTTCCTCTCTTACCTATGAGCTTGATCCACATGCCGATGTTATCTGGGGAGCCCGCATCCGTAATGACATGGAGGGAAAAGTCAGGGTTCTCGCAATCATGACCGGTGTTAAAAATGGCGACAGCATCGCCAAACCAAAACAGCCGTACAGGGAGAAACTTGATCGGATTGAAGAACAGATCCGATATCCCAAAACCCCGGACATTGCACGGATAAAACCTAGGATGGTTGCATCAGCAATTGATTATGCCAGCGGACCTGACATCATGTGGATGTAAGTCCATAATATATCATTTACAACTGCCATAGTACCTTTCAATAATTTTTTCCCTTCTTCTTCTTCTGCGAAATTATTAAACGTAATGCTATCTTCTTAATAGTAGAAGGTCACACAGGATCCCTTCGTGATTTAATGAACGGAGGTCTCTTGTTTCAGAGCCTTTTGGTATTGGGAGTCGAACATACGTGGATCGTGTAGCGAACAAGAACTGTAGTCGAACAGATGAATGTTATACCACCTCTCATGGGTGGCAGGTATCCGGGAGGATCCTGAAGCGATATCTATCTCTGATTCTGCCCGTTTTCACACGTCCTTTTGTACAATTTACGAATTATTTTTACGTATGTCCCATCTCTCGCACCGGTAGGGGATACCAGACGTGCCTTTTTATGCGAGGATTGGTTAACGATGTTAAATGAACTGATTGATAAAAGAAAAGTGACTATCTCAGGATCTGAAGATCATAAAAATAAAAGAAATGAGTATAACGCTCAGGCCAGCCAGTATGCACGAGAGCGTAATACCTTAAACAACCAGACCCGTGAGTGTGTTGAAGAAGCTCAAAAGCATAAGGAACTTCGTGATCAGTTCAATAAGGAAGTTCAGGAATTAAAGGACAAGCGTAACGAGCTCAATGAACAGGCTAATGTTCTGTTTGGTGAAATTGACGCCTTTAAGAAAGAACATGGAGGTATAAAAAGCCGGAGTATCAAGGAACTGCACAAGCAGATAGAACATCTTGAATTCCGTCAGCAAACCGAAGTGTTTACTACTGAAAAGGAACGTGAACTCATCGAAAAAATCAAAGCTCTGAAAGAACAATTACGGGAACAGGAAGCTGAGATTGAGCAAAATAAGGAAATCAGAGAAAAAATTACCGCAGCCAAAGATCTTCGAAGACAGGCATCTGAGATCCACGATCATGTGACCCAACTTGCAGAGGATGCACAAAAACATCATGACCTGATGGTTGAATGCTACCGAAAGGCTGATGCATCAAGAGAAAGTGCAGACGAATCTCATAAAAAATTTGTTGAAGCGCAGGAAGCAGCTGACAACGAACATAAACTCTTCATATCCTGTCAGAAAGAACTCCGTGACTATGACAAGGTAATTGGGGGTCTTCGCAAGAAAAACAAAAAGGTTAGATCAACAAAAGAGCAGAAGGAAGTCAGAAAAGAAGCAGAACAAATCTTCTCCCAGTTTAAGGCAGGAGAGAAGCTTACAACTGAAGATCTGCTCCTCCTTCAGCGCTCTAAACTTATTTAATCCATATCAGTTCTCTTTTTTTATCTTTTCAAAGAAGTCATTTATAGGGATGAAACTAATACCTTGGTAATGGGTTTTGTCCGGACTTTAGTTCTCAATATAGACCGGGATGATGATATAGGTTTTAAATCATCTATTGAAAGTCCTGTTATTGGAAGAGAAGCCTGTCTTAATGCAGCAATATCACTAGCCCTGGCAGATCCAGAAGACTCTGATTTGAATGCAATTTTTCAGGCTATCTCAACATATGATAAACTTCTTAAAGATGGTGAGGATGCCGAGGTTGCCGTGATAGGTGGAAATCATTTCCGTTTTATTGAAGGTGACAGAAAGATTGCTCGGTTACTGGATGAAGTTATTGCCAGTACGGGATGTGACCAATGTATTCTTGTTACCGACGGAGGTGAAGATGAGTATATTCTACCTATTATCCAGGGGAAAATCACTATTTCATCTGTTCAACGGGTTGTTGTATCCCAGATGCCTAACCTGGAAGGGACATATTATATCTTAAAAAAACTGGTCAGTGATCCAAAAATTTCAAAGATTGTTCTGGTCCTTCCCGGTCTTACCTTAATGCTTTATGCTATCAGTTATGCAGTAAACCGGCCTGAAATTGCGACGATGGTTATTGCTGGTTGTATCGGTGGATATCTCCTGTACAAGGGCTTTTCTCTCGATGATATTGTCAGGACTCAGGTGATTGATCTTCGGTCTACCTTATACCGTGGACGATTCTCCTTTGTTACGTACATAGCCGGATTAATTTTTGCAATTATTGGTGTTATGGAAGGAACTAACACATTAACAAAATATTGGGATGGAACCGGCATATTCCCGATGGCAATAATTTTTCTCTGGGGGGCGGTAGCATGGTTTACTCTTGCTGCAATTACAACATCATTGGGATCCATGATTGATAGTTTTCTCTATGAACGGGAAAGTCTTTCACGCGCAGTAATTTTTTGCTATTTTATATGCGCAATTGGAGTTCTAGCTTTTGGTGGAATGAGTTATACTCTCTCTAACCTTGGACTGCAGCAATTTCCAGTTACTCAGGAACTAGGTGTTGCTTATATTATACAGGGGGCATTGGGGGGCTTAATCTGTGCATTTGTTGGAATTATCCTTCAGCACTTTATTTCTCTCTGGGCACAAAAGAAAGAAAAATCTTCAATATTGTTTTGATTTCTCAATAAATTTTTAATATCTTTCTTAGGAACAGGTTTAAGTTCTCACCAGTCTTTATTGACCATATCAGATATTAAGGAGGGCTGATAATGGAGAAAACTCCTTATCGATTAATTATCCTGGTTATTTCTTTTGCATTTATCGTATTGTGCTGGGGTAGTACTAGTGCCGTAACAGATAGAACCAACATAACTCCATTACAGGGAAATGCACCCTTAAATATAGTGTTTTCAGATATCATTCGGAAATATTCAGATGGATATATAACTGCAAATCACGGGCTTTCTCCCCTTGATATAATCGGTGAACAGACCATATTATTTGATACTCATGATTCATTATCTGGAAATTTTTTAGTATACGCAATATCTGGTGATAATGACAAAGCTGGAGAATGCATTGAAAAAATTCTGATTACAATCTGCTGAATCATATTCAACAATAATTTTTTATCAACCAATTATCCAATAAACAGAGGGAAATTATGAAAAAAAATATGATAATTTTGGCATATACTTCCTTGATAATGTTGTGTTTGTGTTTTACTGTTTCTGGAATCCATATCACATTACCTGGAATTATTGGCTTTACGAGCATGACTGACGGTCTGTCAATGGGTTCGATGTCTTCGGATTTTGGATCCTCGAGCAGTATTAAATTTAGTTCAGATACCCTGATAATGACCGGGGGAACTACTAGTCCGACACCTGTACCAACGCCTGTTGTTGCAACAATTGCAAATGATGGTAACAGGATAATACCACCTCAATGGACCAGGTCCAGTCAATCAGGAGTTTTCTTCGATCCGGTAACATCCACGAGTTGGATCTATGATCCGGTTTTAATGGTTTATATCTCTCCGAATGCAGGCTGGTTTTTAATAATTAAGGGAAATCAACAAGGACAAGTTGAAGGATTCTATTATTATGATATCGCTGGCAGGAGACTTTATAATTCACTGACCGGAGCGGTGATAAATACAGGACAACAGGAGATCCCTGCAAGTGGAGGTACAAATTCAGGTGGGATTGCAGGAGTCACTCTTCCAACATCCATCCCGACACATGTTCCATCTGCAAATCCTTCAGTACCGGTGATTGCAACGGGTACACAAAGTCAACAAAGCGGAATAACAGGTCAGGGGATTACCCCATCTCCCACTCAAAACCAGGGATGCCTTGTTCCTTGTCAGTCTTGCCCGTCAGGACAGTGTAATGATTGTAACAATAACGGTATCTGTGATGAGAATGAAGGTAATCTTATCGCTGATTCGGCTGGTGGGATCAGTGAAAAAGCTCAGGATCTTGTCCAAAGAGACCGTATCCTGTCAAACCATTCTGGTGGATCACTTCCTGAAAGTTTGTCTGAAGAAGCACAGGCTTCCATTTATTATCTTAATATAACGGGTAAAGGACCATTTGAAGTAATAGAATGTTCAGATTCTGAATTATGTGTTTATTGCATTGATGAAGATAAGGATGGATTATGTTCTGATACAGATTGTCACCTCATAACCTGTAATGAATCAATGGAATGCACATATTGTCTGGATTGCAATCATGACGGATATTGTGATATTGATAAATTAATAATAACCAATTGCTCGGAAGGTGAAAATTGCATTACATTTGATTATTGTGATGATCCGGATAGGGATGGGATTTGTAATGATGAATGGTCGGGTTTAGAACCCGGTATTGAACCATTATCTCTGGATACGAGCAGTCTAAACCCGGTTATTTAGTATTAGGTGATGAGAATGAATAATAAAAGACTAATATTTCTGGTTGTTGTTTGTGCAGCAACCTTTGGTTTCCTGATTTCTGGAGTGTATGCATACTCAGTCAGCCCCGGGGGATACTCTTCATCGAGTTCCCTTTCATTTGATTCTTCAAAGGGTATTTCAAAAACATCGGTTACAACGATATCATCTCCTTCCCAAGGTCAGCCAGCTCAGGGTGTACAGACCGGTGCATCAGTATCTCAAATCCCCTCAACATGGATACTTGATGTAAATACTGCTACCTTTTTTGATCCGGTAACAAATTCAGCCTGGTTATTTGACAGAATGCTTCAACACTTTTATAGCCCTAATTCCGGATTATTTTTGATAATATTATCCCAACCAGATCTTTACGGTAATATTGCATATAATCAGTATTATTATAATCCATTTACTGGTGATTTCTATGATATATTGTCTGGCCAGATTCTGTTGACAAATCCCTTGTCAACAGGTTCTCCTGTTTCTCCTATAAGTAGTCCCACTCCTCCTCCTTCACAAGGCTCTTCATCTATAATTGCATCTACCGTATCACAAAGCAGTACATCGACAGTGCCAAGTCCGGGAGGACTAGATGAAACCGCTCAAAGTACTTTCTTACCATATGAATGCCCGGTATTGAGTTGTCCAGATTGTGATGAAGGATACTGCTTAGATTGTGATTACGATGGAAAATGTGATGTTTTGGGTGAATTGCTTTAAAAAAACAAATCGCTATTATTTTTTTATAAATTGCATTACAATTAATTTTTAGTAACATTTGATTGTAATTTTAATATCATAAAAAATATTATATATTTTATTAAATAATCGATTAATTTTTTGATTTAAATACCAATAATTACGTTCTTTATTATAGAGAATAGAGATACCATGGGAGATTGAAAATGAAACCTGATATTACTTTTTTTAAGAACCGAAATTATATTATTATATCGATTTTCCTGATATTTTTCTTTATTTTATGTAGTTATCCAGTATCATCTGCGGGAAGTGTTCTTACTGCCGGGGATGCAATTCTCAAAACAGATGAATTACGAATTCTCACAGAAGCAGATGGTTCTGGAATTATTGTAGGTGTTATATCTAACGGGGCTAAAGGTCTTTCAGAGGCGCAAAAATCAGGGGATTTACCCGGTGATGTAGTAATTTTAAAGGATGGAAAGGGAAGCGAGGGAATTGCAATGATGGAGATTATTCATGACATTGTTCCAAATGCAACCCTGGTATATCATGATTTCGGAGGTGGAAGAGATGATAAATTTATTGAAGCGTTTCAAAATCTTATCAAGGCTGGGGCATCAATAATTGTCGAAGATGTAGGAAATTATGAAGTTCCATATTTTGAAGATGGTAACTTAGCGTCAGAAATACAAGAAATCATAAAAGATCATCCCGAAATAATCATTGTCAGTGCAGCAGGCAATTTTGCTGATGTTCATTATCAGGGTTTGTTTCATGACTCAGGAGATGGTTTTCATTCTTTTAATAGATCATCCGGAATTCCGGTTATTCTAAATCCGGGAGCACGATTAAAGGTTGTACTACAATGGGATGATCCATTCCATGCTGCCACGAATGACTTTGATCTTTTCTTATATGATTTACAAAGCAATTCTGATGTCAGTCTCTCCAATAAAGTACAAACTGGTGAAGAAAAGCCGTTTGAAAAGATAGATTACCAGAATGTTGGTGATAAAACACAAAAGGCGGAAATCAGGGTTAAAGCAAAAGAAGGAAGTGGAAAAAACCCGGTATTGCTTGAATTGCTGTTTATGGTTGACAAAGAGAAGGCAAGTGTAAATGAAAGTTTTCTGATACCAGATGATTCAATTTTTGGATGGTCAGCATTACCTGGTGTTATATCAGTTGCTACGATTTCTGCGGATAACATGAATATTCAGAAATTTTCATCTCAGGGTCACGTCACAATAACTAATCCGGCACTTGACATTCGTAAAAAACCTGATATTACGGGAGTGGATAATGTAGATGTTACTGGTTCTGGAAATTTCATGAAAAAATTTACCGGAACCAGTGCTGCTGCCCCACACATTGGGGGACTATTGGCACTTATCAGGTGTCTCTATCCTAATTTATCAACCGAAGAAATCCGCAATGCTCTTTTTAGTAGTTCTCACGACCTTGGAGAAGAAGGGTGGGATACGGTATCTGGCCATGGTCTGGCAGATGCCTTGTCGATGTATAAATACCTTGAAGAAAAAGGGATTTCCCCGGGTTTGTCACCAGGCAACCAAACCAATGTAACTCCCGGGTTTGTTATTACTCCATCAGCAACTCCTGCTCCTGCAAGTGAATACATTGTTACTGAATCATGTGTACTGTCAAAACCTGGAAGATATTTACTTGGCGAAGATATTGTAGATTTTTCAGAATCGATAATCACCATCGCGAGTTCAGATATTGAATTTGATGGTTCGGGTCATACGATATCAGGAATTGCAATACAATTTGGAACATCAGTTCCGATCCTGCAGACCGGGATTCTTATATGGTCACCTGAAAATGAGATTCTATCAAATATCACTCTGAATAATCTTTGTATCACCGGGACTTACGCTGGTATTTCAGTAAAACAGGCGGATAATATGATTATCAGTAATTGTGAACTCCCTTATAATTCCCGGGGGATTGATTTATCCAACGTTCACAATTGTATCATTAACGAAAATACCATTTCAGGCAGTGGTTATGCTGCAGTAACAGCAGATGCAGACACTGCTGATTTGATTGTTAAAAAGAATACGGTCCATAGCGGCCTGTATGGGATTGTTCTTGATGGTAGTTCATCGTGCCAGGTTCTTGAAAACATCATAACAGAGAACCATTATGATGGAATAAAACTGGATCATGGTGTTTCCAATTCTAGAATAGATGATAATTATTGTGCTAAAAATAAAAATGGAGGCATTTCGCTGTATTCTGCATTTAATAATACCGTTTATCTGAATACCTGTGAATTAAATAATCCATCAGGTATTCTGCTTCATGAAAGTTCTGAAAATATCATCTCCCAAAACAGGTTAATCAGAAATATTCGAGGAATTAACTGTTACTATTCAGATCGTAACACTCTGGTAAACAATGAAATTATTGGAAATGATGTTACTGGTATAATGCTTCAACCATCTGGTCATAACAAAATTCTTCAAAATCTTATTATAGGAAATCTCGCAGAAGGTATCCTGATAACAAACGCAGTTGGAAGAGATCAACAAAACCTGATTTCAGATAATTATTTTGAAAACAATCAGAATGTTCGCCTACAGGAAGGTGGAAATCCTAATTATATATGGAATGAATCAATTTCACCAGGTACAAACATAATTGGTAGTGCGATATTGGGTGGGAATGTCTGGACAAATCCTAAAGGCTCAGGGTTTTCTCAGATGTGCCAGGACCAGGATGGTAATGGAATTTGTGATCTTCCTTATTCTGTGATGCCAGGAAACATTGATGAACATCCACTGAAATATTCCGGTCCGTCGATAATTCCGGAAGATCTAAGAAATATTGGTGTGGGATTTGAACCGGTAACCGCGAATGACTGGGTAACAGAAGGTAAAATATTAATGGGCAGTTCAGATTATGATGGAGCCATTATGGCTTATGATAGAGCAATTGCTCTGTCCCCTACTAATTACCAGGCCTGGCGAGACAAGGCGTTAAGTTTAAGAGAATTAAAACGTTATGATGAGGCTTTTTCGGTACTTAATGCTATTCTGAAAGTATATCCCGACAATCCGGAATTATGGTCAACAATAGGGGACATTTATCTGTTAAATCTTGAACAATATGCTGAATCGATACCCTATTTTGAAAAAGCACTTGAGATAGACAACCAGGATATTCATTCCCTGGTAAACATTGCTTTTGCATATGATAAAACCGGAGAAACTGAAACTGCACTCTCTTTATACCACAGAGCTTTAGATATCAACCCCTCCCTCACCGATGCATGGAACAAAGCCGCGAACATTCTCACTCGCGCAGGCCACTATAGCGATGCAGATATGATGTATAACAAAGCTCTTGAAATTGACCCTGGAAATACTTTTGTTTTAAATAATAAAGGATACGCATTGTTTTTAGCTGGAAAATTTCCTGAATCGGTTGAAACTTTAGAAAAAGCAGTATCTATAGATCCTGGTTATTCGTCTGCATGGAAAAATTTAGGAGCAGTACTTAATGCGATGGGCAAGACAGAAGAAGCACAGACGGCATATGCTCAATCCGTCTAATTGAAAAAAATATCCACAACATTTTTAACACATAGTTACTATCAAAAAGTATGGTGCGGAAAGCCGTATTCATGGTATTGGTTGTTTTCCTGGTTCTCTCTCTGACAATGAGTGTATCCGCTCTGGTAGCGTGGAGTTCATCTACCCAGTATCAGTCTTCATCTGGCTGTACATACTCTCCATTTATGGGGACACGGTGTGGTTCATCATCGAGTTTTAGCCAGCAGCAAAGCATGGTTAGTACTGGACCCGGCCCTGTTCCTGTAGTGGCAGCTCCACCACCAGGTCCTAGAATTGGAGGGTTTTGGGGTCCTGCTTTTGGTTATAATGTATGGAATTACGGTGGTTATGTCTTCTTTGCAAATGGATCACAAATGGAAGATGTGACTGGTGTATGGGATGTAGATCTCCTAGGTGAAATGAACCTTAAACTCACTGGAGATGACATTATTCGCGGTTCCTACCAGAATGGTGATCACCAGGGATATATTCAGGGCAATTTCAGTGCAGAAAATGAAACTCTGCCAGTAATGACTGATGGTATCTGGTTCGAAGAACCTTCTTTCCAGCCACCGTATTCATTAGGTGTCATCGAGATAACGTTCCTTAATGATACTGAACTAGAAGGTGTATTCTCATACTCAGATGGAACATGGGGTCCGTTTACTGGTAAAAAGACCAGTGGAACCCTGACCGAGGAGACAGAAGAAAAGCTGATGAACATGCCTGAAGCAAACTGGACCATAAACATGGATGAAGAAAAGAATTACCTTGTCAGTAATTCTCTTGAAAACAATCCGATTATGGATCCTGCGGAAGATGTTTCAGAAGTATAATTTTTTTAAAATTTAACTATTTTTCATAAGTGGATTGATAATGTTAATCTTTTTTTCTTAAGGCGATCCACTATGTATATTTTTTTTAGATGTTATGCAAAAATTTTTTCAATCCACTTTAAATAGCATAATAACATATTTTCTGGAACTAACAAATTTCTTGTATATCGAGGTGGATTATGATGGGTAATCAGGGAACAAATGATGATGAATATGTAAAAAATGATGATGATCTCATATCTGATATATTGAAAACCATTGAATTTCATAAATCCGGGTTGTCAGATACAAGAGTAGAATTATCACAGTTATCTGATTCTGGGAAAAAAATTGCTACCCTGTTTAACAACGTACTAGACTTATATCAAGGCAACCTGACCTTGGTTGAATCATCCATACATAAAATCCAGAAAGGGGATTTTGAAACTGATGTGCCTGCACTACCTGGAAAATTAACCAGCATTTCTGAAAGTATTGATAATTTAAGGTTATCTCTTTTAATGATGGAGAAAGATATCTCACGGTTTTCTACTGCCTGTAGTAATGGTGACTTGACCCTCCGTGTTGATTCTGCTAAATATAAAGGAGGTTTTGCTGAAGTCATCGAATCTATGGATAAGGGAATCGAAGCAATATCCTTCCCGGTAAAAGTATTATCAGGGGCCGTTGCAGATTTTGCCGAGGGAAAACTTCCTGACATGAATGATGAATCCCAATTCCAAGGGGAGTTTAAAAAAATCATTCAGAATTTGAATACAATAACAAAAATAATGAAATTGCGAGGGGAAGACTTAAATGCCCTTATCCGTTCTGCAGAAGAAGGAATACTTGATGCAAGGGCTGATCCAACGAAGTACCCAGGTTATAATGGTAATATGTTTATTGGACTGAATAAAATTTTGGATGCCTATATTAGTCCAATTAATGTTTCCGCAGAATATATTGACCGTATAAGCAAGGGTGATATTCCTCCAAAAATCACTGAAGATTATCGTGGTGACTTTAACGAGATAAAAAATAATCTCAACGCTCTCATCGATGT